>JASFKL010000441.1:0-3003 GCA_050118655.1 Gammaproteobacteria bacterium | reverse complement strand
ATCGACGGCGTCGACAAGGTCGATACCCGCGTGATGGCGCCGCTGACCATCGACATCGAGGGTTTCGACGAGCCCGTGGTCGGCACGGTAACCTCGATTCCGGACGATGGCGAACCCCTGCTCAACCGGCTCTACCTGCGCACCGGCCGCATGATCGAGGCCGGCCGCAACGACGAAATCATCATTAGCGAAGCTTTCGCCGGGGCGCACGGCTTCCAGCCGGGCGACCGGCTCGCCGTGATCATCAACGGTAAGCGCAAAAAACTGCGCGTCGTCGGCACCGGCGGATCGCCTGAATTCGTCCACCAGCTGCGTCCCGGCGGCATGTTTCCCGACTACGAACGATACGGCATCCTGTGGATGGGGCGCACCGCGCTGGCGAACGCCTACGACATGCAGGGCGCGTTCAATTACGCGGTGTTGACGCTAACGCGCGGCGCCGATGAACAGGAAGTGATCGACCGCATCGACGAAATTCTCAAGCCCTACGGCGGCATCGGCGCCTTTGCCCGCGAGTACCAGCCCTCGAATCGGTTCCTGGCGCAGGAGCTCCAACAGCTGGAAAACCTGTCCGGCCTGTTTCCGATTATTTTTCTCGGGGTGGCGGCGTTCCTGCTGAATGTCGTCGTCACCCGTCTCGTCGGCACCCAGCGCGAACAAATCGCGGCCCTCAAGGCCTTCGGATACTCGAACCTTACCGTCGCGATCCATTACCTGCAGATGATCATGTTGATCGTACTGGCCGGAGTCGTGGCCGGCATCATCGCCGGCAGCTGGCTCGGCGTAATGCTCAGCGAAATCTACGTGCAATATTTCCGCCTGCCGTTCCTGCATTTCGAAATGCAACCGTTGCGAATTATCCAGGCTGGACTGATCACTTTTGCCGCCGGACTGTTTGGTACGCTGGCCGCGGTACGCGCCGCGGTGCGCCTGAAGCCCGCCGAGGCCATGCGGCCCGAAGCGCCTGCGGCTTATCGCGCGTCGCTGATCGAGGAAATGGGATTGAAACGCCTGTTCGCGGCACCCACTCGCATGATCGTACGTAACATGGGCCACAAACCGATCAAATCGCTGCTGTCGGTGCTGGGTATCGCGCTGGCCGTCGGCATCCTGATGACCGGCCGCTTCCAGGAAAACACGATCAACTACATGATGGACCTGCACTACGGCCTGTCGCAACGCGACGACCTGGCGGTCGGATTCACCGAAGCGACCTCGCGCAGAGCACTCAACGAACTGCAGAGCCTGCGCGGCGTCGAATACGGAGAACCCGTTCGTACGGTGCCGGCGCGGCTGCGATTCGAGCATCGCGAGTACCGGGTTTATATTTCGGCTTTCGAACCCGGGGCGACGATCAAGCGCCTGATCGACAGCGACCACAATGTCGTCGAACTGCCGCGCGACGGCATCGTTCTGAACGATTACCTGGCGAGGGAAATTCTGGGTATAAAGACCGGCGAGTCGCTCACCGTGGAAGTACTGGAAGGCAGCATGCCGATCCGGCAGGTGCCCGTGGCCGCATTGATCCGCGAAGACCTCGGCGTCGGCGCTTACATGAACCTCGATGCGCTCAACCGCCTGATGCGAGACGGCGACGTCATCTCCGGCGCCTACCTCTATATCGACGAAAAATACGCCAACGAGATTTACAGGCATTTGAAGGAACGGCCGAAAATCGTCGGTTCCGTAATCCGCACCCAGGAAATCGAGAACTTTCATCGCACCATGGACGAGACCATGCTGTTCTGGACTTTCGTGGCGACGCTGTTCGCGGTGGTTATCGCCGTGGGCGTGGTCTACAACAGCGCGCGCATCATGCTGACCGAGCGCAGCCGCGAGCTTGCCAGCCTGCGCGTGCTGGGTTACACGCGCGGCGAAATATCCTACATCCTGCTCGGTGAACTGGCATTGCTGACCCTGGCCGCGATGCCGATCGGCCTGTGGTTCGGCTGGCTGTTGTGCGGCTATATCGCCGCCAGCATCGGCAACGAAATGTACCGCGTACCCCTGGTTCTCGAGTCTTCCACCTACGCTTTTGCCGCACTGGTGGTGTTGATCGCCGCCGCCGTTTCGGCTCTGCTGGTGCGACGCCGGCTGGACAATCTTGACCTGATCGAAGTATTGAAAACGAAGGAGTAACGATGAAAGTGCAATGGCAACGACGCATCATCTGGCTGGCTGTCTTACTCGTCATCGTGGCCGCACTGGTGTATAGCTTCAGGCCCCAGCCGCGACTGGTCGACATCGCCGAGGCGCACCGTGCCCCGATGCAGGTCACCGTCCAGGAAGAGGGTAAAACCCGCGTGATCGATCGCTATATCATTACCGCGCCGGTCGCCGGCACCACTTGCCGTGTCGACCTGGAAGTGGGCGACCTGGTCGAGAAAGACGAGACGCTGATCAATATCAACCCCTTGCAATCGCAGGCGCTCGATCCGCGCAGCCGGGCCGAGGCGCAGGCAAGGGTCGCGGCCGGGGAAGCCTCGTTGCGCGCCGCTGAACAGAATGTCAGCGCCGCGCAGGCCGAGGCCGACCTGGCCGGCACGGAACTGGCGCGACTCGAACCGCTGGTCGAAGAAGGCCACATTTCGGAAGAAAGGCTCGATCAGGCCAGGGCGGTCAAGCGCGGTACCGAGGCTGCGCTGCGCTCCGCCCGCTTCGCCGTGGAGGTTGCGAAATACGAGCTCGAAGCCGCGCGAACGGCGCTGCGTTTCACGGGCAACAGGTCGTCCGATCCGGAAGATATCGTGCGCGTGGCCGCGCCCGTCACCGGCAGGATTCTCAAGCTGAACCAGGAATGCGAGGGCGTGGTGAGCCGCGGGCAGCCCCTGCTGGAAATCGGCGACACCCGCTCGCTGGAAATCGAGACCGATGTCCTTTCCGCGGACGCGGTGAAGATCAAACCGGGCATGCCCGTGCTGTACGAACGCTGGGGCGGCGAAAAACCGCTTGCCGGCCGGGTGCGGCGCGTCGAGCCGGTCGGCTTCACCAAGACATCGGCCC
>JASFKL010000440.1:0-3009 GCA_050118655.1 Gammaproteobacteria bacterium | reverse complement strand
CGGGTTACCGGTGGCAATGATGGCAGCAGAATGCCCGGGCAGTACCCGCTAAGGGCCCTGGATCGAGTGACGAAGATGAGCGGCGAA
The DNA here is from genome assembly GCA_050118655.1 of Gammaproteobacteria bacterium. GTDB lineage: Bacteria > Pseudomonadota > Gammaproteobacteria. The sequence goes on along the minus strand of JASFKL010000440.1, from coordinate 2,922 downwards.
CTAGACCTCGACAGATTACTGGCATACATGTCCCCGGTGTTGATCGATGGCGAATTCGTATTCGTTTCTTTCCCGGATGCGCGCTACGGCGATCACGCGCAACTCGAGCCCGTCGCCGCGGTGTCGGAAGGCGAGGGGCTGACGCTGGTGGTGCCGCGGCCCCAAGCCGACGAGCAGGGGCTCGAATACGAATCGGTATTCAGGGGTATTACTCTGACCGTGCACTCCAGCCTGCAGGCGGTTGGCCTGACGGCGGCGTTTTCGGCTAAACTCACCGAGCACGGAATCAGCGCGAACGTGATCGCTGGTTATTTTCACGACCACATTTTCGTGCCGCGCGACGATGCCGAAAAAGCGATCTCGGCACTGGCCGAACTGGCGCGCCGGGACAACCCCGATTGATGGCGGGGCCGGAGACACGATTGCCACGCGCGGCAATCCGGCAGGCGGATGCGTGATGGAGGCTCGATAAAATGGAAGACAATCCCTACAAGGCGCCGCAGGCCGACGTCGAAGTCGCCGAAAAACCAACCCGCTCCCTGTGGTGGAAGGTTTATTTCGTCGTCTACACGCTGGTGATGATCATGAGCCTGCCCGACCTGCTATTGGTTGCCGAAACCGGTCCCTGGGACTACGTTTACCTGCCGTTCCTGTTGGCCGGCTTGCTGGGCCTGTTCGGCTACGTGTTCATGAAACGCATCTTTACGGCCTCCGTCTGGCTACCGGTGCTGGTCGCGGTCGTCGGCGCCGATATCGTCTATCCGTACCTGACCGATATCGATCTGTCGGCCGGCATGAGCGGAGCCGTCTACCTCATCGCGCTCGCTATCGGCTGGTCCTTGTCGATCCCGAACTATGTCGCGCTGTACCTGTATTCGAAGCCGGACAATCCGATATGGCGGCGGCCGCCCGCCGGAGGGGAAGACTCCCCGCAAGCCGGAGGAGGGGGCGCTTGAATCCTGGCGGCCCTCGCGCGGGCGAGATGCCCGGGCACCGGGCTGACGGCCGGCCGATGCACCTGTTCTTCGACCTGGACGGTACCCTGACCGACCCGCGGGAGGGCATAGTCAACTGCTTCGAGTTCGCGCTCTCCCGCCTGGGTATAGAGATCGATCCTGCTATCCGCCTGGAGTCGTACATCGGTCCGCCGATGCGCGATGCGTTGCGCGAACTCTGCGGTGACGATCGGGTGGAGCCCGCGGTGGAAATCTACCGCGAACGCTTCGCGACCGTCGGCCTCTACGAGAACCGGGTCTACGACGGGATTCGCGAGTGCCTCGAGAGCCTGACCGGCAAGGCCGACTCGATCCACGTCGTTACCTCCAAACCGACGCTGTACTCGGAGCGAATCGTCGAGCACTTCGATTTACGGCGCTACTTCGGTACGGTTTACGGCAGTCGGCTCGACGGCAGGCTCTCCGACAAGACCGAGTTGCTGGCTCATGTCCTCGAGCGCGAGGGCATTTCACCCGCGCATGCGGTCATGATCGGCGATAGAAAGTTTGATATTCTCGGCGCCAGGAATCATGGAATCCGGGCGCTGGGCGTGCTCTGGGGTTACGGCACGAAGCAGGAATTGCTGGCGGCCGGGGCCGATGAAATCTGCGAACATCCGCGCGAGATTTACGCGCGAATATTCTAGCGATTCGCTGCAGCTTGGTGGCCCGCCGAAATCCCCCGGCCCGATTGCCATGACTGCCGGCCGTGCGATTCGTTTTCCGCGGCCGGCCGTTGCCGAAGTGGACTTATGAAAATCGAAATCGCGAGTTTCGCATTGACCGCCGGTTACTTCCTGGCGCTGGCGATACCCTTCCTGCTGCTGTTCGCCGTCCGCCGTCCCGCGGCGTTGCTGCCGCGTGCCGCGCTGCTGCTGTTCGGCTCGGCCGCGGCCATGTCGCTGCTGGTCATCTGCCTCTGGTGGTATCTCGACGATGCGCTTATCGACTACTTGCGGGTTCTCGACCGCAATGGCGACGGTATCTGGAGCGAGTCCGAAGTCGCCTCCTTCAGCGAAAGCGAGCGCGCCTGGTACCAACTGGCGCTCGACGACGGCGCGAGAAACCTGTTCGCGCTCTACGTCTATCCGGTATTTTCGCTGACTTATTCGACGGTCGTGATCGGCGGATGGCTGCTGTTCATCGTGTTTCGACGCGGCAACGGTTAGCACCTGCCTGCCGATCGGGGCGCTGCCGGGGAGCGAATCTTTACGCCGCCGGTGAATCGGTATACCGTCGGCGGATATCATGTACCCGTATCTCAAACTTGCCCGGATCCTGTGGAAGGCGAAGCACAGTCCGAAACTGCAAGTGCAGGACCGAACGGAGCTGAAATTCAGGGTCGGTCTGACCGACGCCGACCTGTTCGGCGAACTGAACAATGCCCGCTACCTGGTTTACACCGAGCTCGCGCGCTGGGATTACTCGGTGCGAGTCGGTTTCGTCGAGCTGATGCGCCGGCAAAAATGGGGGCTCGCGGTCGGCGGCACGAGCATTCGTTACCGGCGCAGGATTCCGCTGTTCGCGAGGTTTACCGTCACTTCCGAACTCGTCTGCCACGACGGCCGCTGGTTTTACTTTTTGCACGAGTTCCACCGCGACGACAGGATTTGCTGCTCGGCGCTGCTCAAGGTCGGCGCTACCTCGAAACAGGGCCTGGTACCCGCCGCCGAGGTCATGGAAAAATTCGGTGTCGACATGGGCCCGGAACTGCCCGGCTGGGTCAGCGCCTGGATCGAGGCGGACGGTCTGCGGCCCTGGCCCGCCAACGGTTGAACCGGTAAACCGGGGCAGGGGTCCGGGCCGGGGAATTTACCCGATACCGGGTGTCGTAGCGGCTTGCGGATAATTCGGGTAACCGGATAATGTGCTCCCTGAACCCGTGATAACCGAAGGAAATATCACCATGGATAAACTAGTCAACGCC
>JASFKL010000439.1:0-3027 GCA_050118655.1 Gammaproteobacteria bacterium | reverse complement strand
GCGGCTGCAACGGGCCTGGCAGGACGCGACCCGCATCGAACGAGTCCGGGACATGACCGAAGCGGTGCGGCGCGCGCGGGAATGCGCCGAACCCGGCGATTGCGTGCTGCTCGCGCCGGCCTGCGCAAGTTTCGACATGTACGAAAAATTCGAAGCGCGCGGCGACGATTTCATGCGCCTGGTCAGGGAGCTCGACAATGAGTAACCAGGCGATCAGAACCGCGGGTTCCGCGCGTCCGGCCGAAGACGATTTCGCGCCGGAATACGACCGCGTCATCCTGCTGCTTTACCTGGTGCTGGTCAGTATCGGCCTGGTGATGGTGGCCTCGGCGTCGATCGGTATCGCCGACCAGCAAACCCACGATCCGTTTTACTATGCCAAGCGCCAGTTCCTGCGCGTATTATTGAGCGCCGCGCTGCTATGGTTCGCGAGCCGGATTCCGCTCGAATTCTGGAAAAACAACGGCATGGTCCTGATGCTGGGGTCCATCGTATTGCTGGCCTTCGTGCTGATCCCGGGGGTCGGCCACACGGTCAACGGCAGCACCCGCTGGCTCAACTTCGGCCTGTTCACCTTCCAGGTTTCGGAGATCGCCAAGCTGTTCCTGGTGGTTTACCTGAGCGGCTACCTGATCCGCCGCTGCGACGAAATCAAGACCAATACCATGGGCTTTATCAAGCCGATGCTGATTCTCGCGGTCGCCAGCGGCCTGCTGGTGATGGAGCCGGATTTCGGCGCCGCGGCCGTTTTGCTGACCACCGGCCTGGGATTGATTTTCCTCGGCGGGGTGCGCTTCGGACAGTTCCTGCTGTTCGTCACCGGAACCCTCTGTATCATGGGTTTGCTGGCGGTGTCATCGCCTTACCGGCTGGCGCGCATTACCTCCTTCATCGATCCCTGGGCGGATCCCTTCAACAGCGGATTTCAGCTGACCCAGTCGCTGATCGCAATCGGCAGCGGCGGCTGGTTCGGCGCGGGTCTCGGCGGCAGCATCCAGAAACTGTTTTACCTGCCCGAGGCGCATACCGATTTCCTGTTCGCGATTTTTGCCGAAGAGTTCGGTTTTACCGGCCAGTTGCTGTTGATCGGCCTGTTCGCGGCGTTCGCGCTACGCTGCTTCGCGATCGCGCGCATGGTGATGCTGCGCGAACAGGCTTTCGGCGCTTACCTGGCCTACGGGGTAGGGTTGCTGATTACGCTGCAGGCAGTTATCAATATCGGCGTCAACATGGGCGCCTTGCCGACCAAGGGTTTGACCCTGCCGTTCATCAGCTATGGCGGCAACTCGATCCTCAGTATGTCGTTCGCGGTGGGCATGGTGCTCCGGGTTTACTACGAGTACCGGCTGGTCGACGGTTCGGCGCCGGCGCGCAACGGCAGGCGGGGGCGATCGTGAACCGGCCGCTGCAAAAGCCCATCCTGGTGATGGCCGGGGGCACCGGGGGCCACGTGTTCCCGGCGCTGGCGGTCGCCGAGAACCTGCGCGAGCGCGGCGAGAGCGTCGTCTGGCTCGGCACCCGCTCCGGAATAGAGGCGCGGGTCGTGCCGGCCGCGGGATTTGCGATCGAATGGCTCAGCATCCAGGGATTGCGCGGCAAGGGCGCCTTGTCGCTCTTGCTGGCGCCGCTCAGGCTATTGCGTGCCTGCTGGCAGGCGCTCGGCGTGCTGCGCCGCAATCGTCCCAAGGCGGTGCTCGGCATGGGTGGCTTCGTGGCCGGGCCGGGCGGCCTGATGGCCTGGCTGCTCGCCATCCCGCTGTTCGTACACGAACAGAATTCCGTCATCGGCCTGACCAACCGGATTTTAAGCCGCCTGGCGACTCGCAGTTTCTTCGCCTTTCCGGAAGCCGCCGCGGCGGTGCCGGGCGGCGAATGCATCGGCAACCCGGTGCGCGCGAGCTTCACCGAACTGGGCGATCCGGCCGCGCGCCTCGAGGCGAGAGCGGGGCAGCAGATGCACTTGCTCGTTATCGGCGGCAGCCTCGGCGCCGCCGCGCTGAACCGCATCGTGCCCGCCGCCGTGGCCTGCCTCGACCACGAGCAGCGCCCGTTGATCCGCCACCAGTGCGGCGAGCGCCATCTCGAAGCTTGCGAGCGGCATTACCGCGAGGCACGCGTGCATGCCGAGGTAGTGCGCTTCATCGAAGACATGCGCGAGGCTTATCTCTGGGCGGACCTGGTAATTTGTCGCGCCGGCGCGCTGACCATCGCCGAACTGACCGCGGTCGGCGTGGCCTCGATCCTGGTTCCGTTTCCCTACGCGGTCGACGACCACCAGTATTTCAACGCCAGTTACCTCGAGCAGCAACAGGCTGCCCAGATCGTCCGCGAGGCGGATCTCGAGGCCAGGGAGCTGGCGTTGAAGATCAAATTCTTCCAGCAAAACCGGCCCGCGCTGGTGGCCATGGCGCAGCGGGCGCGCGCCTGTTTCCAGGCCGATGCCACCGAGCGCCTGGTCGACGGGATACTCGCGGGGGCAGCCTCGTGAGCAAAGCCCCACGGCATTTCATGCGGCGCATCCGCAACATCCATTTCACCGGCATCGGCGGCGCCGGCATGAGCGGTATCGCCGAGGTATTCCACAACCTCGGTTACCGTATCACCGGCTCCGACATCGCCGAGAATGCGATGGTCAGGCACTTGCGCGATCTCGGTATCGAGATCGCCATCGGCCATCGCAGCGAAAATCTCGACGATGCGCACGTGGTCGTGGTGTCGACGGCAATCGCCGCCGACAACCCGGAGATCGAGGCTGCACGCGAAAATCGCATTCCGGTCGTGCGGCGCGCCGAAATGCTCGCCGAACTGATGCGGTTCCGGCGCGGCATCGCGGTCGCCGGGACCCACGGCAAGACCACCACCACCAGTCTGGTGGCCAGCGTGCTGGCGGCGGGAGACATCGATCCCACTTATGTCATCGGCGGACAGCTCATCAGCTCGGGACGCCATGCGCGTCTCGGCGACAGCGATTACCTGGTGGCGGAGGCCGACGAAAGCGATGCTTCTTTCCTGTTTCTGCAGCCGATG
>JASFKL010000438.1:0-3029 GCA_050118655.1 Gammaproteobacteria bacterium | reverse complement strand
GCTCACCAACCCGACCTCGGATTTCGTGCAGCGCGACGAGAACTGGTGGAAATCGGCCTGGGAAAACGGTATCTCGGTCGGCGAGGTCGAGTACGACGATTCCGCGGGTATCTGGTCGATCGATATCTCGGTTCGTATCGACGACCCGGCATCGGGACGCAGTCTCGGCGTGATGAAGGCCGTGCTCGGCGTCAGCCTGATCCAGGAAGTCGCCGACAACGGCGCGCGCGACGTGCCGGGCGGTTCGGTCAGCGTAATCAGCAGCGGCGGTTTGCTGCTCGCCGAAACCGGAACCAAGCACGACAGCAAACGCATCATGGTCGAGGCGGTAAACCTGCGCAACAGTACCGACCCGGCGATACAAAAGGTATTCTCGAGCGAAAACCGCGGTTACGTGATCGGCAGCGACCGCGTCCTCGGCTACGCCAGATCGGCGGGTCCGGAACTCTATCGCACCGTGGTGACTCGCTTTCCCGGCTTCAACTGGTCGGTGATCGTACAGCAGCCGACTTCGATTGCACTGGCTCCGATCGAAGGCCTGGCGAGCGTGCAGGCCAGTCTCAGGACCTCGCAGCACCGCATGATCGTAATCCTCGTCATCGTACTGGTAATCGTATTCGCGATGGCAGTATTCGTCGCCGGCATGCTTTCGAGGACGATTACCCGGCCGCTGCTCGATTTGCGCGAGCTCGCCGATGCGGTCAGCAAGGGCGATACCTCGAGAACCATCACCGTCAGGTCGGATGACGAAATCCAGGATGTCGCCCAGGCTTTCGAACGCATGCGCACCAGCGTTTCGATCATCATGAAGCGCATCAAGGACATGAAAGCCAACCGCTGATCGATGCTGCGGAATTCATCACAACGGCGTTTGACGCGAAATACGGGATTCGCGATGATTGGCCCGCGTTACCCGGAGAATTTCCACGACAACCCCCATGGCACAGTCCCAGTTCGTTCCTAAGGCACAACTGTTCAATCAGTTGAAACAGATCATCTCGACGCGGGACACCGGCTTGCTGACGATACTGACGGAAAGCAACCGCTCCATATTCCTGAGGTTTTCGCGCGGCAAGCTGACCCGCCTCTACTGCCGCTCCGGCGAGCCCGGCGAGGCGATACAGATGCTGGCCGAAGGCAGCCTGGTCAAGTTCACCTACGCCAACGCGCCCGAGGACGAGGAGCCGGAATTCATGCCTACCGACAGCTTCATGCAGCTCATCGATCCGGGCGGAGACGGCGGCATTTCTACTCCGTCGTCCTCGATAACCCCGGCGGTCGGCCGGCGGGGGGGCGACCCGATCAGGGCGCAAATGCTCGAAATCGCCATCGAATACGTGGGCGTGGTCGCCGAGATGATCGTCGACGAGGCGTTCGAGAACGGCAACGACGTCGCCAGGGCGATCGATTACATCGCCGGGGCAATTCCGGACCGCGACCAGGCTAGCGCGTTTCGCGAAGCCGCCCGCGAGCACTTTTCCGCTATAGACATCTGATTTTCCGGTTTTATCAACCAGTTTTTGGTCAGAACAATAATTACCGGATAGCCACGGCCCGTGAGTTTTTGATCTGACCAAAAACTCGTGGAGGGGTCAGGAAATTACCTGGTAATAGACGTTTTGCGGGTGCTCTGCCTCGATGAAAAAATACCAGCGCTCGGCCATCAGACCCGCCAGCTGCACCAGGAACGCGGCCACGCAGAACCACGCAGCGGATTCGCCGGCGACGGCGAGCAGCGCGAACGGCACCAAAAAGGCGAATAACAGGAATCCGCGCCGCGCCAGGCGCACCACCGATGCCCCGTAGGCGTGGACGAAGGCGCGCGTATTGAAACTGCCGCCCATCGCGCCCTGGGCGATCTGGCGGATCTTGGGATGATGCACGCCGATCGCCGATTGCAGCGTCGATGCGCCGCGCAAGCGCCGATTTCGGCCGAGGCTCGCCAGGCGCGACAGCAGGGCGAAAAAAGTCAGCAGCATCGCCAGTCCCGCGAAGTAGCCGAAACGGGGATCGGCTATAAGCGCGGCCAGCGCGGTCGCCAGCGTGGCTCCCGATGCCGAACCGAGCAGGAAGAAGTTCAGCACCGTCAACGGACTGTGCCACTGGCGCAGGAACTTGAGGCAGGCATAGATCATCGCGGTACAGACGAACAGGACACATACCGCGGCAGCCGCGGCCAGCCCGACCAGGGTCGACAGCATCAGCGGGATGCCGTCGCCGATCGAGCCGATTTCCCGGTCCAGGCCGCCGAGGCTGATCAGTGCACAGGCGCCGATCAACGCCATCGCCGCGGGCAGCGCGATGACTTCCCGCGACAGCCACGAACTGCGCCACATGGCCGCCGCGCGCCAGGCCCGTTCGGGATGGCCGAGGTGGAAAAACGAGGCCAGCAGCCCTGCCCCCAGCAACGCGAAACTCAGCAACGCGGCCAGCCCGCCGCCGCTCGGCGCGCCCGCTACCTGCAGCCTGAGCAGGGTCAGCCACTCGGCACTGTACCAGGCCAGGAACAGCCCCTGGCCGGCGCCGATCAGGGTCGTCAACAGGATAACCGAAAGTGCGGGTTTCATGACTGCCTCCGCTTTACCACGAGGTGGAATCGTCGAGCGTGGTACGGGTGGTCGGCGGCCGCGGCCCGCGGTCTTCCTTGCGCAGCGGGTTGTCACTGCGCTGCAGGTCTTCCTCGCGCACCGCGATCTCGACCTTGCGCCGCGGCAGGTAATGATTCGCCGGATTGGTACCCCACTCGGGCATCAACTGATAACCGCCGGCCGCGTTGATCGCGCGCGAGGCTTCCGAGTCGGGATCGTGAATGTCGCCGTAGATACGCGCGCTGGTCGGGCAGGAAAGCACGCAGACCGGTTTACGCTCGGCTTCCGGCAGCGACTGGTCGTAAATGCGATCGACGCAGAGGGTGCACTTCTTCATCACCTTTTGCTGTTCGTCGATCTCGCGCGCACCGTAAGGGCAGGCCCAGGAGCAGTATTCACAACCGATACACTTGTCGTAATCGACCAGCACGATGCCGTCCT
>JASFKL010000437.1:0-3032 GCA_050118655.1 Gammaproteobacteria bacterium | reverse complement strand
CGCACGCACCACCGAATCGCAAAAGCATCGCGAAATGGCCTCGGGGCTCAGTTCCGCGGTCGGTTTCAAGAACGGTACCGACGGCAGCCTGCAGGTGGCGTTGAACGCGCTGCAATCGGTCGCCAGTCCGCACAGTTTTCTCGGCATCAGCGCCGGCGGGCAGGTGGCGGTGATGCATACCCGCGGCAACCCGGACGCGCACCTGGTATTGCGCGGCGGCAGCAACGGTCCGAACTACGACGCCGAAAACGTGGCCCGGGCGGAAGCCGAGCTGATCGCTGCCGGGCTCGCGCCCAACATCATGGTCGATTGCAGCCACGCCAACTCGAACAAGGATCACAACCAGCAGCCCGTGGTCGCGCGCGAGATCGCCGCGCAGATCGCGGCCGGCAACCGTTCGATCATCGGCCTGATGCTGGAGAGCAATATCGGCGCCGGCAGCCAGCCGCTGCAAGCCGACCTGAGCAAGCTGGAATACGGCGTGTCGATCACCGATGCCTGTATCGACTGGGAAACCACCGAGGATTTGCTGCGCGATATCGCGGCCACGGTCGGACCCGTGCTCGAAGAGCGTAACCGCGTCCCCGAGTCGGCCTGAGTCCCACAATTCGGGGGACACATTACTCAATTACCCGAATTGAATTACGGTAATTGAGTAATGTGTCCCCCTATTTATTGCACGCGGGGAGGGGCAGGTTCAGATTTCGGTCAGCGAGATCCGGGTGCTGATCTGTCCGGCGAGCAAGCGTTGCAGGTGGAAATTCGCCAGCGTATCGCCTTCGTATTTACCGACGTAACTCGCGAAGGCGCGTAGACAGTCCGGGTCGCCGTCCCGGAGCATTTCGAAGGCTTGCAGGTATTCGTTGAGCCTTTCGGAACCGGCTTGCGATCGATCGAGCGGCTCGAAGGCGAAGATTTCATTCGCCTTGCCTTTCAGGGTCAGGTTGCCTATCGGTCTGCCGACGAATCCGGGAATCGCTTTCACGGTATCGGCGCTCACGCACATCCGGGTGCCGAATGCCTTGTTAGCCGTTTCGAGCCGGGCGGCCGTGTTTACCGCGTCGCCGTGCGCGGTGTAGTGAAAGTAATTTTCGCCGCCGAAATTTCCGACGATAGCCGATCCCGTATGGACGCCGATGCGGGTCATGCCCATGGGGATGTTTTCGCCGGCCCTGTCCTCGGCAAAGCCGCGGCTGAAGACGTCGATCGCAAGCGCACAGGCAACCCCCTTTTCGGCGTGGTCCGGCTGTTCCAGGGGGGCGCCGAAAATCGCGTGCACCGCGTCGCCCACCACGGTATCGACCGTCCCGCCATGCTCGAAAACGATCGCCGAAATTCCGCCGATGTAATCGTTCATTACCGAGACGATGACGGCGGGATCGAGCCTTTCCACCAGGGTGGTAAAGCTCGCGAGATCGGTAAACAGGAAAGTCAGTTCGCGTCGCTCGCCGCCGACTTCGAGGGTACCCGGATTTTGCGCCAGGTGCTCCGCGAGGTTGGGAGAGAAGTAGCGCGACAAATTGGCCCGGGCCCGTTCGGCCGCCATGCGCTCGGCGGTTGCCGCCCGAAACACGGTGAGTGCGTCGCTCATGCTGGAAATTTCGTCCGTGCCGCCCGAGGGAATTCTGGCATCCAGGTCTCCTCCCGCGATGGAAAGCATGCTGCGGCTCAGCGCCGTGAGGCGGCTGATGAGATTTCGCTGGACGTAAAGCCAGACGATCAGCACCGAGCTCAGCAGGCTCAGCACCACGGCCGCCACCTGCAGCACGGTACCGGTGCGCCGTTCCTGGCGCGCCGCGGCCCCCGCCCGGTTGATTTCCTCCCCGGTGTTTTCGACGAGGCTGTCGATGGTTTCGGTGAGTTTCCGCGACGCCTTGGTACTTTCGCTCAGTAGTCTTTGCGCATTTTGCCGCGCCTCGAGTTCCAGCGAGCGGATTCTCGCGATACTTTTCGAACCGTCCACGTAGGTGAAGAACCGCGCCGCGCGGTCCCCGATAGCGGACCTGCGCGTCGTACCGAGTTGCTGGATCAGCGTTCTCATGCTTTCGCTCGAGTCTGCGAGTTTCTGCCTCGTGGCTTTCAGCTTCCCGGGATCGTCGATCAAACCGATCGAGGAGAGTTGGTCGGCGAGCGCCGCCACTTCGAATCTCAGGCGCAAGACGACTCTCAGGGAGTCGATGTCCCGTGTCGAAGTGTTGCCCGTGTCCGTAGCCGCCGACGGTGTGCCTTCGAGGACATTCGATTTTTCGGGAGACTGCCCCAACTCGAGTCTTATCGCCGACGCCAGTTCGAGTGCTTCCCGGGTCAGCGCCTTGCGTTGTTCGCCGATGGTCAGCGCGTTGCCGACCGTCGTCTCCATGCTGATCAGGTTGAGAGTCAGCCAGTCGACGGCCTCGGCTATCTGCTCGATCACCGAGGCGTCGATACGGTATTGTTTGAGGCTTTCCAGTACGCCCTTGAGGCGGGCTATATCGTTACGAATGCTCGTCGCCTGTCGCTGGTGTTCGTCCTGGTTGCTGGAAGCGAGCAGAACCGGGGCGGCCGAAACCAGGCGTTCGGCGTCGCGCGACAGCTGCAACGAGACCAGCACGGAGGGAACCGACTGGTCGGTAATGCGGACCAGCACGTTCTCGATATTCGACAACGCATAAAAGGCGACCGCGCCGCCGACTATGGCAAACGAGCTAACGCCGAAAAAGGCCAGCAGGAGCCGCCAGCGAAAACTCGACCTCGGCGGCGGAACCCGGGCCTCAATCGGCATCCGGCGGGCCGCAGGGTATTCGCGCGCGGATCATTGTAAACCGATCTCCCGGTAATATCGGGCGGCGCCTTCGTGCAGCGGTATGGACAGGCTTTCACGATACATTTCTTCGGCCTTGAGGTGCCGCAACGCGGGATGAAGGGTTTTGAACTGGTCGAGTCCGTCGAACACCGCCTTGACCAGGGTGTATACGTCTTCCTCGGGAACCTTGCGCGAGGTGACGACGGTGGCGGAAACCCCGAAGGTGGGCACGTCATTTTTGTTGTTGTAC
>JASFKL010000436.1:0-3056 GCA_050118655.1 Gammaproteobacteria bacterium | reverse complement strand
GCCTGCCCGTACTGGCCGCCTAGAGAAACTTTTTCACCAGCAGGATACCGGTCGCCACGCAGGGTCCGACGCCGAAAGCGAACAACAGCGTACCGGCGCCGACCGTGCCGCCGAGATACCAGCCGAACGATACCGCGACGACTTCGATGGCGATGCGAATCGTGGCGATCGGCAGGCCGCTGCGCGCCTGTAACCCGGTCATCAAACCGTCGCGCGGCCCCGGGCCGAGGTTGGCGGCCAGGTAAATGCCCGAGGCAATGCCGACCAGCAACACGCCGACCGCGGCTTGCGCCAGCCGCCAGCCGGGCTCTGCCGGATACGGCAGCCAGGTCAGCGAATAGTCGATCGTGAAGGCAATGATCAGCGCGTTCAAGATGGTGCCGATACCCGGCCTCTGTCTCAGCGGAAGCCACAGCAACAGGATCGCGAAGCTGATCACCATGGTGCTGAAACCGATGCTCCACTCGGTATTGAGCGCGACGCCCTGCGCGAAAACCGTCCACGGGCTGACCCCCGCGCCGCTGGCGATCAGCAGGGCTTCGCCGAGGCCGAATTGCACCAGGCCCAGGCTCAGGTAGACCAGGGTCAGCGGTCGTGGCCGCAGGTTGAAAGGCGAGGGCGAACTCCAGGCCATGCGGGGCACCTGGCGGACGTTAAAGATCCTGAGCATATAAGGTTTCGGCGAATGAGCTTCGCGAAGCTTACGCCCTGCCGGCGGGTTTGTGAATCGCCGTGCGCGATCGGCTCCCGGCAGTAATGCGTCGTAATGACTTCCCGGCGGTTCGATTTATTGATCGACGGAATTGCGGATCGGCGGCAGCGCGCGCAGGTATTCGATCAGCGCGGCGCGATCCTCGTCGGTCAGCTTGCCGATTCCTCTAATCACCTCACCCATCGATCCGGTCGTGTATTCGCCGTCCGGCAACTCGCCGAAACGCAGGAACAGCTCAAGGGATTCGCGGCTCCAGTCGCCGATCCCGGTTTCCCTGTCGGAGGTAATGTTGGGGACCAGTTCGCCGTCGGGCCCGTCCGGGTTGCCGGCATAAGCGAGGTCCGACTTCGGCGCGCCGAACAGATTGCGCGGCGTGTGGCATTCGCTGCAATGCCCGAGCGCCTGCGCGATATAAGCGCCGCGATTCCATGCCGCGCTGCGCTCCCTGTCAGGGGTGAATTCGCCGGGCGTGAAGAACAGCCATTGCCAGACTTGCGCGGCGAACCGCCATTGCAAGTACCAGGCGATGTCGTGTTCGCGATTGACCTGGTCCGATGTCGGTTGCAAACGCAGGTAGGCGTAGATCGCGCGCGCGTCCCCGGCGGTCATCCGGGTGTAGGAGGTATAGGGGAAAGCCGGGTAAAAGTGGCTGCCGTCCGGCGCCACGCCCTGACCGAGAGCGCGCAGAAAGTCGGTCTCGTTCCAGGCGCCGATACCGGCCGACTCGTCGGCGGTTATATTGGGCGTGTAAAAAGTTCCGAAAGGGGTCTCGAGCGGTCGGCCGCCCGCGAACGGGGTCCCGTCCTCGGCGGTGTGGCAGTGCCGGCAGCCGGCGATCCGTGTCACGTATTCGCCGCGCGCGAACGGTTTTGCCTGTTGCCCGTCCTGGGCGGTTGCCTGCAATGGCGACAAGCTCCCCGACAGGCAAAGCGAAATCAGTATGAGCCTTGCAATCGACATCGCGACAAGACTAACAACACCGACGGGCTTTCGCACCGTGAATATTTCCACGCCGCCACGAGGCCGGATACCCGGCCCCGCGGCTTGTATTGAAACAGATTGAGATTCCGGCGATGCCGGGTGAGTTACTTCTTCTCGCGGAAATTGTCGTGGCATCCCTTGCAGGCCTTGCCGAGATCCCCGACCGCGGGCCGCAGCGCGTCGACGCCGTTGCCGGCGGCGGAAGCGAGCGCGATGACGGCTTCCTTGTACTTCTTGCCGTAATCGGCGATCTCGGGGTAAGTTTCCCAGATCTTGGGCAGCGCGCTGGTCTTGCCGGGATAGGCCTCGTTGTCGGTCCCGGCGGCCCAGGCACGGCTATTGTCGAGATCGAGCATCAGCTTGAGGTTGCCTGCTAGCTTGCCGGCCAGCGCCGCGTCGTAGTCGATCTTTCCACGGGCCATGCCGAACAACGGGCCGGCGTTGAACGAACGCAGCTGCATTTGAGCCTGCCGCGCCTTGATTGCATCTTCATTGGGGTCCCGTGCGGCGAAGCTTTGAGCGGCCAGTCCGAGGCCGATCGTCAGCAGGCAGAGTCGTGTTGTGAATTTCATGGAGTTCTCCTTACATCGGGTTCGTCGATATGACCCGGGTATTATAAGCTGTCAGAAAATTACATCATATTGTCTATTTTTGCGTTATAGTGCTGCAAATATGCAGCACATCAACTGGGATAACCTGCGCTACGTGCTGGTGGTCGCCAACAAGGGGTCGATCTCGGCAGCCGCGCGCGAACTCGGCGTCAACCGCACCACGGTGCTGCGCCGAATCAACCGTTTTCAGCAAGACCTGAATTGCCGCATCTTCGATCGCGGCGACGGCGGCTACGCGATGACGCCGGAAGCCGAAAAGATGATCAATGCCGCGCGCGAGGTCGAGAATACGCTGTTCGACATGCAGCGCCAGATCGCGGGCCGCGAACTCAGGCTCGAGGGCGAGGTGCGAGTCACCACTACCGATAGCTTTATCCTCTCGGTGCTCGGCCCGCATCTCTCCAGCTTTAGCCACCGGCACCCGCATATCGTGATCGACCTGCTGGTGACCAACAGCATTCTCGATCTCAACCGCCGCGACGCCGATGTCGCGATTCGACCGACCGGGCAGCCCGAAGGCAACCTCGTCGGCCGCCGGCTCTGCGATATCGAGTTCGGCTTCTACGCGTTGCCCGAATTAGTTGCGGAGACGCCGCCGGATTTATCGAGCGGGCGCTGGATCGGCTTCGCCGACGATCTCGCGAAAACACCGGTCGGCAGCTGGTTCGGCGGCGCCGTGGATCAGCGGAATATTTCCGCGCGCTGCGATTCTTTCGTCGGCCTGCGCTGCCTCGCCGAGGCCGGGATCGGGC
>JASFKL010000435.1:0-3063 GCA_050118655.1 Gammaproteobacteria bacterium | reverse complement strand
GGCGATCGAAGCTCGATCCTGATCGAGATGCGGGACGGGGTGCTGTCGATCGCCGACAGCGGCATCGGGATCGACCCCGAATCGCTCAAGCGCATCTTCGATTTCGGCTACCGCGGACAGCAAAGCCGGGGCTACGGCATTGGCCTGTATATTTCGCGTCTGGTCTGCGAATACCAGAACTGGTCGCTCGAACTCGAGCCGAATCCCGGCGGCGGTATCGTCTCGCGGGTCGGTTTCGGCGATTAACATTGCGTATACATTTGGAACGATAGCATCGGTGTGGCTGTCATAGTATTCGTAACATATCCAGAGAATTCCAGATGAAGCATTACCTGTTCCTGATACTGCTCGTTGCCTTGCCGCTGAAGGCGGAAGTCTACGACATCGGCGACCTCGACCTGAAGGCACAGCACGGCAAGGTCGTCTACCTCGATTTCTGGGCCTCGTGGTGCAAGCCGTGCCGCGAATCCTTTCCGTGGATGAACGGCCTGGTGAAAAAATACCCGGCGAAGGACTTTACCGTGATCACGGTCAACCTCGACTCCGAAAGCGGGGCGATGCACAAGTTCCTCGACCAGATACCGGCGGACTTCGACATTTACCACGATCCCAGCGGCCGGCTCGCCGAGCAGTTCCAGCTCGAAGCCATGCCGACGTCTTACCTGATTTCCCCTTCCGGCGAGGTCGTCAAGCGCCACATCGGGTTTTACACCAAAGAAACCGGGCGCTACGAGCGCGAAATCGAGGAACTCCTGTGAATAGCGCAAGCCGCTGGCTGTTGATCGCAGCGCTGCTGGCCGCGAGCGGTTGCTCGTCGCTCGGCGTCAAACCCTGGGAGCGCGACCTGCTCGCGCGCGACGACATGTTGATGACTGCCGATGCGCTCGATCTCGCCTACGACGAACACATTTACTTCAGTAAAGAAGCCTCCAGCGGCGGCCAGGGTTTCGCCGGCGGCGGCTGTGGATGCAACTGAGCGGGAAAAATATCGCCGGCCTGCTGTCGGTGGCGACCTGTTCACTGCTCGCCGGCCAGGCCCGGGCCGCGGACGACTGGGACGTCGACAGCGCGATCCTGTTCTACAGCGAGCCCGACCGTGTCCAGGCCGTCGAACCGGTGATCGCGGCGCGCAGGGATCTCGGCGATGACGAAATCCTGTCCCTGAAACTGGTATTCGACAGCCTCACGGGTTCGTCGGCGAACGGCGCCGTGCCGTCGACGCTGCCGCAGACCTTCACGCGCCCGTCGGGACAGGGCGACTACGTGGTGGATCCCAACGAAACTCCGCTCGATCCGTCGTTCCACGACACTCGCGCCGCCCTGAGCATGAACTGGGACAAACCGCTCGACCGCGAAACCCGCCGCAACCTCGGCTTCAACGTTTCACGCGAGTACGACTTCACCTCGGTGGGCGCCAACGGCATGTGGCAGTTCGACTTCAACCAGAAAAACACCACCTGGGCGCTCGGCGCCAACCTCGAGCTCGACACCATCAAGCCGGTCGGCGGCACGCCCGAGGCCCTGTCCGATATGGCCGACGACATCAAGGCCTCGAAAACGGACACCGAGTCGCGCACCGTCGTCGACCTGCTGTTCGGAGTCACGCAAATCATAGACCGCTCCAGCCTGTTCCAGGTCAACCTGTCGCTGAGCCAGGCCGACGGCTACATGACCGATCCCTACAAGATCGTCAGCGTCGTCGACGACAGCAGCGGCGAACCGCTGCGCTACCTGTACGAAAACCGCCCCGACAGCCGCCTGCGCTCGTCGATTTATGCCAAATATCGCAAGATGACGCCGGGCAAGGATATCTTCACCGCGTCCTACCGCTACATGACCGACGACTGGGGAGTGGATTCGAATACTTTCGACCTGGCTTACCGTTTCCGGCTCGGCGCGACCTATTACCTGCAGCCGCACCTGCGCTACTACCAGCAGAGTGCGGCCGATTTTTACCGCTACTTCCTCGTCGACGGCGCAGCCGTGCCCGACGAGGTGAGCGCGGATTACCGGCTCGGTGAAATGGACGCCACCACGATCGGCTTCAAGTTCGGCCGAGAAATCAACGACCGGCAGTCCTGGTCTATCCGCCTCGAGCGCTACCTGCAGACCGGCGAAAGCTCGCCGTCCGAGGCATTCGGTCAGCTCACGCGGCAGGATCTCTATCCCGACGTCGAGGCGACCATCCTACAGTTCAACTACTCGTTCGTATTTTAGCCCCGCAGTTGCCCGCCGCCGCCGCGGCGGTAGAATACATCGTATCGGCGAGCCGCGGCGGGCGGCGCCGCTACCCCGATGCGGACCAGCGATCGATGACCTCGACACCTACCATTACCAGGCGCGACGATCTGCGGATCGGCCGCTTTCGCTGCATGGCGAGTCCCTGCGAGGTGCTGATCGAATGCGACGTCGAGGCCGAGGCGCGCGAACTGATCGAAATCGCGAGCCGCGAGGCATTTCGCATCGAGCAAAAGTTCAGCCGTTACCGCGACGACAATATCGTCCACCGGATCAACGGCGGCGGGCGCGTCGAGGTCGACGAGGAAACCGCCCGCCTGCTCGATTTCGCGCAGCAGTGCTACGAACTCAGCGACGGCTGGTTCGATATCACCTCCGGCATCCTGCGCCGCGCCTGGAAGTTCGGCGCGGGCGCGCGCATCCCGGCACAAGGCGACATCGACCGCCTGCTGCCGAAGGTCGGCTGGCCGAAAGTCGCCTGGGAGAACCCCTGGTTCACGCTGCCCGCGGGAATGGAAATCGACTTCGGCGGCATCGGCAAGGAATACGCCGTCGACTCGGCGCTGGGGTTGATCAGGAAAGCAAGCGAGCGCAGCGCGATGGTCAACTTCGGCGGCGACTGCCACGCCAGCGGACCGCTCGCCGGCGGCCGCGCGTGGATGACCGGGATCGAGAATCCCAACCGCCCGGGCGACGCCAGCGCCGTGATCCGGTTACAGCGCGGCGCGCTCGCCACCAGCGGCGACGTATTCAAATTCATCGAGCAGGACGGCCTGCGCTACGGCCACATCCTCAATCCGAAGACCGGCTGGCCCGACACCGACT
>JASFKL010000434.1:0-3064 GCA_050118655.1 Gammaproteobacteria bacterium | reverse complement strand
TTCCGCTGCAATCTCAAGTGCGAGCACTGCATGATCGAAGGCACGATGGATTGGTTGCAACCGCAGTCAATGGATAATTTTCAGCAAATACTGGATCACAACGCATCGACAAAGCAATGGAAGGGATTGATTCTTACCGGCTCCGAGGTCACCCTGCGCAAAGACTTGCCGGATCTCGCGCAACGTGCTCGCCAACATAATTTCGATCACGTTCGAATCCAGACACATGGCATGCGATTGGCGAATATCGACTACTGCCGAAAGCTGGTCGAATCAGGAGTGGACGAGTACTTCGTCAGCGTAACCGCGGCAGATGCCGAGACCCACGACGCGATTACGAAAGCGCCTGGTTCATTCGAGCGCACGATAAAAGGCCTCGAGAATCTCGACAAATTCGAACAAGTCGTAACCTCGACGAATACTGTCGTCACCCGACGGAGTTACCGGCAATTGCCGGCGGTTGTCGAGAGATTGCGTCATTTACGCCGGCTCGTACAAATGGACTTCTGGAACTACTGGCCGATGAAGGAGACCGACGACAAGGATCTGATCGTGCGTCACACGGAGGTTTTGCCACATCTGCGCCGTGCGATATCGATGGCTCGAGAATACGGGCGCGCGGTCGAAATCAAGAACTTTCCAGAGTGTCTGCTGGAGGAAGATGGCGATGCACTGGATAACAACCAGCCGGAACTTTACATCGATTCGAGGTTCTGGTCCGAATTCGACCGCAATGGATTTAAACAATGCGTTTACCGCAACAGCTGCGGTTCGAAGCAGTGCCTCGGTCTGAACACGGCTTATATCGAAAAGTTTGGCTGGCAGGAAAAGGTGCTGACCCCGCTCCCGATCGCCACCCCTGAAAAGTCGGCGCTGTAAGTTTTAGAAGTGCCGGGGCTCGTTTCATCCAACGCTTCCCCCAACCGCCCGCGACGAATACTGGATAGCTCCCCGTGTTATCGATCCCCCGCAGGCTACGATCAGGTTTTCTCTCACTGCATTTGTTAACACGCACCAGGTCCACCTGAAAGTCCGTCAATCGGCAAGCAAGGCGTATTTTAGAAAATCCCGTAATAGCCACTCTTCAGGATGACCAGGCGATTATCTTCCATCCGGTAATCGAATCCCACATCATAGAGCAGGTGGTCAAGTTCGGCCCGGTGCTCCTCGATAAAACGGCAGATCTCATCCGGATAATCCATCCGTCTCAGAAAATAGATGAACTGGTCGACGTTGATGCGGGAAAAGTAGACGCTGTCATTGTTCTGCTTGTTGGCCACCACGATCACGCCGCAATCGCGCAGCTCGGGCCAAATAATTTGCCGGATGTCGGTCCGGGTATCCTGAAAATAAGCAGAACTGGCCGCCTTACTGGCAATCTCCCCCTTCTGTTCTTTCGCATCGAAAAAGTAATAGAGGTTCTCGAGCCTGATTCCCCCTGCTTTCACCGAGTAGGCTATCCCGGAAGATATGGTGCTGCCCGTATTGCCGATGTAGATGTGAATCTCGTCCAGATCTCTGGATCCCGTCACCAGCGCTTCGTCGATGTCGATGGAGAACATGAAATAAGCAGTGTCTTCGTCGAGCGGAACTTCGCAGTCGGCAAAGGGGTGGACGATATCCTTGAATTTCGCGACCGATCTCCGCCGCTCTCTTTTGCGGTAGTCATAGAAATAGAATTCCCAAAAGATGTCTTTGCCGAACTTTTTAATGCCCCAGACCGTATTCGAAACACCGAATTTATCCCTGATCGCTTCGACGAGTTCGAAGGCGCGCAAATCGATGCCCGTGTAGTCAAAAGACTGGAACAACAGGGAAGCCGGTCTCAACTTACCTTCGAAAGCCGTGACAGGAGTGTATTCCCACAGGCAGAAGTCGAAAAATGTCTCCCCGTCAGTGGCGTATTCGAGCCTGTTCAGCATGTCTCTTCTCCCGGAAATTCATCCCGAAAATCACCCTTTTCCCCCGCCAATCGAAGAGGGCATCTCTTCACCTCGACAAACCCCTTCGGTTCCTCGTCGGCTTTCCAGCTGCTGTCGAATGCTTCAGGCAATCGTAGCCGATTTGAGCTGACTGCTATGAATGGTCTTGACGCCAAAATAAACGGTCATGAAATCCTTATTTTGCCGGTCGATCCCGCCGGCCAGGTGGCCGAACCTTTCGGCCTTGATTCTTTGATAAAGGGCATCAAAGGTGCCGAAGGAGATGGCATAATACCTCAAGGCTCTCAACAGGTAGGGGCATAAATCTTCTATTCGAAACCCGGATTTATATATGTTTATATCGAACGACTTTCGCGGGTTGCCGTCTTCGCTAACTTCGAGATACTGGATATCGTTACGGGAAATTTCTTCCTCTGCCCGTCTGACGATTCCCTGGACGACTTCCAGTAACTCGCCGTGCCGGTCCGAATCGAAGGTTGTTTGCAAGCGTTCGATTATTTCCGCGACCGACAGCGATGGATACCAGGCGTAATCGGTGATCGCCTGACGCGCGGGCGAGAACGCGTCCCACTTGTAGCCCGTGAAAAGAGGAAAGCAACGGCCCGTGACCGGGGCGGCGCCGATCTCCTTTTCGACTTTGTCGCGAAATTCCAGATAAGCCTTGTAGAGCAGCGTATGCTCGTTTCTTTCGACGCCGAAATAGACCTGATTGGCATCGGCGAGGTTTTGCATGAAGGATGCCAGCAAGTTGCGAGGCATGCCGATGTTTTCACAGATCGACGCGATCGGTTCATCCCGACTGCCTGCAGCCTCCCGCCGATTGAATCCGAGGAGAAACCGATCGGCGAATAAATGGTTGTCGACCGCTTTGAATGAATGCTCGAGATCTATTCGAGCATCGAGCTCTCCCAGGTTTCTAAACAACGTCAAAATCTTTCCGACACGCTTCTCGGCTCCGGACGTATCCTGTTTTTCCTGGCGGCTCACCTTCTGCCCCGTGACGTCACCGGCCGGCGCTGGTCTGCCATTTCAGCCGTATCGCTGTCTCGTATATTGCCTTCCGTTGTCATTTGAACCCTTGTGTCGAATCTACGGTCTGCACCAATAAAACCCCAAGCGAT
>JASFKL010000433.1:0-3065 GCA_050118655.1 Gammaproteobacteria bacterium | reverse complement strand
TTCGACGGCAGCACGCGCATCCTCGTCGCGATCAACCAGGAGATGAGCGATCCGTCGGCCGAAATCGACCCCGCGGACGAAATCGCCTTCTTCCCCCCGGTCACCGGCGGCTAAACCCCAATTAGGGAAACCCCAATTAGGGGGACACTTTACTCAACTACCGCAACTCAATTAGGGTAATTGAGTAAAGTGTCCCCCTAATTATTCGGGAAGGCCGGCCTCGCGCAGCGCGCCGAGCCAGCGCTCGAGGTCGGCGGAGTCCCGGTAGAGGCTATCCCGCCGCAGTTGCGAAAGCGTCAGCCCGGGAGTGATGCTAAGCGCTTCCTCGATCGACCAGGCGGCATCGTCGAGCCGCCCGAGGCGGACGTAAACCGCGGCGAGAGCCATTTGGGTGACATCGAACCCGGGATTGCGCGCGGCGGCTTCGACCAGCCGAGGCAGGGCCGCTTCGTAACGCTGCGCGAGGAACAGGACCCGCCCCTCGACCGACAGGTAGACCCCGGTGCCTCGCGGATTGATTTCGCGCGCGTGGGCGAGCGCGTCGAGCGCCTGCTCGTAGTCGCCCGTGAAACTGGAGATGAAGCCGAGAGTCGCATAGCCGTCGGCGTAATTCGGGTGAACTTCGAGCGTGCGCTTGCCGGCCTCGAGCGCGGCTTCGTGCTGGCGCTGCGAAAGATAGAGTATGCTCCGGGTCAGGTATATCTGGGGTATGCCGTCGTCGAGTTCCTCTGCCTTGTGCGCATATTCGAGTCCGTTGCGAATCGCTTCGCCGCGATCTTCGGGGGCAAAGAAATTGATTTCGGTCGCGTAGGTCAGCGCGATGTTGGCAAAAGCCCGCGCGTAATTCGGATCGAGCTCGGCGGCGCGCTCGAACAGCCGCCGGGATTCGAGGTTCGATTCGCGGGTGAAGACGTTGTAACGCTCCACCCCGCGCAGCAATGCGTCGTAAGCTTCGGGCACGATGGTCTCGACCCGCCCCATGCGCGCTTTCTCGTCCACGGTCAGCTTGACCTCGAGCGCCGAAACGATATTCCGGTTGACCTCGTCCTGCAGCGCGAAAACGTCCGACAGCGCGCCGTCGAAGCGGTCCGCCCAGATGTGGCCGCCGCTTTGCGCGTCGATGAGCTGCGCGTTGATACGGATTTGCCCGCCGGCCTGGCGCACGCTGCCCTCGAGCACGTAGCGAACGCCGAGTTCCGCCGCCACCGTGCGTATGTCGACGCTTCGCCCCTTGTAGGCAAAACTCGAGTTGCGCGCGACAACGAACAATGCCGACAGCCGCGACAGGTCGGTGGTCAAATCCTCGGTGATGCCGTCGGCGAAATATTCCTGCTCCGGATTACCGCTCAGGTTATCGAAGGGCAGCACCGCGATCGATGGTTTTTCGCTGGCCTGCACCGCGCCGGTCGCGCCCGCCGCGGAATCCCGTTCGGAGCGCCAGGCGAGGTAGCCCCCGGCGCCCGCGGCCAATACGATCAGCAGCAGCGCGACGGCAGGCCAGCGGCGCCTGGGGCCCTCCCGCCCGCGCCCGGCGGCGGACCCACCGGGCGGCGGCAGCTCCGCGCCTTCCGCGAGGCGGACGGCGAAGACATTCAGGGTATCGTCGAAACCCTTGAGCTCCTGTGCGCCGAGGTTGTCGAGTTCGAACGGCAGCCGCTTCGGCAGTGCCTCGCGAATCGCGGGGGTAATGCACAGGCCGCCGGGTTCGGCAAGCTGCTCGAGGCGCTGCGCCAGCACCACGCCCTCGCCGGTAATCGTGTTGTCCGCGATGATGACCTCGCCGAGCGCGACCCCGACGCGCAGCGCGGGACGGATATCGTCGTCGAGTCCTTCGACCCGGCGCGCCTGCTCGGACTGAAAGGCGAAGGTGGCCGAAACCGCGTCCGAGGCGCGCTCGAACTCGGCCAGCA
Organism: Gammaproteobacteria bacterium; assembly: GCA_050118655.1. GTDB lineage: Bacteria > Pseudomonadota > Gammaproteobacteria. Next base: position 1,155 of record JASFKL010000433.1, on the reverse strand, counting down.
AGGCATCGCCGCGAAGTTCGCGCACCCTGCCGTGATAATCGGTGATGATCAGCCCGAAACGCCGGAAAGCGTCCTGGATGCGCTGGTGGGCGCGCTGTTCGTTCCGCTGCACCAACAGCGTGGAGCCGACCACGTCCGCATGCAGGATCACCGCGAGCTTGCCGGTTAAATTCTGATCAGACATCGAAGAACCGCAAGGAGAACTTATCCAGAAGGGGGACAGTATACTTGTTTTAATCCGCAGATTACCTCGTCTGCGGATAAATCGGACTTCAGGCCTGGCAAGTGATCGTATTGGCGGTGAATTCGGTCAGGGGCATCAACTCGGAGGAACCCTGCATCGCGCGGTCGATGTCGGTACGCCCGTACTCGAGCACCAGGCGATCGTGAAAGCTGCTGAAAAAGTTATCGAACATTTCGCCGCCGAGAGTCGCGATGGCGTAAAACATGTCCTTGCCCGCATCGTAATCGAGTTCGATCGCGGCCAACGGCTGCGGCGCGGGTCCGCCCAGCACCCTGGCGCCGTCGGCGGGATCGTAAACGCTGTTCTCCGAACAGCAGTAAATAATTCCGGGACGCTCTTCGATCTGATCGTTGCTGTTGCGGAAACGGGTTTCGCCGTGGCGGTAGTTGATAAAGCTGACCGAATGTGCCGGGTGACTCATCTTGTGCGCGCAGATCGCCGAAAATGCCACCACCGACGACTTCGGCCCCGCCCCGCCCCGCCAGATATAGGGCTTGCCCTCGCTGGTTTTGAGCTCGTCGCGCGTCTTCACCGGCTTGCCCAGATCGATCAGGAAACAGGGCGTGGAGATGAACGGGTACTGGAACACATAGGTTTCGCCCACCTGGAGCGAACTGGCCCTGACCGGCGCACCGGTCTCGCGATCGACCAGTGCGACCCGCGCGTAGCGATGATACTGCTGGAGTCCGTTGGCGAGGATTTCCGGGGACGAGGTAATTGTGGCGACCGCTGCCGCACAGAGCTTGACGAAGCCTCTACGTTTCATGCACGACTGTTCCCGTGTAGCTGACGAATTCGCAAAAAGTATAAATTAACTGGGCGGCCCGCGGTAGCCCGTCATATCCTGATCGCGCTGCGTTCGCCGCGTTCCAGCCAGGCGGCGAAAGCCAGAAACGGATGTTCGCCGGTGC
>JASFKL010000432.1:0-3071 GCA_050118655.1 Gammaproteobacteria bacterium | reverse complement strand
ATTTCGGCGCTGTCGGGATGAGATTCGCTGATCAGTACGCCTGCCGGGTTACCGCCACGATCGCCATCGGAAAACGCGGCGATGCGCAGCAGGCCGGGAGTCATGAAAGCAGGACCAGCAGCAGCGTGAAGGCCGCGGGCGCGGATTGCACGTAGGCGACCATGGTTTGCTTGAGGCTGAACGCGCCGTAGGCGCCGGCAATGATGATGCAGCACAGAAAGAAGGTGCGGATATCGTTGGCGAATACCGACGGCGCCAATCCCCAGAAAAGGCCCGCCGCGAGGAACCCGTTGTAGAGTCCCTGGTTGGCGGCCAGGATCCTGGTGGCCGCGGCCTGCTCTTCGCTGTGCTCGAATATCTGCCGGCCGACGGGCTTGTCCCAGAGAAACATTTCGAGCACCATGAAACCGACATGCTCGAGCGCGACGAGCAGCACGAAAAGATCCGCGAGTAAACCTATCATATTGGCCTCCGGGCGTTACCGGCCGCCGACGCGGACGAGCGTTCGCTACTTGCGGCGACGGTATCGAGCGGCGTCGATCGGGTATACTCTATCAACATATTGCTAGTTTTAGCCTATCGCCGCCAAATTTCAATGTCGTCCCGGATCCCGGTCATCGATCTCGCCCCCTGGTTCGCCGGAAGTTCCCGCGATCGGCGCGCGCTGTGTGAACGAATCGCCCGCGTCGGCCACGAGATCGGTTTCTTTTATATCGTCAATCACGGCATCCCGGAAACCGCCACGCGTGACTACCTTGCCGCGCTGAAAGCTTTCTTCGCGCTACCGCCGGAGACCAAGCAGGCCATCGACAAGCACAATTCGCCGCAGTTTCGTGGCTGGGAGCGTAGCGGTTCGGAGTTGACCAATAACCGCGTCGACTACCGCGAACAGATCGACATCGGCGTCGACCGCGAAGCCGTCGACAACCCGGATCCCTGGTACCTCGCCCTGATCGGGCCCAACCAGTGGCCCCCGGCCGACAGCCTGCCGGGCTTTCGCGAGGCCGTCGACGATTACTTCGCGCGGCTGTCGGCGCTGGCGCGCGAAGTACTGCGCATCCTGTCGCTGGCGCTCGGTCTCGACGAGATGCATATCGAGCGCGTGTTCGGCGCCGATCCCTCGCCCTACCTGAAACTGATTCGTTACCCGCGCACCGCCGACGGCGAGCAGGGCGTGGGCGTGCACAAGGACTCGGGCTTCCTGACGCTGTTGCTGCAGGACGAAACGCCCGGGCTCGAGGCGCAGGCCAACGACGACAGCTGGCACCGCGTCGACCCGCTGGCCGGCAGCCTGGTGGTCAATACCGGCGAACTGTTGCAGCTGGTGACCCACAACTACCTGATCGCGACCCCGCACCGGGTCATTAACCGCGGCGGCGAGGAACGCTACTCGTCGGCGTTTTTCTACAGCCCCGACCTGCGCACGCGGCTCGATCCCCTGCCGATCGACGTCGAATTGATCGACCGCGCGAGGCGGAGCCCGCGCCACAGCGGCGAGGGCCTGATGGCATCGCGCGCGGAAATGCGGGCGGGCCTCGGCGGCATGGACAGCCGCGTACGGCCAGCGGTGTTCGGCGAGCGATACTGGCAGCGCTGGGTGCGCTCCTATCCCGATATCGCGCGCAAATTCTATCCGGCGCTCGCGGATTGACTCTCCGGTATTACGGCAGTTCCACGCGTTGCGAAAACAGCAGTTAGACCGGCGCATGGCGGTGGGTCAGTGCCGCGGACGCACCCAGAACCAGCTCGCCACGACCAGCGCGCCGAAAGCCGTATAAAGCGCCGCGAATACCCAGTCGGGCGCGCGGTAATAAAGCAATTCCTCGACCCAGTGAGCGATGAAAGCGCCCGTGTAAGTCGCATCCCCGGCCTGCGCGCGCAACTTCATCTCCCAGTCGGTCAGCGGGCAGGCGGCTCCGAGCCAGGATAGCAGCACCACCACCCCGATCGCGCACAGGTGGGTCACCCGGAAGCCGAAATGGTATATCCACCGCCAGCCCAGCGGCCTGCCGGCGAGCACCAGTACGAGCCCGGCGATCACGAAAACCACGAACAGCGCATGTAGCAACAGCACGGCATCGGCGGCGAGACGGAATAAAACGGCCTGCTCCACGGTAGGCGACGCGCTAGAGTGCGTCCAAAGCCGGGTGGTAACGCATCTTGCCGGCGAGACCCTTGAGCGCGTCGGGTTCCAGTTCCAGCGCCATGAAGGCTTCGTCGGGCACTTCGAACCGGCATTCGATGCCGAAGCGCGAGGCGGCGACGAATCCGAAGCGGGGATAGTAATCCGGGTGCCCGAGTACGAACACCGCACGGCAGCCGAGCTTGCGGCAGGCTTCGAGGCCTTCGCGTATCAATGCCGCGCCGATCCCCTGGCGCTGCCGGTTCGGCGACACCGCCATCGGCGCCAGTCCCATGGCAGGGAAATCGGCATCCGCGGAGAGGGATACCGGGGAAAACAGGATGTGCCCCACCACGCCGTCGTCGTCCTCGGCGACCAGCGACACCACGGGATCGGCCTCGGCGCGCAGGCGCTCGACCAGGCCGGCCTCGACCGGCGTCGGGAAGGCCGACTTGTTGACTCGCCAGACGGCGCTGTCGTCGTCGGCGGTTTGCGATCGAATCCGCATCGCGCTATCCCTTGCGGGCGTAACCCTGTTGCTGCATGCAGGCATCGATCTCGGCTTGCACCTGCCGCTCGATGGCGGCGAAGTCTTCCTTGACCTGCGTCGTGGCCTGATTGGAGCCCGCCTGTCTCAATCCCCGGTCTCGTTCGTCGCGCGCGCGCTCGAGCCCCGCCAGTTTACGCTCGACCCGGCAGACTTTGAGCGCCTGTTCGAGCCGGCTCGCGTCGACGGCCGCGCCGTCCCGCCTGGTCCAGCCGGCCTGGCAACCGGCGGCGAGGGTAATCGACACGGCTGCTGAAAGTAATGTTCTCATCGAATGCATTGTAAACGACCGGGCGAGGCCTGTGCGATGGTTCGCGGCAAGCCGTTCAGGCTTCGATGATGACTTCGAAGCCGCCGAAGATCAGGCGCCTGCCGTCGAACGGCAACGGGCAGTTATCCGGG
>JASFKL010000431.1:0-3074 GCA_050118655.1 Gammaproteobacteria bacterium | reverse complement strand
GGCGCGATTTAACTATAAGCACCATTCGGCGCCAGGGTATATCTGCCCGATGGGGTTAAACGACCATCCGCTTTGTGGGGGGCCGGCCGGGACAGAATTCCCGGTACAGGCGCTCGAAGCCCCGCGCCGAACATATGTCGTCCTTGCCAAAACCGGCCATTCCTCGACCGGGGCCGGCTCGATGAATTCGCCGCTTATTCCTGCTTCATGCTCTGCGCCAGCGACAGCAGCGCGGCGCGCAAATCCTCGTCCTCGATCCACTCGGCGCTGCGCCGGACTGCCTCGGCGGAGGCGGCACTGGTCGTCCGCGGCGCGCGTTGCTGCTTGCGCGGCCCGGCCTGCAGCATGGATTCGGGCAGCGTGCGGAACTTGAGACGCGCCTCGAGACCCAGCGTTTCGCGGATTTGCTGGGCGATCTCGTTACTGTGAAGGCGCAGGTAATTGGCCACCATCGGGTTGTAGGCGGCGATCACGATCTCGTCGTCGGTGACGTTCAGCAGCGTCACTGCCCGATTCATCGGCTCGGGCAGGTTTTCTTCCAGAAACCGCTGCATCTCGGGCGCCAGTCGCTCGACCCGTTCGTATCCCGGGGGCAATACCGACTGGCAAAGCCGGTTTATCTTGCGGCTCGACATCAGGCTTTGCGCCGCCGGCGAGCAGCCTTTCGCGGCGCCTGTTTGTCCGGCTTCAGGCCCAGGCGGCGGTAGGCCCGGTCGACGACATCTTCGTCGAGGATGCGGTACTTGCCGGGTTTAAGCCACTTGGGCAGCGAGAATTGGTCGTAGCGCACCCTGACCAGCCGGCTGACCTCGACTCCCACGGCTTCCCACAGCCGCCGCACCTCGCGGTTGCGTCCTTCCTTCAAGACGACGTGATACCAGTGGTTGGTGCCGCTGCCGCCCGAATCGACAATATCGTCGAAATGCGCGGGCCCGTCGTCGAGTTCGACCCCGTCGCGCAGTTGCTGCAGCATCGCCGGACTGACCTCGCCGTGTACCCGCACCGCGTACTCGCGCTCGACCTCGTAAGACGGATGCATCAGGCGGTTGGCGAGTTCGCCGTCGTTGGTAAACAGCAATAATCCGCTGGTATTGATATCGAGCCGGCCGATGCCGACCCAGCGGCCCTGTTGCAGTCCCGGCAGATGCTGGTATACGTCGTCGCGGCCTTCCGGGTCGGCACGTGTACAGACCTGCCCCACCGGCTTGTGGTAAATGAGAATCTTGCCGCGCGCCGGGTGGCGATGCAGGCGCAGCAGCTTGCCGTCGATGGCGATTTTTTCGCCGCCGGCGACCTGGTCGCCGGGCTTCGCGGGTTTGCCGTTGACGCTGATGCGGCCCTGTTGCAGCAGGCTGTCGATCTGGCGCCGCGAGCCGGCCCCCTGGCTGGCGAGATATTTCTGAATGCGTTCCATCGAGGGATTATACACGGGGCCGGAAGCCCGATTCGACGGGAATTTCGCCCGATCGGGTCAAGGGGCCCGGTATGCTCCTGTAGTCCGCCACTGCGTAATTGCGGGCTCGAGCCGATACGTCGGACCGCGTAATCCTTCGCTGCCGTTGCGGCTACATGCAGCCGGTCCGCGCCCGGTCAAGCTGGTGGAGGCGGGATAGTGGATGCCGGCCCGGAGGCCGGCATGACGGTGATTGTATCGTCCCGCTTTCGCGGAGCTTGCCCCGATGCTTCGGGCCGGCCGCATCCCGACAGGCCGGGACAGGAGAACTAGTGAGCGACGGCCTCGACTTCCTCGTCGGTTTCGACTTCTTCGCCGGCCTCGGCGGATGAATCGATGCCGGCGGATTCGGCGGTGTGCGTGGTATCGGGGCTTGCGACGCCGCCGGAGACCTCGTCCGACTCGGCGAACGAAAACTCGGGATTGTACTGGTCGAGATCGCGGATTTCGGCCAGCGTCGGTAATTCGTTGAGCGATTTCAGGTTGAAGTAATCGAGAAAGATTTTCGTGGTTCCGTAGAGCGTCGGCCTGCCCGGCACGTCTTTGTGGCCCAGCGGTTTCACCCATTCGCGTTCCTGCAGGGTCTTGATGATGTTGCTGCTTACGCTGACCCCGCGAATATCCTCGATCTCGCCGCGCGTAATCGGCTGCCGATAGGCGATAAGCGCCAGGGTTTCCATCAGCGCGCGCGAGTAACGAGGCGGCTTTTGCTCCCACAGCCGCGCGACCCAGGTTTCGAAATCGGCCCTGACCTGAAAGCGGAAACCCGAGGCCACCTGCTTCAGTTCGAACCCGCTGCCCTCGTATTTCTGCGCCAGTTCCTGGATACCCTGGCGGATTTCATCCTTGCCGGGCTGGTCGACGTCGCCGACGAACAACTCGAATATCTGGTTTACCGTCAACGGCTTGTCGGCGGCGGCGAACAGGGCTTCCAGAATCGGTTTCAGTATTTCGATGTGCATCGCTTCATGACCTGGCTTTTACGTATATCGGCGCATAGGGCTCGCTTTGTATCAACTCGATCAACGACTCCTTGAGCAGTTCGAGAATCGCGATAAAGCTTACCACGACTCCCATGCGTCCTTCCGAAGGATCGAAAAAATCGGTGAAATTTGTGAACTTTTCCGCATTGATCCGATCGAGCACGATCACCATGCGCTCGCGCACCGACAGGGGCTCGCGCTCGACGTGATGGCTGGCGAACTGCTCGGCACGGTTGACCACGTCGCGGAACGCGCCCATCAGGTCGCTGAGGCTGACCTCGGGCATGGGCACGTCGATTTCGAATTTCGGTATGTCGATACTGGTCAGGTGGATTTCGCGTTCCAGCCGGTCGAGTTCGTCCAGATCCTCGGCGGCTTTCTTGAACTGCTCGTATTCCTGCAGGCGGCGCACCAGCTCGGCACGCGGGTCGTCCTCGTCCTCGGATTCGGCGGGCCGCGGCAGCAGCATGCGCGACTTGATCTCGGCCAGCATCGAAGCCATCAGCAGGTACTCCGCGGCCAGCTCGAGCTCCAGATTTTCCATCAGCGCGATATATTCCATGTACTGGCGCGTGATCGCCGCGATCGGGATATTCAGAACATCGATGTTCTGGCGCTTGATCAGGTAAAGCAGCAGA
>JASFKL010000430.1:0-3097 GCA_050118655.1 Gammaproteobacteria bacterium | reverse complement strand
CATTACCGATCATCGACAGCACGCTGGAGGGGTTTTTGCGGTCGCGCAACAGGAAATCGATGATCTTGCCCGGCTCCGCTTGCTCGTAACGCTCCGCGAAGGTATTGCCGGCGCCCACGGTCGACAGAATGGAGGCCCACTCGTTCTGAGCCGCCGCCGAGCGGGTCAGTGTCATGCGCAGTCCGGTTTCCAGCAGGCGCGCGGTGGTTTCGCTGCGCTCGAGGTAGCGAAACATCCAGTAGAGGCCGCCCGCGGTTTTACCGAGCATTATTCCTCCAGCACCCAGGTGTCCTTGGTGCCGCCGCCCTGGCTGGAATTGACCACCAGTGAACCTTTTTTCAGCGCCACCCGGGTCAACCCGCCCGGCGTTACCTGGATCGACTGCGGGGAAACCAGCACGAAGGGACGCAGATCGACGTGGCGCGGGGCCAGACCCTGGCGGGTCAGCACCGGCACCGTGGACAGCGACAGCGTCGGCTGCGCGATATAGTTGCCTGGATTCGCCTTGAGTTTTCTGGCGAAACGCGCGATTTCGCGCTTGCTCGACGCGGGACCGACCAGCAGGCCGTAACCGCCCGAGCCGTGGACTTCCTTGACCACCAGTTCGTCGAGATGTTCGAGCACGTAAGCCAGGCCCTCGGGCTCGACGCAACGCCAGGTCGGCACGTTGTTGAGGATCGGGCTCTCGCCGGTGTAAAACTCGACGATCTCGGGCATGTAGGAGTAAATCGCCTTGTCGTCGGCGATCCCGGTACCGGGCGCGTTGGCCAGCGTAATGCCGCCGGCGCGATAGACGTCCATGACCCCGGGAACCCCGAGCATCGAGTCGGGGTTGAAATTGAGCGGATCGAGAAAGTCGTCGTCGACGCGGCGGTAAAGCACGTCGATCGGGGTGTAACCGCGCGTGGTGCGCATCGCGATGCGTCCGTCGACGACCCGCAGATCGTGCCCTTCGACCAGTTCGGCGCCCATCTGGTCGGCGAGGAACGAATGCTCGTAGTAGGCCGAGTTGTGGATGCCCGGCGTGAGGATCGCGACCACGGGCCGACCCTCGCAAACCGGAGGCGCCGCGGCCGCGAGCGAGCGGCGCAGGTTCTTGGGGTAGTCGCTGATCGATTGCACCGGGATGCGGCTGAACAGGTCGGGAAACATGTGCAGCATGGTTTCCCGGTTTTCGAGCATATAGGAGACCCCCGACGGTGTGCGCGCATTGTCCTCGAGGACGAAAAACTCGTTTTCGCCGGTACGCACCAGGTCGACGCCGACGATGTGGGTATAAACGTCTCCGGGCGGCGACACGCCGATCATCTGCGGCAGGAAGGCCTCGTTGTTGGCGATCAGATCCTGCGGAACGCGGCCCGCGCGGAGGATTTCCTGGCGGTGGTAGATATCGAACAGGAACGCGTTGATCGCCGCGACCCGCTGCTTGATGCCGCGTTCCAGGCGCGCCCATTCGCGCGCCGACAGGATGCGCGGCACCAGGTCGAACGGGATCAGCCGCTCGGTCGCCTCGCTGTCCCCGTAAACGTTGAAGGTGATGCCGGTGCGGCGGAACAATTGCTCGGCCTCGGCGGATTTCTTACGCAGCTGCGCCGGTTCCTCGGCCTCGACCCATTGGCCGTAACTCTGGTAAGGCGGGCGCGGCGTATCGCCGCTGCCATACATTTCGTCGAAGAATTGCGGGTCCGTATCCACGTCCCAAGCCTAACGATTTCTGCGATATCCACAAGTCCGCGAACGCCCGACCGGAAGTCGAGCCCTGTACCGGTGCATGATGGGAAAGGTTTGCACAAACATGGTGCATTCAAGGCGGTCCCGGCCGGAATTTTCAGGCCGGGAAGTTTATCAGGTCCGCGCGGCGAAGCGTTTGCCGGCCCTCGAACGGATCAGTTCGAGGACGATGCCGGCCGCCAGACCCGCCAGCATCGAGTGAAACACCGCCGCCGCCACTACCAGGCCGATAATGACGCGGCAGGCCGGCGAGACCCTGAGCAGTTTTTTCGCATCGAACAGGTAGGTCGCCGTGATCAACAACAGGACCCCGAAGGCGGGTTCCGGTATCAGCGCCAGGTAATGTGCCGCGGCCGGACCGGTTGCAACCCCGACCGCGACAAGCCCGAGTCCGAGCGCGACGACCGGCAGGCCGCTGCGTCCGCCCGCGGCGTGGTAGGCCACCAGCCCGCCCGCGCCGTGGCACATGGGTATCGCGCCGAACGGCGCCAGCAACAGGTTGAAGGCCCCCGAACTCAACGCGAAGCGGTTCTCGGTGAGGCGTGATTTGTCGTCGGGGTAGTATTCCTGCGCGATTACCGCGGTCAGGAACAGGGCATTGGTCAGCGTCAGCGCGAGCTGGGGCAGGAAAGCGTGATTCGCTGCCGCAACGAAGGCTTCGAGGTTCGGCAAAACGAGCCCGGGCAGCGCCAGCGTCCAGGCGGGTGCGTCGGCGGACGAAGCGGGCAGGCTGCCGAACAGCAGCAGGCTCGCGGCGAGCACGCCGAGAAAGGCAATCGTCTGATACCCCGAGCGTTTCAGCAACACGAAGACGATCAGCAGGCCCATCGCGGGCAGCAGCTTCGTTCCGAGCAGCGGCAGCGCGGTTATCGCCAGCGAAATCGCGAGCGCGATCTGGATACCGTAAAGCACGGTTCCCGGGACCAGCCGCTTGAGCCTTCCGGCGAGACCCGTGGCGCCGAGCAGGAGCAGGGCGATTCCGAGCAGGATCCCGGTGGCGGCCATCGCCGGGGCGTCGAGCCGGCCGACGATGGCCAGCGCCGCGACCACCTTCATCGGCTGGGCGGGAATCGGGCGCCGGTAGATAATCCCGTTGGCGAGCGCGAACAGGCCCAGCATCGCCAACGCGAGACCGGCATTCATACCGGTCGCGATCGCCGTGCCCAGCATCAACGGCAGGATGATGCCGAGGTCGGCGAGGCTTGCGGCAATATTCTGAAATTGCTGCTTCAATGGTCTCTAACCCGGTCGAGCGGTTTTCGGAGAATTCCCGGCAGCTCGATCGAACCTGTAGTCTACCATTTTTATGTCTGAATTCCGGCTATGGCGAAAAAAAGACAGTATTAAACCTGTCATGCCAGGACAT
>JASFKL010000429.1:0-3113 GCA_050118655.1 Gammaproteobacteria bacterium | reverse complement strand
TTCATCCTCGCGATCGTCGCCTTGCCGTCGCTGATCAGCCGTTCGGCAAGCAACCGCGACCGGCCGCTGGCGATGGGCCTGTGGGGCGCATTCATGCCGGCCGGCATCGGCGCGTCGATGCTGATCACGCCGCAGCTCGTCGCCTGGCACGGCTGGCGCGGCCTGTGGAGCGACGTCGGCATCGTCATGCTGCTGTGGGGCCTGCTGCTGGCACTGACTTTTCGCGGCACGGGAACCGCCCGGGGCGAGGCCCCCGCCGCACGGGAAATCCTGGTCAATGCGCTGCGCACCGGCCCGCTGCTGCTGGTCGGCGGCTTCGTGTGTTACTCGGCGCTGTACCAGCCGGTAACGGCGTTCTTTCCGACCCTGCTGATCACCGATCGCGGCCTGGCATTCGGCAGCGCCGCTTACCTCGGCGCCCTGGTGGCGGTAGCCAATGTCGGCGGCAACGTCATCGCCGGCTGGCTGATCGGTCGCGGGGTCGCGCCGTCGCGGCTGCTGCTGACCTCGTTCGCCGCGATGGGCACATTCGCCGCGCTGGTGTTCGCGTCCTTCACCGATCCCGCCATGAAAACGCTGTGCGGGATCGCGTTCTCGGCCTGCGGCGGGCTGTTTCCGGGGACCGCGTTCGCGCTCGCGCCGCGCTTCGCCGCACGGCCGTCGCATATCGCGTTGATGTCGGGACTGTTACTGCAGGGCGCCGGCATCGGCCAGACGCTCGGACCGCTGATGGTCAGCGGCCTGGTCGAGCGTGGCGGCGCCTGGCAATACGCCGGCATCGAGGTTGCGCTGATGTCGGGCACGGGCCTGCTGCTTGCGTGGCTGCTGCTCCGTGAAACGGCGCGAGCGGATACCTGACCCGCTGGCGTGAATGAATTCGGAATAAAATGCTGCCGTCCCTGGCATACAGGTTTCCTCGGCTTCCCGAACCAGGCCTATCAGGGGCAACCAGTCAAATCGACGTTAGCAGGTGACCCGCCTTCATTAACCTGATCGCTTCGAGAATCGCAGAAAATCGGGCTGTTGTTCAGGTTTGGATTTCCGCCGGTGTAAAAGGTTGCGTTCTTACGAATTTGAATTGAGGTAGCCGTAACACTGGCGGAATCCCTCACGCCGATATTTGCGCCGAGTGTCGATGTAAAACCGGTGCCGGTCGTATCGATAGTGCTGGAACCTCCAATTCGAATGGAGGCGTTTCGGGCTGCCCAGACATAGCCACCCGAGTGGCTAATGTTCTGCAATCGACAGTGACTACTGTCATAACAATCGATATTTCCAGTCAGTATTCCCGCGTCCATCCTGAGCAGACTGCCTGCGCCGATTTCGACACCCCCTTCGAGTGTAATAGCCGACCGAACACGTACCACCCCGGCATTGTAGGCACCGATTACGACCGGACTGCCGTATTGCGACGAGCCGCCGGTAGGTGAGGCTATCGTCCCGCCGCCCTTGATATCGATGACCGAGCTGTATCCTGCAGCCGTTGCCGTAGGGTAGTTCATCGTTGTTCCGACTCTGCCAGTGACGATGATATCGTTTGCCACTTCGACGTGACTGTTGTAATACGCTGATACACCGTTCTCGTTGAAGCCGGTAATCGTTACCGTCTCGTATGTCTTGACATAGCCGTTACGAAATACGTCGAGTCCCCAGTCACCGCCCTTGATATCGGTATTGTAAATTCTCGCGGAAGCATTTTGACCGACAGCAACGGTTGAAACGCCGCTGCCCCAGGGATTACCGCTACCCGCTACGTAGTTGCCGGAGTCAGCGGTTATATCCCTTAACTCGACAATCGATTCATAGATGCCGATTGCCGCAAAAGGATTCGCAACGATACCTGGTGGCAACTGAACAACGTCCTGGGTCTTGTCACTGCTCGCGCCTTTCAGAACGACGTTTCTTTTGCGATATATTGTAACAGGACCATTGCATATGCCGGTCAACAGGTAGGTCGTGTGATCTTGAATCGTCAGATTCTTCAGCGCATCGGCATCTAGGTTGCAATCGACATCAATTTCCTGATTTTGCTGATTACCGAGCATTGCTTCTATCGCTGTTATTCGAGCGTCGTTATCGTTCACCGCCGACCAGATGCCGTTCATCCTGTTCGCGGTCAACTTTTCTCCCGGAGAAAAATCTTTAGAAATCGGGCCAGGGTGAACAGATTGGGAAGTGCAAATAAGCCCAGCGATTAAAGTAGTTTTTGCGAAAGTTTTCATGATTCCTCCTGATATTAGATTTTGCAGCTTCCAATTTTCGATGTGTTCAACACACAAGTACTTACCTTTGAATCCGGGGGCGGGCGGGAATCACCGCCATTACCACCACAGGAGGTGACAAGCACCGCAAACAAAAAAATGATCGAGAAACTAGAAGCAGCCCTTTGAATTTCCATGGATCCCCTCCCCTGGTTTTTTTGGAACTTTAATTACATAGATGGCCTCGAAAATGTCTATGTTTTTAAAAAAAGGATAATTTCGAGATACTGAAAGGACTGGATATCGGAACTATTTATCTCCTGGCCGGGGCAAAAGCGAATCCACGTCAAAATCCAGACATACTTTAATATCCGCTCATCGCCGCTAGCCTGCGGCATGATCGCCAGGCTAAAAAGCCACATTTCAGGTTTCGCTCGCTGGAGAACCGGTTACTTCGAGATACGATTCCGAACAGACCGTTTGCAGTCGGTAAACGGCTGTCGAAATCTTGATTACTAACACCTGGACTGCTCCGGCTCGAACGCTCGGAGTATCTCGCCTATAATCGCCCTGCCGCTCTATAATAGAGGCCGCCAGGCTAAACCAGTTTATCGGCCGCGTAGATGCCTGTGAAAAATACTCCGGCTGAAGCACCACGGAATTCAACATGGCAAACATAAAAGAAATCTTCGAGCACAAGCAGGACATACTGCGAAACAGGCCCGACAAGTGTCGCGTCGAGGTGCATGCCGACAGCCGGCTGGTCGAGGCGTTTCGTAGCCATGTGAAAACCCGCGGTTTCGAGGTCGTCATCGATCAACCGGAAAACATGGGCAGCACCGACCAGGGCCCGCGGCCGAGCGAAATGGTACTGGCGGCCCTGGCCGCCTGTCACGAAGTCACCTATCGCCT
>JASFKL010000428.1:0-3120 GCA_050118655.1 Gammaproteobacteria bacterium | reverse complement strand
CTGCCGGTAGTCAACGAAAACGACAGCGTGTCGAACGAGGAAATTCGTTTCGGCGACAACGATACGCTCGGCGCCATGGTTTCCAACCTGATCGAAGCCGACCTGCTGATCATCCTCACCGACCAGCAGGGGCTGTACGATGCCAACCCGGCTGAAAACCCCGACGCCAGGCTGATCGAGCGCGCCTCGGCCGGAGATCCGAAACTACTCGACTACGCCGGCCCGAGCAGCGGCGAGCTGGGCCGCGGGGGCATGCAGACCAAGGTCGGCGCGGCGCAACTCGCTGCCCGTTCGGGAACCCATACGGTAATCGTGTCGGGAAAGGAGGAAAACGTGATCCTGCGCGTGGTGCGCGGCGAGGCGCTGGGTAGTTTTCTCGAGGCCAGCGAGGGCCACCTCGCGGCGCGCAAGCAGTGGCTCGCCGGCCATATGCGCTGCGCCGGCGAGCTGACCCTCGACGAGGGCGCGGTAGACGTGCTGTTGAACCGCAACGCGAGCCTGCTGCCGGTCGGCGTCAAGGCGGTCAACGGCGTCTTCAACCGCGGCGAAGTCGTCGCCTGCCTGTCGCCGCAGGGCGTCGAGATAGCGCGCGGACTGGTCAATTACCCGTCCGACGAGTGCAAGCAGATCATCGGCCAGCCGAGCCGGCAAATTCCGGAGATCCTCGGTTACGAGGACGATCCGGAACTGATCAACCGTGAAAACCTGATATTGATGGAGAATTGAATGCCGAAATCAGTAATCGCTTTCGCCGCGAGCAGTAGCAGCCGCTCGATCAACAAGCGACTGGTGACCTGGGCTTGCGGGTTTCTCGACGATGCCGAGGTCGAAATTCTCGATCTCAACGATTACGAGCTGCCGCTGTTTTCCGTCGACCGCGAGGATGAGCTGGGCCAGCCGGAACCTGCGCAGGCGTTTTTGCGCAAGATCACCGACAGCGACGGGATCATCATTTCATTCGCCGAGCACAACGGCGCCTATAGCTCGGCCTACAAGAACCTTTACGACTGGGTATCGCGCATTCAGCCCAAGGTGTACCGTGACAAGCCGATGGTATTGCTGTCGACCTCGCCCGGCGGGCGCGGCGCAAAGTCGGTGATGGAACTCGCGCAGAAGCAGATTCCGCGTTTCGGCGGCGAGATCAAGGCCAGCGTTTCGGTCCCTTCGTTCGAGGAAAATTTCGACACCGAGGCGGGCGAGATCAGCGATCCCGAGATTGCGACCCAAATCGAACAGGCAGTCGGTAAACTGTTCGACGAATGATCGACCGGGCGACGATATTGTATTTCCCCCACGGCGGCGGCCCCTTGCCGCTGCTCGGCGATCCCGGGCACGAAAACATGGTGCGCTTTTTGCGCGCCTACCCGCAGTCCCTGGGCAGGCCCGGGGCGATCGTCGTCGTCAGCGCCCACTGGGAAGAGCCCGTGGTCTCGGTGACCGCTTCGACGTCGCCGCCGCTGCTGTTCGACTATTACGGTTTTCCGCCCGAGACTTACGAATACCGGTATCCGGCTCCGGGCGACCCTGCGCTCGCCGGGCGTATCGACGGCCTGTTGCGCGAGGCCGGCATCGAATCCCGGCTGGACGACGAGCGCGGGTTCGATCATGGCCTGTTCGTGCCGCTGATGCTGATGTACCCAGACGCCGATATCCCCTGTATCCAGATTTCGCTGCACGCCAGCCTCGATGCCGGAATGCATCTGCGCATCGGCAAGGCGCTCGCCCCGCTCAGTGGCGAAAACCTGCTCATCCTCGGTTCGGGATTCTCGTTTCACAACATGGGCGAATTGCTGTCAAAGCGCGACGACAGCCCCGATCCGCGCAACCAGGCTTTCGAGGACTGGCTCGCGGAAGCCCTGCAGGACACGGCGATCGACGAGGCCGAACGCGAGCGCCGCCTGGCCGATTGGGAAAGCGCGCCGCATGCGCGCTTCTGTCATCCGCGCGAGGAGCACCTGTTGCCGCTGCAGGTTTGTTACGGTATTGCCGGCAGGCCGGGAAAGGTCGTCTTCGATCAGACCGTGGTCGGCTTTCGCGCCACCGCCTGCGAGTGGAGCTAGTCGGCCTCGTCGGGCTCGTGTTGCGGCAGGTGCGCGGCCTGCACCGGCACCAGCGCGGTTTCCTCGCGCGAGATCTGGCGCTCGCGGTACCAGATGTAAAGACTGCTCGAAACCAGGATCGCAACGCCGGCGATCGTCGTCGGTCCCGGGACTTCCTGCCAGAATAGATAACCGAAACAGACCGCCCACAGGATATAAGTGAATTCGAACGGCGCGATCGCGCTCGCCTCGGAGGAGCAATAGGCTTTCGACAGGCAATAGAATCCGACCGCGGCGATGAATCCGATCGCGATCATGAGCACGATATCGACACCGCCCGGCATCTGCCAGTCCCGGCCGAAGAAGGCCAGGGACGGGTGCGCGGAGTCGATCGCGATCAGGTCGCCAGCGAGTACCAGGCTGATCAGGCCGCTGGCCACGGTGAAAACCAGGATCGCATTGAAGGCGATGGTCATCGGGTGATCGTGCGCGCCGAGATAACGCGTCAGGATGGTCTGCGATGCATAGGTCAGCGCGGCGCAAAACGCGAATACCACGGCCAGGGTGTTGAACTCGCCGCCCGGCGCGATAATGACGAGGACCCCGACGAAACCCGCCACCACGGCGCTCCATCGCCGCATACCGACTTTCTCTCCCAGTAGCAGCGCGGACATCGCGGTGACGATCAGCGGCATCGTAAAGGTGATCGAAACCACTTCCGCCAGCGGCATCGCCGCGACCGCGAGATAAAATGTCGTGTAAGACGAAAATCCGAGCAGCCCCCGCGCCAGCATGAGGCCGGGGCGACGGGAAAAGAAAGGCACGCTCTCGCGCGACCAGCGAAAGAACGTCAGCATCAGGCCGATCGCGATCAGGCCGCGCACGAAAACGATTTGCAGTACCGAGTAGTGGCCGCTGAAGTGCTTGATGATGACGTCCTGGATCGAAAACAGGAACAGGCCGAAGACCAGGATGATCGCGGCGTTGGCCGCATCGTGTGTAGTGATGACCGAAGTAGAGCGCATCGGGAATAGCCAGACGAGTTTAAATTCAGTTTAGCGGCTGCTAGCTATTTGAAAAG
>JASFKL010000427.1:0-3135 GCA_050118655.1 Gammaproteobacteria bacterium | reverse complement strand
GATACCGGCGCCGACACGCTGGCATCGGGCGAGACGCAGCGGCTGGAATCCGAACAGGATTCGGGCCGCTTTGGCGACGCCGCCCTGCTCGCGGCGGACTGGTTCTGGGAGATGGATGCCGAGCTGCGCTATACCTTCCAGTCCGACGGATTCGAGTCGGTAACCGGTATCCCGGCCACCGAGGTGATCGGCAAGACCGGCGAAGAAGCATTCGCGGGACGCATCGAAGACATAGATCTCTGGGGGCGCAAGGCCGAACTGCTGCGTCAGCGGGAGGACTATTCGATGATCTGGTCGCTGCGGCGTGCGGACGGGGAGCTTCGGCTGTTGCACTCGCTGGGCAAGCCGCTATTCGATGCCTGGGGGAGATTTCAGGGATACCGCGGTATCGGCAGCGATATTTCCGAGGCCGCAACCACGCGCATCAAGGCCGCCGAGAACGAAAACCGGTTTCGCAATATCGTCGAGCACGTCACCGATATCGTCGCCGTGGTCAACGCAGCGGGCAAGATTCGCTTTCTGAACAACTCGGTGGAAAGTATTCTCGGCTACCCGATCGACGAACTGGAAGTCCACCAGGACGGCATGCAGGCCGTCCCGGAAGATCGCGAGCGTATTCGCCAGGCGCTCGTCGAGGCGCTCGAAAATCCCGGACAGCCCGTTTCGGGCGTTTATCGTTATCGGCACCGGGACGGCTCGATCCGCACGCTGGAGATGACCCGCCGCCAGATTCGCAGCCTCGATACCCGCAAGCGCCCGGCGATCATGCTGCATGCCCGGGATATCACCGAGCAAAGCCGTGCCGAGGAAGCGCTCAGGCAAAGCGAGGAACGCCTGCGGGATTTCGCCGAAACCGGGGCCGACTGGTTCTGGGAGCAGGATGCGGAACTTCGATTTACCTACCTGTCCGGAAATTATCCGGGTTTCGAGCGTCTGGCGACCGACAGGATCGTCGGCAAGACCCGCGAAGAAGTCGCCCAGGGCAACGATTTCAATACCGAGAAATGGCAGCAGCTGGCGGCCTGCATAGAGAAGCGCGAACCCTTCAGCAACTTCGAGTACAGTTATCCGCGTCCCGATGGCAGCCACGTCGTGGTGCGGATCAGCGGCAAGCCCAGATTCGACGAGCGGGGAGAATTCATCGGTTACCGCGGCACCGGGATCGATATCACCGAATCCCACCTGCTGTCGCAGCAGCTCAATTACCAGGCTACCCACGACCCGCTCACCGGGCTCGTCAACCGGCGTGAATTCGAGCAGCGGCTGTCACGCGTGGTCAAGTCCTGTCGCGAAGACCACAGCGAACACGCGCTGTGCTATATCGACCTCGACCAGTTCAAGGTCGTCAACGATACCTGCGGCCACGACGCCGGCGACGAATTGCTGCGCCAGGTTTCCGCGTTGCTGCGCGACAAGGTCAGGACGCGGGATACAATCGCGCGCCTCGGCGGAGACGAGTTCGGCTTGCTGCTGGAACGCTGCACGTTGAACCAGGCCAACCGCGTGGCCGAGGCGGTACGCAACGGGGTGGACGAATTTCGCTTCAGCTGGGCGGGCCGCAATTTCCGTCTCGGCGCCAGTATTGGCGTGATTCCGATCAACTTCAGCAGCGGTACGGTTGCC
This sequence comes from Gammaproteobacteria bacterium, assembly GCA_050118655.1. Taxonomy (GTDB): domain Bacteria; phylum Pseudomonadota; class Gammaproteobacteria. Next base: position 1,512 of record JASFKL010000427.1, on the reverse strand, counting down.
AACGTCATGCGCTCCGCCGACGCGGCCTGTTACACGGCCAAGGACGCGGGACGCAACCGCATCCACATATACAGCGAGGACAGTTTCGAAATGGCGCAGCGCCACCAGGAAATGCAGCGCATCGTCGAACTCAACAACGCTTTCGACGAGGGACGGTTCGTACTCTACCAGCAGCCGATCCACTCTCTCAAAACCGACCAGGACGATCGGAATCGTTTTTGCGAGGTGCTGGTGCGCATGGTCGACGAGGCCGGTTTCCCGGTATTGCCGGCGAATTTCCTGTCTACCGCGGAGCGCTACAACATGGCCACCCAGCTGGATACCTGGGTCGTCAACGGCGTTCTCGACTGGCTGGCATCAGATCCGGGCGTGCACTGCACGATCAATCTATCCGGCATGTCGATAGCCAACGAGGACTTCCTGCGTTTCATGCTCGACGTCATCGAAGACAAGGGCGTGGAAGCCAGCCGGATCTGCCTCGAAATCACCGAAACCGCGGCGATACAGAATCTCAGCAAGGCGAGTCGTTTCATCGACGAGTTGCGCGAATTGGGCTGTTGCTTCGCGCTCGACGATTTCGGCAGCGGCCTGTCGTCTTTTGCCTACCTGAAGAACCTGCCGGTGGATTTCCTCAAGATCGACGGTTTTTTCGTGCGCGACATGATCGAGGACCGGATCAACTACGAACTGGTCAAGTCGATCAACGATGTCGGCCAGGTGATGGGCAAGCGAACCATCGCCGAATTCGTCGAGAATACGGCCACGCTGGAGGCATTGCGTGATATCGGCGTCGATTACGCCCAGGGTTACGATATCGCCAAACCGAAGCCGATTCGCGGCTGAGGCGACTCCTGCAGGGAACGCCGTCCTGTCCGGGGCCTAACCTGCCGACGGCGACTCGTGGGCGAACCCGGGCCTGGCCAGAACGCGGCGCAGGATCGGTTCGAAAAACTCCAGCGGTTCGTTGTCGTAATCGGGGTCGAAGCAGTTCTGGTCGTAGTTCTGGCAAAAATCGATCGCGTCCTGGTACCAGGGGCTGTCGCGGAAAGCTTCCCGCGCGTTGCGGTCGCCGCCGGTATGGTGCGCGTAGTAATACATCTGGAAAACGCCGTGGTGTTTGACGATCCAGTAGAGCCTGTCGGACACGAACGGGCGCAGGATAGCCGCGGCCAGCTCGCTGTGCGAGTAGGGCGCGAGATCGTCGCCGATGTCGTGCAGCAGCACCGCGACGATGAATTCGTCGTCCTCCCCGGCGCGGTAAGCCCGCGTCGCGCCCTGCAGGCTATGCTGGAGCCGGTCGATCTTGTACCCCGAGAAACTGTGTTCCAGCCTGCGCAGGCCGTCGAGGATGCGCTCCGGCAGCTGCGCGTTGTACTCGTCCTCGAGACGATCCAGTAGTGCGTAATCCTCGCGTGTGCCGTCTTCCATGTGAATAAAGTTAACGGTTTGCATGGCAATCTCCGGCGGGTTTCGGGCCCAGGGGCAGGGTGGAAGTCATTTTAGCGCAGCCTT
>JASFKL010000426.1:0-3140 GCA_050118655.1 Gammaproteobacteria bacterium | reverse complement strand
GCGGCGAGGAATTCGCCATGGTGCTGATGGATATCACTCCGGAGCAGGCGCAGCAGTCGCTGGATCGGTTTCGCGAAAAAATCGCCGCTTACGACTTTCCCGATACCGACCGGGTGACGGTGAGCATAGGCTATACCCGTTTCGACAATTCGCTGGCACTCGAAGAATTGATCAGCCAGGCCGACAACGCGCTTTATTACTGTAAAACCACCACCCGCAACGCGGTGCACGATTACCACGACCTGGTCCAGCAGGGCAAGATTCCGATGGCCAGGCCCAGGTCGCCCAGCGTCGAAATATTCTAGCCGAATCGGCTGTCGGAAAGCTTTCCCGCCCGGCAAAACCTTTGTATTCGGATTTCGCCGATCGCCCGCCCGGGCAACATGGCGCCGGGGGGTAAGCGCTCAGTCGGGTTTCGATTCATCGAGGAATTTTTTCACAACCGGCGAGAAATGCGCGTCGTCGATCAGGAAGGCATCATGCCCGTTGACCGAGTCGATTTCCACATAGTCGACATCGGTGCCCGCCTCGCGCATGATGTCGGCGATCTCTTTCTGCTGTCTGAGCGGAAACAGGATATCGGTAGTTACGCCGACGACCAGCGCCTTGCTGACCTCGAGTTTAGACATCGCATCGGTCATCGATTCGCCGTGCTCGGCGATGTCGAACCAGTCCATAGCGCGCGACAGGTACAGATAGCTGTTGGGGTCGAAGCTGGCGATGAATTTCTGCGCGTTGTACTCGAGATAATTCTCGATTTCGAATTCGCGCTCGAAGCGTGCCCCGGTCAGTTTTTCCGCCGGCAGGCGGCTGCGATCGAACTTGGAGTTCCACTCGTCGGCGGCGCGGTAGGATACCAGTCCCAGCTTGCGCGCCAGCGACATGCCTGACAGCGGCCGACTATCGTCAGCGTACTGGCCGTCGTTCCAGGCCGGATCGCTGCGGATGATCTCGCGTTGCAGCGAGCGCAGCGCGATGGTTAACGGCAGTGCCCGGGTAGCCGCGGAGATCGACACCAGGTAATCGATTTCTCCCGGGTAGAGCAGTGCGTATGCTATCGAAGACATACCCCCCATCGACGAACCGACCGCGGCATGCAACCTGCGAACCCCGAGTTCCTGCATCAGGTAATAACCCGAGCCGGCGATATCCTCGACGGTCACATCCGGGAAATCGGCTCCGTACCTGCGCCCGGTTTCGGGATTGGTCGAACCCGGGCCGGTACTGCCATAACATCCGCCCAGGGTGTTCGCGCAAACCACGAAGAAACGATCGGTATCGATCGCCTTGCCGGGACCGATCATGTATTCCCACCAGCCGGGCGAAGTATCCTGGGGCGAAGATGCCGCATGCGCACTCGGCGAGAGCCCGGTGAAAATCAGAATTGCATTGTCGGCTGCGGCGGAGAGTTCGCCCCAGCATTCATAGGCCAGGGTGATTTCGGGTAGCCGATCGCCGCGCCACATCTTGAAGCCGCCAGCCGGCAGGTTGCTCAACCGCAGGGTTCGCGTGGCCTCGGTGGTAAAACTATAAGCGTGTTCTTCGTCTGCCATCGGCCGTATCCTCTCGAACCCTCGAACCCGCGCTGGCGGGGCAGATTTCCAGCATTCGATGCAGCGCGATACGCGCCTTATCGGTCACTTCGGGGGCAACCGATATCCGGTCGACCACCGTCCGCTCGACGAGGTTATCGAGTACCCGGGCGAGATGTTGTGGATCGATGCGCAGCATTGTCGAACACATGCGATCCAGTGCAGAGGATCGTAAATCGATTGCGGTAGCAACCATCTCGGACTTTTTTCGTCTGAACTGCCGGAAATTCTATCACCTGCCGTATCGGCTTGCCAACGGCGGACGGGAGCGGTTCTAGCCTTCGGCCTTCGGCTTGCGCAAGCGGATTCCGAGGTCGCGCAGCTGGCTCTCGCTAACGCTCGCGGGCGCCTGGGTCAACAGGCAGGAAGCCGTCTGCGTCTTCGGAAATGCCATCACGTCGCGGATCGAAGAAGCGCCCGCCATCAGCATCACCAGCCGGTCGAGACCGAAGGCGATTCCGCCGTGCGGCGGACAGCCGTAACGCAGCGCGGTCAGCAGGAAACCGAACTTGTCCTCGGCCTCCTGTTCGCCGATGCCGAGCACCTTGAATACGCGCTGCTGCATTTCCATGCGATGAATACGTACCGAGCCGCCGCCGAGTTCGGTGCCGTTGAGCACCATGTCGTAGGCGCGCGACAGAACGGTTTCGGCGTTCGATTCGAGTTCGTCCGGATCCTCGGTAGCCGGGGCCGTGAACGGGTGATGCAGGGCATTCAGCCGGTTTTCGCGCTCGTCGATTTCGAACATCGGAAATTCGACTACCCAGAGAAACCGCCAGCCGGGCTCGACCCTGCCGAGGTCGTGGCCGAGCTTGACGCGCAGTGCGCCCAGCGATTCGTTGACCACGTTCGCCTTGTCGGCGCCGAAAAAGATCAGATCGCCGGTCTCGGCGCCGGTACGCTGCAAAATACCGTCTATGGCTTCATCCGGCAGGAATTTAAGAATCGGCGACTGCAGGCCCTCACGCCCCCGGGAGGTATCGTTGCACTTGATGTAAGCCAGTCCCCTGGCGCCGTAGCGACCCACGTAATCGGTATAGTCGTCGATTTCCTTACGGGTCAGGCTGTTGCCGCCCGGCACGCGCAGCGCGGCAACCCGGCCGCGGGGATCGCTCGCCGGGCCGGAAAAAACCTTGAATTCGACGTTTTCGAGCAAATCGGAAATCGACGTCAATTCCAGATCGATGCGCAGGTCGGGCTTGTCCGAGCCGTAACGCTCCATCGCTTCCGCATAGGTCAGGCGCGGGAACGGGTCGTCGATATCGGCGCCGAGCAATTCGACGAACAGCGAACGCATCATCGATTCCATCAGGTTCATGATGCCCTCCTCGTCGAGGAAGGTGGTCTCGATGTCGAGCTGGGTGAACTCGGGCTGGCGGTCGGCGCGCAAATCCTCGTCGCGGAAACAACGCACGATCTGGTAATACCGGTCCATGCCGGACATCATCAACAATTGCTTGAACAGTTGCGGCGATTGCGGCAGCGCGAAGAAGCTGCCGGGATGGGTACGGCTCGGCACCAGGTAGTCGCGCGCGCCCTCGGGCGTCG
>JASFKL010000425.1:0-3146 GCA_050118655.1 Gammaproteobacteria bacterium | reverse complement strand
TCGAGATCCGTGGTGACGATCACCGGCGCCGAAAAGCCGCGGAACGCCGACGGCATGGCCCGCTCCGGAACACCGGCGAATTCCAGCCGGGTCTCCAGATCGCGGATACCGACCGTCCACTCCAGACTACCCTCTTCGTCCAGCGGCAGCGGTTCGCCGTCCGGCCCGAACAGGGCAAGCCGCATCGGCATGTGAAAGGCGCGGTTGAGTTCGCCACGGGTGGTGCCGGGCTGCTGCCGGATCTCCAGAACCAGCTTGCCCTGCGCATCGTCGTAGCGACGCGCGATATCGATGCGCGGCGTGCCGGCCTGTTCATACCAGCGCTGAAAGCGCTCCAGGTCGATTCCCGAGGCATCCTGCATCGCGAGCCTGAAATCGTCGGTAGTCACGGCCTGGCCGTCGTGGCGCTCGAAATACAGGTCCATGCCCTTGCGAAAGTTTTCCTTGCCGAGCAGGCAATGGATCATGCGCACGACCTCGGCCCCCTTGTTATAAACCGTCGCGGTGTAAAAGTTATTGACTTCCTGGTAGGAGGCCGGTCTTACCGGGTGCGCCATCGGGCCCGCATCCTCGCCGAACTGGTGGTTGCGCAGCACGCGGACGTCGCCGATGCGCTGAATCGCGCGCGAAAACATATCGGCGCTGAATTCCTGGTCGCGGAACACGGTCAGGCCTTCCTTGAGGCTCAACTGGAACCAGTCGCGGCAGGTCACACGGTTACCGGTCCAGTTGTGAAAATATTCGTGCGCGATGACGCCCTCGATGGCGAGGTAGTCGGCGTCGGTCGCGGTCTGCGGGTTGGCCAGCACGTAGCGGGTATTGAACACGTTGAGTCCCTTGTTCTCCATCGCCCCCATGTTGAAGTCGTCGACGGCGACGATCATGTACAGGTCGAGATCGTACTCGAGCCCGTAAACCGCCTCGTCCCAGCGCATCGCCTTTTGCAGGGATTGCAGCGCATGACCGCATTTTTCGCGATTGTGATGCTCGGTGTAAATCCGGAGAGTCACGTTGCGGCCCGAGCGGGTGACGTAACTGTCCTCGATGCAGGCCAGGTCGCCGGCGACCAGCGCGAACAGGTAAGCGGGTTTCGGAAAGGGATCTTCCCAGGTCACCCAGTGGCGCCCAGCGTCCTCGCCGCGGCTGACCGGGTTGCCGTTCGACAATAGTACCGGGTAATCGTCGCGCGAGGCATGAATCTCGGTGCTGAACACCGACATTACGTCCGGGCGGTCGAGATAATAGGTAATGTATCGAAATCCCTCGGCCTCGCACTGGGTGCAGAAATTTCCATTCGACAGGTACAGGCCCTCGAGCCGGGTATTGGCGGCGGCGTCTATCTCGACCACGCACTCGAGCTCGAAATTGTCGGGCACCCTGTCGATCGTCAGGTTTTCGTCGCCGAGACGATAGTCTTCCGGACCGAGCGCCGCGCCGTCGAGGCGCAGTTCGATCAATTTCAGCTCGACGCCGTCGAGCACCAGCGGCGCGTCGCTGCGAGCGGAGGAATTGCGCCGCAGGTTCAGGCGGCTTTCGACACGGGTGTGCGCTTCGTCGAGATCGAACCTCAGGCGGGTGTGGGTAATCCCGAAGTCGGGCGGACGATAGTCCTTCAGAAACCGGCGTTGGTGTTTATCTGTTTTCATCATAAGGGCCTGAAAATAGTCGCATAAGTGTACCCTAAGGAGTATTATGCGCAGCATTTTTCATTGCTGGAGATTCATTTAGTATGGCTGTCGAACGCACTCTTTCGATTATCAAGCCCGACGCGGTTGCCAAGAACGTGATCGGACAAATCTACGATCGCTTCGAAAAAGCCGGTCTGCGCATCGTCGCCGCGCGCATGGAACATCTGAGCGCCGAAAAGGCCGGTGAGTTCTACGCCGTTCACCGCGAGCGTCCTTTCTACGACGACCTGGTCGCGTTCATGACTTCCGGGCCGGTGATGGTCCAGGTGCTCGAGGGCGAGGATGCGATCGCTAGAAATCGCGAAGTAATGGGAGCCACCAATCCCGCCAACGCGGAGCCCGGCACCATCCGTGCCGATTTCGCGCAAACCGTGGACGAGAACGCGGTACACGGCTCCGACGGAACCGACACGGCGCGCGCCGAGATCGAATTCTTCTTCGGCGACGGCGGCATCTGTCCGCGTACCCGCTAGGCGATGCCGGCACCCCGCTTTCGACCGGAAGCGGGGTTTGGGATATAATCGCGCCTCCAGGTAACAGGAGGCATCGAGATGAATACCCCATTCCAGGTCCTGCCGCATCACCTGCTCCCGCCCGGAACCTCGATCTACCAGGGCGACACGGCCGAGTCCGCTTCGGTCAGCATGCGGGACCCGGCGCGGTCGGTGTTTACCGATTTCCACCATACCCGTCCTTTTTCCGTCGGCTCGGCGGCGACCCTCGCCGAGGTCAACGACAAGATGATCGCCTGCGGGGTTCGGCTGCTGTTCGTCGCCGATGTCGCCGGCGTTTTGCAGGGCCTGGTGACCTACACCGACCTGTTCGGCGAAAAGCCTGTTCGCTATATTCAGGAACACGGCGGCAACCGCAACCAGATCGTGGTTCTCGACATCATGACTCCCCTGTCCATGCTCGACTCGCTGCAGTACAGCGACGTGCTCCGGGCGACGGTCGGCGACATCGTCGAAACCATTCGAACCTTCGGGCGCCAGCACTTGCTGGTCAGCCAGATGCTGGAAAACGGCAGCCAGGTCATCTTCGGCATGTTTTCGTCGACGCATATCGAGAAGCGGATCGGTATGAAGATCGAATTATCGGCTCGCGCCAATACCTTCGCCGATCTCGAACGCGCCCTGACCTAGCCCCGTATTTCTGCCGCGGCCGACGAAATACGCCAGAATCCGGGGGCCTGCGTTCCGCCACTCGATTGCGCACGCGGTGTAATCCCTCAGGAAAGGTTTTCGCTCCACCAGTCAGGCAACCCGGCGATCGAATCGAGCAGCGCGAAGGGCTCGATGCCCCGGTCGAGATCGGGCTCGCGGAACTTGCCGGTTCTGACCTGTATACCGCGAATTCCGCACTGCTGCGCGGCATCGACGTCGCCGACGATATCGTCGCCGATCATCAACGCCTGCCCCGCCGTGCAACCCAGTTTCGCGAGCGCGGACTCGAAGAATG
>JASFKL010000424.1:0-3198 GCA_050118655.1 Gammaproteobacteria bacterium | reverse complement strand
CAGGGTCAGCTGACAATGGCGCTGCAGGCGTTTCGCGAGCTGATAGGTAAATACCCCGCGTTCCGGGTCGTAGGGTGTCGGCAACAGGTTCGAAACCAGCAGCAGCTTGAAGGGGCGCTCAGTCAATGTACTTCTGGTGCCACAATTCGAGGTTCAACATGGAGAATATTCTCCTGCTCAGGTCTTCCGAACCCTGCCGATGCCGGTTCAGCATGTTCTCGATGTAGGCGGGATTGAAATATCCGCGCTCGAGCGAATGCGGATCGAGCAGGATTTCACGGGTTTTTTCGAACAATACCCCCCGGAACCAGCCGCTTATGGGAACCGGGAAGCCTTTTTTCTTGCGGTTGATGATTTCGCCGGGAATCAACGATTCGGCGTACTTTCGCAACAGGTATTTGCCCTGCCTGCCGCGCAGGCGATAACTGTCCGGCAGGGTGGTCGCGAACTCGACGATCTCGTGGTCGAGGAAGGGTACGCGCAATTCGAGCGACGCGGCCATGGTCATTTTGTCGGCCTTGATCAGCAGGTCGTCCGGCAGCCAGCTCTTGATGTCGCTGTAAGTCATCTTTCTGAGCGCGGTGCCGCGGTCGAGCTTGTCGAAAAGGCTGGCGTAATACCGGTTGGTATTTTCCTGGCTGCAGAGGATTTCCCGCGACTTGTACATGCGGTTCTTGATGCTGCCGGTCACGTCGTTGGAAATGCTCTGGTACCTGTTTTCGAGGGGCAGGCATATCCAGTCCCAGTACTTGGACAGCTTTTCGTTGCCGGCGAAGACGGGGGAAATCCGCTGCTTGAAGAATCCCGGGATCCCGCGGGACAGCAGGTGCAGCCTGTCGATTTTCGGCATGATCTGGTGCAGCGGGTATCCGGCCAGGATCTCGTCGCCGCCTTCGCCGGAAAGCACCACGGTGACATGCTCCTTGGTCAGTTTCGATAACTGGTAGAGCGCTACCGCGGCGCTCTCGATGATGGGCTCCTCGGAATGCTGCAGCAACAGGTCGAGCGAGTCGAAGAAAGCCAGCGGCTCGAGAATCAGCTCGTGGTGCTCGGTGTTGCAGTGCCGGGCGACGATCTCCGCGTAACCGAGTTCGCTCTCCTCGGGGCTGTCCTTGTAACCGACGGAAAAGGTCTTGACCCGGGAGCCGGACAGCTTGCCGAGCAACGCGACGATGACGCTGGAGTCGAGGCCCCCGCTCAGGAACGCGCCCAGCGGCACGTCGCTGATCGCGTGCATGCGCACGGTCTCGGACAGCTTGCGGTCGAAGATTTCCAGCGCCTCGTCGAAGCCGAGATCCTGCGCCGGTACGTTCTCGAGATCCCAGTAGCAACCGATGCTGACGCGCTTGTCCTGCAGCTTGAGGCTGTGTCCCGGCGCGAGTTTCCTGATGCCCTCGAACAGCGTGTTCTCGCCGGGGACGTAACCGACCGACATGTAAAAATCGAGGCCTGCCAAATCCACGCGGGCAGGGCGGCCGAGCGCTTGCAGAATGGGCTTGACCTCGGAGGCGAACAGCAGCCGCTCGTCGTCGAGGTAATAGTAGAGCGGCTTGATGCCGAGGCGGTCGCGGTAGAGCAGCAGCTTGCGTTCGCGGTGGTCGAACAGCGCGATCGTGAACATGCCCCTGAGCCTGTCGATGAAGGACTCGCCGTACTTCTCGTAAGCGCGGATGATGACCTCGGTGTCGGAACTGGTCCTGAATTCGAAACCGGTTTTTTCGAGCTCCGACCTGACTTCCTGGAAATTGTAGATCTCGCCGTTGAACACGATGACCAGGTTGCGATCGGCGCTGAACATCGGCTGCACGCCGCCCTCGAGGTCGATGATTTTCAGCCGCCTGTGGCCGAAGCCGAGATTTTGGTGGAGGTAGAGCCCGTCGGCGTCGGGCCCGCGATGCGCCATCTCGTCGTTCATGCGGGTCACCTCGTCGCGCGCGACGGGCTTGCCGGACAGGTTGTAGATACCGCAAATTCCGCACATGTTCAGTCAACCGGGCAGGGGATGGTTATTATGCTCGAAGATTCCGCCGCAATGATATCCGCCGCAGGGGCCAGAAGTTGTTAACCCGGTCTAGGTTTGTGCTTATCGGCGCGAAAACAGGGACATGCGGCGCACCGGCGAGCCGCTCCGGCGGCCTATTGCGTCAGGTAGTCGCTGAGCTGCTTCGCGGTCGCGCACCAGCCGTCGGTCCGACTGCTGTAACTGCCGGCGCCGTCGCACATCTCGGCGCGCCATCTGGGGTCGTCGAGGAAGGCCTTGTCCGGCGACACGGCCGCGCCGACGCCGCCGTCGCTGCAGTTGCCGGACGGGAAATCGCTGTCGACTAGGCTCACTGTGCCGTTCCAATAATTGCAGACCTGGCCGCTCGACCTGGTGACCGTCGCGTTGCCCGCCAGGTTCAGGTTCACGCGCCCCAGGTTGTTGGTGTATTTGGTGTTGCAGATGCCGTTACCACCGGCCCAGAAGCCGATGCTATCTCGATCGATGCTGTTGCGTATTTCGACGCTGTAACAGAGATTGTTTGTATGTGCATTGATGCCGAGTCCGCCGAGCTTTTCCGAACTGCCGTCGGCGGTGTTGTTGGTGTCGAAGTTGTAACAGTGGTCGCAGTAAGCCCTGTTGGTGTCGTAGATATTCAGCGCGGCGTTGGGTTCTGATTGTGTACAGCCTGCGCCGCCTTCCCCCCAGCCGCCGTCGACGCGGAAGATGACGTCGTAGATCGCGACGTTGGATTCCTGGTAGGGGAGCAGCAGGTAGCGGCCGCCCTCGCCGTAGAAGGCGGATTCGCGGATCACGGTATTGCTGCCCGCGTAGGTGTTGACCTGGTTGCCGCAGGCCGGGCCGCCGACGAAGGACATGCGCTCGAAGATGCCGTTGCTGACGGTTTTCTCCTGGCTGCTGTTGACCACGAAGCCGCGCATGCTGTAGCCGCTCGGCCGGAAGGTCCCGGTGTACTCGACCCCGCCGTCGGTTTCGGCGCAGACCACCGAGCCGGGCGGGAACGTACCCGCGTTTACCGCGGTCGAGTAACTGCCGTTCAGCACGGTGACGGTGCAGGGGCCGGCCCTCGGAGTGCCGTCGGAACCTCCGTCCTCGGAATCCGAGCTTCCGCTCGAACCGCATGCGGACAGGATTGCCATCAGCAACAGGCAGGGTATGAGCCTGGAATCCATTTGATTTTCAGTTGGCGCAGAATC
>JASFKL010000423.1:0-3198 GCA_050118655.1 Gammaproteobacteria bacterium | reverse complement strand
GACGGGCATCGTATCGAACCCGGGGAAATCGAACTCTACCTGAACGAACTGGACGATATCGCCGATGCCAGGGTGGTAGTGCGCACGGGACCCAGGGATCAAAAGCGCCTGACCGCTTATTTCGTCGGTAAAAATCCGATCGACCGGCACCGGCTGCGGGAAACGCTGAGCCGGGTATTTCCACGCTACATGGTGCCGCACTTCATCATCCCGATGGATTCCCTGCCGATCAACCAGAACGGCAAGCTCGACGAATCCAGGCTGCCCGACCCGTTTGCCGATTCCGGCGAGGACAGGGTAACGGTCGAACGCAGCGGCGTTGCCGGCCACTGGTCCGATATCCTGGAACGGAAGGTCGGTTACGACGAAAATTTTCTCGATGCCGGGGGCACCTCGCTGGAAGCGGTGCTGTTGACGGAGCGCCTCGAGGAGGCCTACCAGGTCAAGCTCGGCGCGACCTTCGTATTCGAATACCCCACGATCAACTCGCAGACCAGGTTTCTGGAAGGGCAGTTGCAGAACCAGGGCGAACGGCGCGCGCCGGACGCGGTCGAGGATGCCTACGATACCCGCTATGCCGTGATCGGCATGGCCTGCCGCTTTCCGGGCGCCGATAACCTGGACGAGTACTGGCAAAACCTGCTCGACGGCAGGGAGACGGTCAGCTTTTTCGGTGACGACGAGATCAGCGAGGAGGTCGATCCCAGGGACCGGAATCATCCGAATTACGTTAAAGCCAAGGGAATCATCGATCGTTGCGACGAGTTCGACGCCGAGTTTTTCGGCATAACGCCGACCGAGGCGAAGCTGATGGACCCGCAGCAAAGATTGATGCTGCAACTTGCCTGGAACGCGCTCGAAGATGCCGCGATTCCGCCCGGCGACGAGCAGTATCGCACGGGTATTTTCGTCGGCATGAACTGGGCGCGCTATTTCCAGCAGTACGTACTGCCCAACAAGGAATTGCTGGACAATTTCGGCCAGTTCAATGCGGCGCTGGCCAACGAGACCGATTTTCTCAGCACGCGGATTTCATACAAGCTCAACCTGACGGGCCCCAGCGTCAACGTGTTCACGGCTTGCTCGACGGGGCTCGTGGCCATTGCCCAGGCCTGCGCCAGTATCGAGCAGCGGCAATGCGAGATCGCGATCGCGGGTGGCGTTTCCGTATCGACCCCGGTGCGCAGCGGATACATCTACCAGGAAGGAGGAATGTTGTCGCGGGACGGGCATTGCCGGCCCTTCGACGCCGAGGCGACCGGAACCACGTTCAACGACGGCGCCGGGCTGGTCGTTCTGAAGCGGCTGGACCTGGCGGAGCGGGACGGCGATCGAATATACGCAACCGTCAGGGGATACGCGGTCAACAACGACGGCGAGGCGAAAGCCAGCTACACGGCGCCCAGCGTCGGCGGACAGGTCGCGGTTTACCAGGCGGCGATAGAAAACGCGGGAATTCCCCCGGAATCCGTTGGATTTATCGAAACCCACGGCACCGCGACGCCGCTGGGCGATCCCATCGAAGTCGAGGCGCTGGCGAGGATTTACGGCAACGATCTCGACCGCGAGGGAGAATGCGTCCTGGGTTCGGTCAAATCCAATATCGGCCATACGATACACGCGGCCGGGGCCGCGAGTTTTATCAAGACCGTGCTCGCCGTACGCAACAACCAGATTCCCGGAACGCTGTTTTTCAAGCAGCCCAATCCGAAACTGGATCTGAAAAAATCCGGTTTTCACGTCAACAGCGAAACCGAAGAATGGAAACTGTGCGGCCTGCGCAGGGCCGCGGTGAGCTCGCTGGGCGTCGGCGGCACGAATGCCCATATAATCGTCGAGGATTATCCGCAGAACCATTGCGAGACCGAGGATCGGCCGGACGCGTACGGATACCCCGTGCTGCTGTCCGCAAAATCGGCCGAGGCGCTCAAGCTCGAGATAGAGGAATACAGGCGTTTCTTCGAGAACAAGGGTGATTCTCTCTCGCTGCGCGATGTGTCCTATACCTCCATAGTCGGGCGCAGGCAATTCTCGCACCGCGCCGTTATCAGCGGCCCGACGGCGAGCGCGATGGCGTCCGGTATCGCGGAGAATTCCAATATCGTGCGCGGTTCCGTCGATTCCGATATCGACGGCAAGATCGGCTTTTTGTTTACCGGCCAGGGTTCTCAAAGGGAAGACATGGGATCGTGGCTGTACCGAAACGATGCCGAGTACAGGCAAATGTTCGATGCGGGTTCCGAGCTGGTCCTCGCCCAGGAAGGTATCGATATACGCGACGTCGTATTCGCCGATTCTCCCGTTCCCGGGCAGATCAATCAGACGCAAATCGTCCAGCCGGCACTGTTGCTGCTGGAGTACGGGCTGGCCAGAATCCTGCAGAACCGGGGCTGTAACCCCGATTTCCTGATCGGCCACAGTATCGGCGAATATACGGCGGCGATACTGGCCGGCGTCATGTCGTTCGAGGATGCGGTGCGGATAGTCGCCCGCAGGGGCGCCCTGATGCAATCCATGCCGCCCGGCAGAATGCTGGTGGTCAAAAACAGGAGCCGGGAGGAGGTAGCCGGTTTCCTGAGCGGCGAAATTTGCCTGGCGGCCTCGAACGCGCCCTCGCTGGTGGTCCTGGCGGGCCCGACCGGCGACATCGAGCAATTGCAGCGGGACATGGAGGAGCAGGGCATCGAGAGCACGCTTCTGGAAACCAGCCATGCATTCCATTCCCACATGATGGAACCCATCGTCGGCGACTTCGAGAAGCATATCGCATCCTTCGAACTGGCCGCGCCGGCCATGCCGATATTTTCGACCTCGAGCGGGAAGTTACTATCCGCGGAGGACGCCGGGTCGCCCGGCTACTGGGCTTCGCAGGTACGCAATCCTGTCCTGTTTTCCGATGCGGTTGCGAGCGCCCGGGCCAGTTTCGGCGATGCCCCGCTGGCCTTTGTCGAGGTCGGTCCCGGGCAGACCCTGACCAGCCTGGTCGCGATGCAATCCGCTCCAGAAGACGGTCCCGCGGTGTCCGTATTGCCGAATTTCGGCCGCGACGAAACCGCGGCCGGCGAGATACAGAATTCTCTCGGCAGCCTGTGGGTGAGTGGCTTCGAAATAGACTGGTCGAAAGCCTTCTCCGGTAAACCGGCCAACAAGATAAGTATCCCGGGTTATGCGTTCAAGCGGGACTCGTACTGGCTGCCG
>JASFKL010000422.1:0-3236 GCA_050118655.1 Gammaproteobacteria bacterium | reverse complement strand
CCTGTTCATCGAATGGAAAGCTACAACAAATCCCGCGTCTTTTGTAGATAAACCGGTAACGGATCGCGGCCGGGCGTCGGGAAACGATCTCAATCGCGACCCGCCCGCCGTCGCGGTTTTTTCGCGGTCCCGGACTCGCGAGGCGGTCAACGGAGTCTATGCCAATGGCTGCAGGTCGGCGCCGAACAGGACCCGCGGATCCTCCTGCGCCTTGCGGCCTTCGAACAGCGCGCGCATGCCGCGCAAGTGCTCGACCAGGTAATCCATCAACGCCTTGACGCGCGCGGTGCGGCGCAGGTCGGCGTGGGTCAGCACCCAGAGCTCTACGGTCATCGCTTCCATCGGCCGCGTGACCGGCACCAGTCCGGGACGGCTGTCGGCGGCATAGCAGGACATTGCGAAAAGCCCCATGCCGGCTTCCGCGGCTTCGAGGACGGCCGGGCCGGACGAGGTGAACACGGTTTGCCGGTCCGCGGCCTGGCGGGTTTTCCAGATCGCCGGCAGCAGCCAGTCGGCGACGCCCTCGATCATTACCCAGTCGTGCTCGGCGAGCGGTTTGCCGGGGTTGCGTTCGAGGTAGTCGGGCGAGGCGTAGATGGCGAAGCGGAAATCGCAGACCTTGCGCCCGAGGCTCGAATCCGGGACTTTCGGCATCGCGCGAATCGCGATGTCGGCCTCGCGCCGGGCGAGGTCGAGCGCCGAGATCGTGTAGATCAGCTCGCAGGAAACCCCCGGATGCAGCTTGCGGAATTCGGCCAGCACCCCCGGCAGCGTGTTGATCGACAGGTAATCCATCGCCGTGATCCTGACCAGGCCCTGCAGGCTCTGGTCGCGGCCGAGGATTTCCCGGCTCAGTCCCTGGATCTCGGTTTCGATACGCTCGGCGCTGTGCATCGCGGCCTCGCCGGCGTCGGTCATCAGGTAGCCGTTCGGCAGCCGCTCGAAGAAGCGCACCCCGGTTTTGCGCTCGATCGCGTTGATACGGCGGAACACGGTGCTGTGGTTGTGCCCCAGCGCGCGCGCCGCGCCGGAGAGCGTGCCCGCGCGGCAGACCGCGAGGATCACCGACAGGTCGCTCCACTCGAGATCGTCGATCTGCCGGGCCTGCAGGCCCGGCGAGTCCCCCGTTTCAGGCATAAGTTGTGCATATTTGCAAAACAGAATTTCTATTTTGCCTAATTTCATTGCAAATGAAAACAGACTATCTTTTACGCCATCAACCCACCAACGATGAGAGAGACCATGAAACCATTTACCATCGAAGGATTTGCAGCCGGCTGCAAGGCCGCCATGGCCGAGGCCGAAGACCGCCAGCTCGCCGCGAAGCGTTACCTCGAACGAACGCTCGCCGACAACGATGCGGGCGAGATCATCGAAAAACTGCAGGCGGCCGTACCGCCCGGCGCCGGTATCGGCGAAATGATCGTCCACGCATCGGACGAACTGACGATGCTGTTCGCGCGTATCCCGCCGCGCTTCCAGAGCGGCATCCACAATCACACCGTGTTCGCCTGTATCGGCCAGCTCGAGGGCGAGGAAGTCAGCACGGTGTTCGAACCCGCGGCCGACGGCCAGGGCCTCGTCACGGTACGCACGACGTCGAGCCGCAAGGGCGAGGTCGTCGATCTGCCGGCGGACGTCATTCACAGCATCGAAAACCCGGGCGACGGCTACGGCATGTCGCTGCATATCTACGGCGGCGATTTCGGGGCGTTGATGGAAAAGCGCAGCCTGTGGTCGGCGAACGGTCACCAGGAGAAGGCATTCGATTTCCAGGCGCTGGTCGGAGAATCGATCAGGACGATGAAACAGAGCCGCAACGACAAGGGCCTCGAGGCGCTCGCCGAGGCGATCCCCGCGGCCAGGCCGATGATCGACAACCTGCCGGCGGCCGACTAGTAAAGTAAAGCGCCGGCGAAACCGGGAGACGGGCCGCGGTCCGTCTCCCTCGTCGTTTCAGACCCGCGAAGACGATCGTGACGATTACCGGAGAGCGGGCGATTTCAGGGATCGGCAGCGGAATCGCCGCGCGGCCCGCAAGGCCGGAGTCCGTGTCTTCAGGACTCGAAGCCGGGGACGGCTTGCGGCGAACGCATTTCCTCGCGCGCCTGGCGGATGATCAGGTAAGCCGAGTGCAGGAACAGCATCGCCATACCGAAGGCAACCACGAGGTCGGGCCACGCGGAGTGCGTGTAGTAGACCGCGCCCGCGGCGGCGATCACCGCCAGGTTGCCGATCGCGTCGTTGCGGCTGCACAGCCATACCGAGCGTACGTTGGCGTCGCCGTCGCGATAGCCGAGCAGCAACAGCACGCTGGCCGCGTTGGCGGCGAAGGCGAGCAGGCCCACCGAGCCCATGATGGTTTCGTCGGGCACGCCGAGCACGAGAACCTGCCAGGCGGAGGAACCGAACACCCACAGCCCCATCAATAACAGCGTTATGCCCTTGAACATCGCTGCCGAGGCGCGCCAGCGCAGCGAGTGACCGATCGCCAGCAACGTCAGGCCGTAGGTCAGGCTGTCGCCGAGAAAATCGAGCGCGTCGGCGCGCAGGGCCATCGAGTCCGCGGCAAAGCTCGCGAAGGTCTCGAACAGGAACATGAACGCGTTGATCCCGATGACGATCCACAGGATCGCGCGGTAACGGCGGGATACGCCGTTGAATTTGAGGTCGTGATCGCAACTGCAGGCTGGCATGAAACTCCAATATCGTTTGAATTTATGGTAAGTTTATTACCTACAGCGACTGTAGCTTCAAGGGTTTAATCGATGTCCGAACAGGTTTCCATCGGCGAAATGGCGAAAACCGGCAACTGCAAGGTACAAACCGTGCGCTATTACGAGCAAATCGGCCTGTTGCCGGCGCCCGCGCGCAGTGCCGGCAACCAGCGCATCTACACCCGCGCGCACCGCGACCGCCTGCGTTTCATCCGCCATGCGCGCGAAATGGGTTTTCCGCTCGAGCGGATTCGCGAAATCCTCGCGCTCGGCGACGATCCCTCGCATTCCTGCGAGGAAGTCGACCAGATCGCGCGCGAACACCTGCGCGACGTCGAATCGCGCATCGAGCGCCTGCAAAGCCTGCGCTCGGAACTCGAACGGATGATCTCGGAATGCACCGCCAACCGCGTCGCCGAATGCCGCGTCATCGAGGTATTATCGAATCACGAGCTGTGCCTGCACGACGAGCACGAATGATAAACTGCGATTCGAGCCGGCCGAACCCGCGGTAGGAGC
>JASFKL010000421.1:0-3242 GCA_050118655.1 Gammaproteobacteria bacterium | reverse complement strand
ACCGTCTCGAGCGCATCGTCGCCGGGCTGGTCGAGCGCGACCTCGACGGGGTCTTGCTGTTCGACCCGCTGTCGATTCGTTACGCCACCGATACCACTCACATGCAGCTGTGGAATGCCCACAACCCGTTCCGCGCCTGCCTGGTCACCGCCGACGGGCATATGGTGCTCTGGGAGTACGGCGGCTATGCCTATCTTTCCGAATATAACCCGCTGGTACGCGAGGTGCGTTTCGGCGCATCATTTTTTTATTTCGCCACCGGCCAGCGTACCGAGGAGAAGGCCGAATTGTTCGCCGGGCAGGTCGTCGACCTGCTGCGCGAGCGCGTCGGTTCCGGCCGCCGGGTGGCGGTCGACAAGATACAGATCGCCGGCTTGCGCGCGCTCGATGCGGCCGGTGTCGAGGTCATGGACGGCGAGGAATTGATGGAGCGTACGCGCGCGATCAAGGGGCCCGATGAAATCCTCGCGATGCGCTGTGCGATGCATGCCTGCGAGGCGTCGATCGCCGAAATGCGCGAGCTGACCGAGCCCGGTATGACCGAAAACGACATCTGGGCCGAGCTGCACAAGAGCAATATCCGCCGCGGCGGCGAGTGGATCGAAACCCGTATCCTGTCGACCGGCCAGCGCACCAACCCCTGGTTCCAGGAATGCGGACCGCGCATCCTCGGCGATAACGAGATCCTCGCCTTCGATACCGATCTGATCGGCTGCTACGGCATGTGCACCGACATTTCGCGAACCTGGTTCATCGGCGACGGCAAGCCGACCCGGCGCCAGAAAGATTTGCATCGCATCGCCCACGACCACATCATGATCAACGCCGAGCTCGTAAAACCCGGTGTCAGCTTCCAGGAATTGACCGAGCAGGGGCATCACCTGACGGACGAATTCATTCCGCAACGCTACGGCTCCAAGTTTCACGGCGTCGGCCTCTGCGACGAATGGCCGGCGATCAAGTACCCGATCGACTGGCAGGAGCGCGGCTACAGCGGCGAGCTCGAACCCGGGATGATGCTCTGCGTCGAAGCCTATGTCGGCGAGGTCGGCGGGCCCGACGGCATCAAGCTCGAGGACCAGTTGCTGGTCACCGAGGATGGCGTCGAGAACCTGACCGCGTGCCCCTTCGACCCGCTGCTGATGGCCTGAACAGCATTTGATTTAGATCTGACCCGAACCTGTGGAAAGTCGAGTAAATTCGGGTCAGAGTAAAATTTTCGACTTGAGACTGTAATTCGGCTCAACTTAAATTCGGGTCAGAGTAAAATTCAGGATCGAAAGTATTTTGGTTATCTAGAACTTGATAATATTCAAAGACTTCACTAACCGGGCGATGTCGTTGACTAAATTTGACTCTGACCCGAATTTAAGTTGGAAGGTATGAATTTTTACTCTGACCCGAATTTATGGGGAGGCGAGGTGAGCGGCTGAATATTCTGTTTATTACCGCGGATCAGTGGCGCGGGGAATGCCTGTCGATCCTCGGTCATCCCCATGTGCGCACGCCGAACCTCGACGCGCTGGCGCGCGACGGCATGCTGTTCGCGAATCATTACGCCCAGGCAGCTCCCTGCGCACCGAGCCGCAGCTCGCTGCACACCGGTATGTATCTGCAGAATCATCGCTGCGTGACCAACGGCGCGCCGCTCGACGACCGCTTCAGCAACTGGGCTCGCGAGATCGCCGCCGCGGGTTATCGGCCGTCGCTGTTCGGTTACACCGACTCGGCGATCGACCCGCGCGGTCTCGACGCCGACGATCCGCGCCTGCTGCATTACAGCGAACCGCTGCCGGGCATCGCCGAGTACACGCCGATGCGCGACGAGGTGCCGGTCGAGTGGGTCGACTATTTGCTGCAAAAAGGTTATCCGCCCGTCGACCGGCCCTGGACCTTTTACGGGCGCAAGCGGGAAGGCCTCGACTGGAGCGAGGGCGGCGAGCGGGTGCTGCCGCTCGCGATCGATGCCGGGGATCACGAAACTCATTACATGGTCGATCGCTGCATCGACTGGATCGGCGCGCGGAACGAGCCCTGGGTCACGCACCTGTCGCTGTTGCGGCCGCACCCGCCGTTCGCCGCGCCGTCGCCCTACAACGAACGCCACGATCCCGCGGACATGCCGCTGCCTCTGCGCAGCGAGGATCCCGCGGCCGAGGCCGGGCAGCATCCGCTGCTCGCCTATTACATCAACCACGGCAAGCATCGCGCGCCCGACAACCTGCGCCAGACCCAGCAGGACATGGTCAACTACTTCGGCCTGATCGAGGAAGTAGACGAAAATCTGGGCCGGCTTTTCCAGAGCCTGAAGGACGGCGGCCAGTGGGATTCGACGCTGATCGTATTTACCAGCGACCACGGCGAGCAGTTGGGCGATCACTGGCTGATGTCGAAACTCGGGTATTTCGATCAGTCATACCGGATCCCGCTGATCATCCGCGACCCCGATCCGGCCGCCGACGCGAGCCGCGGCACGCGCATCGACGCGTTTACCGAAAACATCGATGTGATGCCGACGCTGCTCGACTGGCTCGGACTCGAGGCGCCGAGTCAGTGCGACGGCTTCTCGCTGCTGCCGGCGCTGCGCACGGGCAGGATGCCGTCGGGCTGGCGCGAGGAAGCCCACTGGGAATTCGATTTCCGCAACGTGCGCGACGACAGCCTGGAAAAGCATCTCGGGCTGACCCTGCACCAGTGCGGGCTCGCGGTGATTCGCGACCGGCGCTACAAATACGTTCATTTCAGCGCGCTGCCGCCGCTGTTCTTCGATCTCGAGCCGGACCCCGGGGAATTCGTCAACCAGGCGCAAAACCCGGCTTACCAGGAGCGCGTGCTCGAGTACGCGCAAAAGATGCTGTCGTGGAAAATGAACCACGCCGATCGCGGCCTGACCGAGACCATGCTCGGCGCCGGCGGCGCTGTAACCCGGCGCGCGCCCTTACGACGACTGACCTCGTAGCAGTGGCCGGCGTCCCGGTGCAGGGCTAGGACCGGCCTTTCTTGTTGATCGTCGCGAGCACCTCGTTGCCGCTGCCGATGTACTGGAGATCGTCGAAACTCGACATCCGCGCTACCGCGATACCGCGCCCGTGGGGGTCGAAAGCGCGATCGGGGTCCAGCTTCAGGTACGGCGCCCAGTCGAAACCGCGGCCCTGGTCGCGAACGCGTATCTGCACGCGCTCCGGGAAAACGGTGAATTCGAGCTCGACGTAGCGCCCGCGGTTTTCGCTCGCGCCGAGGCG
>JASFKL010000420.1:0-3253 GCA_050118655.1 Gammaproteobacteria bacterium | reverse complement strand
CGTAGCCCCTGGCGAGCAGAAACTCGGCCAGGTAAGCGCCGTCCTGTCCCGTCACACCGGTGATAAAGGCTGTTTTAGTCATCTCGATCCAGTCATCAGGTATCTAGCGTCCGATTCCGCGATAAAGAACGCCCTGCGCCCGAATCGCCGCACTGTCCAGGCAATTTCTGCCGTCGACCACGACTTCCACCCCGACGGCGGCAAGATCCGTTTTTTCGAGTGCCTCCGTCGAATCCGAATGCTCGGTAACGATAACGATCGCCCTGGCCCCTCCGATACATTCGTCGAACGACGAAACCGTATTCTCGCTGGTCACCCAGCTGTCGAACACGCTCAACTCCGCGCCTTTTTTGCGCAGGATTTCGCGCAGCTTGAAAAACGGCGACTCGCGCGGGTCGTCGACGTTGCGCTTGTAAGCCACTCCGAGCACCGCGATACGCGTACCCTTGATCGGATACCCCCTTTCGTTCAGCAAATCCTGCAGTATCGACACAGTATACTCCGGCATGCTGTTGTTGGTCATGCGCGCGAGCTGGATCATTTCCGGCATGTAACCGGCTTTTTTCGAAGCCGCCTTGAGCCACTCGGGATCGACCGCGATGCAGTGCCCGCCGACGCCGACGCCGGGGTAAAACGGGCCCTTGCCGAAGGGCTTGGTCGCCATGCCGTCGATGATATCGACGACGTCGAGCTCCAGCACGTCGCTGATTTTGGCCAGTTCGTTGACAAAGGCGATATTGACGTCGCGCACCGTGTTTTCCATCGCCTTGACGGCTTCCGCGTCGCGGATCGAGCGCATCTTGGTGACGCTGCCCAGCGGCACGTGCGCGACATGCAGTCCGTCGGCGGTCTCGCGAAACTTGGGACCGAGGCTTTTCTTGACTTCACGCACATCGAAAATTTTTCCGCCCAGGATAGAAGCGTAAAATTCGGCGGCCAGGTCGACCCCGGCTTTCGAGGTCGCCCCGACTACCCTGGGAATATTCTCCGAAGTCCAGAAATGATCACCGGGATTTACCCGTTCGGGGCAGTGCGCGACATAAAAATCCTTGCTGCCGTCCAGGCCGGATATCTGCTCGAGCAGAGGAATCACTATCTGTTCGCAGGTACCGGGGAAAACGGTCGATTCGACTACGACCAGGTCATTTGCTTTCAACAGGGGAGCCACGAGCCGGCAGGCCCCCTCCAGCGGCTCGAGGTCCGGATCGTTGTTGCTATCGACCGGAGTCGGCACGCAAATCAGGTAGATATTGCAGTTCGCGATGGCATTTGCATCCGTGGTTGCCTGGAAATTGCCCGACGCGACCGCCTCGCCCAGTAGCCGCTCGACCGCCTCGTCGCGAATATGGCAGCGGCCCGCCTGCAGCGAATCGACCACGGCCTGCTTGGCATCGAGCCCGAGCACGGGGTATCCGCGTTTCGCGCACAGCGCGGCCAGCGGCAGACCCACGTAACCCAGGCCGATTACGGCAATTTTCTTGTCCGAAACATTCATCGCCGGATGACACCTCTAATGTAATTGAAAACTTCGTCGCTACAGGATTCCAGATTGGTCTCGGTATCCACGGTCAAATTTGCAAACTCCGGCTCCTCGTAAGGCGAATCGATACCCGTGAAATTCGGAATTTCGCCTGCCCGGGCGCGCTTGTAGAGGCCCTTCACGTCACGGTCCTCGCAGACCTCGAGACTGCACTTGCAATAAATTTCGTGGAAATCGGCGCCCGCGATCTTGCGCACGTTGTCGCGATCGGCCCGAAACGGCGAAATGAACGCGGTCAGCACGACGATGCCGGCCTCGACGTAGAGCATCGACATGTGGCCGACACGGCGGATGTTTTCCTTGCGATCCTCTTCGGAAAAACCGAGATCGGCGCACAACCCGTGGCGTACGTTGTCGCCGTCGAGCACGAAGGTCCTGCAACCCTCCTGGTGGAGTTTTTCCTCGACCGTGTGCGCCAGCGTCGACTTGCCTGCTCCGGACAGCCCGGTGAACCAGAACAGTCCGCCGCGGTGCCCGTTCTGATCTTCGCGCCGGTCGCGGGTTACCGTGGCATTGTGCCAGACGACATTGCTGCTCTTTTCGTGATCGCTCATTGATTAATACCGAACTGCTTATTGAACCGCTCGACGAACAACTCCAGCGACTCCTCGGGCAGCGCATTGATACCGGCCGCCGCCTTGCGCCCGCCGCCGGTCGGGAATTGCCGGCACAGTTCGTCGGCCCCGTCCTTGCGATTATAAGGCGCGCGCACGCTGACACGCTGATTACCGTCGCCCATGTCGACCAGCAGCGCATGCGCGCGTTCCGGGAATTGCTTCGCGAGTTCGTTGCCCATCACGCCGACGATTCGTTTCGACCAGCCCTCGTTGGGTAAAAGATATATCGCGCCCGCCGCTGACTCGGTTTCGGCGACCGCGTTGCGGGCGCGCGACATGTCGTCCTCGTACTGCTCCAGCAACCGCGAGTAACCGCTCCCGCCGGAAACGAATTCGAGCGGATCCTCGTAGGGCCGAAGCTGGCAGTACAGCTCGGCGGGATGATATAGCAGATCCTCGAGCTCGAAGCCGTATCCGTTGTAGTTTAGACAAATACCCAGTTGCTGCAGGGATTCGATCTCGCCGCCGTCGAGCCCGATCGATCGCGCGAGGTCGGCCGCCGGCCGGTCGAAGTTGTCGCCGAACGCACCGGCCACGGCCCAGCGAGCCCGGGCGCCGTCCAGCAGACGGTTGACGATCAGGCTCGTACAGGTGTCGGCGGCGGTGTCGATATGGCATTCGAACCCTTCGTAAACCGGTATTTCGCCGGCGTAATGGTGATCGGCATAGAATACGCGGGCGCCCGCGTCCAGCGCCTCGACGAGCGCATCGCGGTTCATGTCGAGCGAAATGTCGAGCACCGTGATTTCGTCACCCGCCGCGGCCTCGACCCGGCGGAGTAAATCGATTTCACGCTTCAATCCGCTGACCAGCGTCGATTCGCGCGGCGTCTGCAGGCGCAGTTGCTGCAGCGAGCAGATACCGTCGGCATCGCCATTGAAAACGTCGTAACTGGTCACAGTCTTTCAGACAACAGCCTTACCTGCCGGCCGAGAAGGACGGGAATCGGAACTATACGCCGGCATCCAGGCCGATTAAAACGGGATATCGTCGAAACCGTCGTCGATCGGCGCGGTTTCGCGGGCGGGTTTGGGCTGCGACTGGCCGCCGGATTCCGCGGGCGCGCCGCCGCCTCCGCCGCGACCGCCGAGCATTT
>JASFKL010000419.1:0-3253 GCA_050118655.1 Gammaproteobacteria bacterium | reverse complement strand
CGCTCCGCAGTATGATCAATGAAGTGATTACGGAGCGCTCGAAAACCATTTTCGACCGGCTGGAGCAAAACCTGAAGCAGGTCGAATCGGAGATGGTGGAGAGGGTCCCGATGGAACTCTAGCGCGGTTGTGAAAATTGTTGTGGCTGCATCGATTGCCTGTTCTGGCGCGACTTCCCGCCGTTGATCCGAGACGGAACGCGGGTTCGGACTTACCGGGTCGAGCCCGCGATGACATTTCCATGGAACCGTCGCCCCGGCCTCCGTGCCGTGGCCCATTCCAAATCACGGACAGGCAGGGTTGCCAGGCGCTGCCCGCTTTCGGAGCCGGTTTTCACGTGATTTTTTCGAGACAGATTGCGGGTCGGGCCCGCACTGACGCGAATTGGAATCCGCGCATTCGGTGAGTATTGCTGCTATCTTTGCTATGCAATGAGCACGGAGCGGGTTATTGGCAGCGCTGTCGGCGCCGAAGCTCCGAATTCTATCCGCGGCCTGGAGGCAATATGGAAGTATCGACCATCGTTGTGCTCGTCATCATCGGCGTGATCGTGTTGTACGTCATCGCGATTTTCAACAAGCTGGTGGCGCTCGCCAATCGCTACAAGAATGCGTTTTCGCAGATCGAGGTGCAGCTCAAGCGGCGTTACGACCTGATCCCGAACCTGGTCGAGACCGCCAAGGGTTACCTCAAGCACGAGCGCGAAACGCTCGACGCGGTAATCAAGGCGCGCAACTCGGCTGCCGATCAACTCTCGGCGGCGCAGCAAAAACCCGGTGACCCGGCGACGATGCAGGGACTCGGCCGGGCCGAGGGCAACCTGGCCGGCGCGATGGGCCGTTTCAACATGCTGATGGAGGCCTATCCCGACCTGAAGGCCAACCAGAACATGATGCAGCTGACCGAGGAGCTGACCTCGACGGAAAACAAGGTCGCCTTCGCGCGCCAGTCGTTCAACGACCAGGTCATGGCCTACAACATCTACAAGCAGTCTTTCCCGCAGCATATTTTCGCCGGCATGTTCGGCCACGCGGCCGACGCCAGCCTGCTCGAGTTCGAGGACAGCGCCGCGATCCAGGAAGCCCCGAAAGTCTCCTTCTAAGCCGCTCGAGGCCGGTCCCAATTGAACTTCTTCGAAGCCCAGGACAAGGCCCGCCGCAATACCTTCCGGCTGGTAGTGTTGTTCGCGCTGGCGGTCATCGCGCTGATCGGGCTGACCAACCTGTTCCTGCTGGGCATTTACCGCTACATGCAAACCAGTGAAATCGTGGTATCGCCGGAAACGCTTTACCGGATTTATCCACTGGAAACTTTCGTCGCGGTCGGCATCGGGGTCGTGCTGCTGATCTCCGGCGGCAGCTTTTACAAGATGTTATCGCTTGCCGGCGGCGGACCGAGCGTCGCCGAAATGCTCGGCGGCCGCCTGGTGTCGCGGGCGACCACCGATCCGCTGCAGCGGCGCCTGCTCAACGTGGTCGAGGAAATGGCGCTCGCGGCGGGCATGCCGATACCGCAGGTCTACCTCCTGAGCGACCATTCGATCAATGCCTTCGCCGCCGGGCGCACGCCGGCCGACGCCGTTATCGGGATTACCGACGGCGCGCTCGGCCGCCTCGGCCGCGAGGAGTTGCAGGGCGTCGTCGCGCACGAATTCAGCCATATCGCCAACGGCGACATGCGTCTCAATATACGGCTGATTTCAATTCTGCACGGTATCTTGCTCATCGGCCTGATCGGTTATTTCCTGCTGCGCTCGCTGCGTTTCGCGGGCCGCTCGCGCAGCAGGAAGGGCGGCGGCGGTCTGCTTGCGATTGCCGCGCTCGGCGGCGGCCTGATGGTGATCGGATATGCCGGCACCTTTTGCGGCCAGTGGATCAAGGCGATCGTCAGCCGCCAGCGCGAATACCTGGCCGACTCTTCGGCGGTGCAGTTTACCCGCAGTATCGACGGTATCGGCGGCGCGCTGAAAAAAATCGGCGGCTCCGCGGGCGTCGGCTCCTACCTCGATTCGCCGTCCGCGCCGCAGTACAGCCACGCCTATTTTGCCGACGGTATCGCCAGCTTCTGGCAATCGATGTTCGCCACGCACCCGCCGCTCGAGGACCGCATCAGGCGCATCGACCCGGCCTGGGACGGCGAGTTCCTGCGGTCCGAAATTCAGCAGCCCGCCGAGCCCGAGGTCGAGCGGCAGCCGAAGACCGTCGGCAGGGAAGCGGCCATCGCCGCGGCGGTGCTGAGCTCGGCGCAACAGGCGATCGGCGAGGTCGGTACGCTCAACGAGCAGAATATCGATTACGTGCGCGAACTCATCGTCGCCATGCCGGCGGCGCTGCGCGAAGCCGCGCAGGATGCCTACAGTGCCCGGGCTTTGATTTATGCCGGCCTGGTGAAGATTCAGAAGGACGAGCGCGCGGCGGTGGAGTCGCTGGCGGCGACCCTGGCCAATCCGGAAATGCAGGCCCTGGTGGAAAAGTTCGGGCCGCAGCTGGAACGGCTCGAAGAGCGGTTCAAGTTGCCGTTACTCGAGCTGTGCGTGCACTCGCTCAGGGAAATGTCGCCCAATCAGTACATTCCATTCAAAACGGCGGTGCAAAATATCATCGCTTCCGACCGCAAGATCAACCTTCGTGAGTGGGTGGTGCAGCGCTTCGTGATCCAGCAACTGGATCTGCATTTCGGCTTTCGCAGCGCGCCGCGGGCGAAATACGGCAGCCTGCAGACGGTACGCGCCGATGTCGAAATCATCCTCTCGGTGATCGCGCTGGCAGAGCATCGCGAGCAAGGCGATATCGAAGCGGCATTTGCCGCGGGCGCCGCCGAAACCGGACTAAAGCTCGAACCGGTCCAGCCGGCGGCAATCGAGCTCGAACGCCTCGATTCGGCACTGGACGAATTGACGCGTCTCAAGCCCCTGGCCAAGCCGCGCCTGCTGAAGGCCTGCGTCGCCATTATCATGTACGACGGCCGCACCACGCCGCGCGGTATCGAGCTGGTGCGGGCCATCTCGACCTGCATCGATTGCCCGATGCCGCCGATGCGGCCCTGACGAATCCGGCAACCCCGGATTAAAGGGGTCGGTGACAAATGGTCCTTGTTGTCATTTGTCGCCGTCCTTAAATCATCAGGAGGGCGGTGATGAATGATGCCCGTTTGTCACCGGCCCCTTAATTTTTTTGGCTCGCGGGTTACTTGTTCACGTGCACCTGCATGAAGTTATCCCGCGCGGAGATGCTCCGTACCCTGATCGTGGTGC
>JASFKL010000418.1:0-3280 GCA_050118655.1 Gammaproteobacteria bacterium | reverse complement strand
GTTGTTGATGAAATCGCGTGCGTTTCGCTCGAGTTGCCGATCGAGCCCGGCGGCGGTGTAGGCCTCGGAAATCAATTTAGGGCAGGAAGCAGAAGCGCAGACAATCGCGAAATGAATGCGCGGTTCGCCGAACGGAATGATGACGTCATGCTCGAGATCGTAGAGATCGATCTGCCGTCCCGCCAGCCTGAAATCGGTGGTGAAAAAGTTGATGCGCGACAGAAAGCCGGCGGTACTCAATCCGTCCAGCACAGCCTTGATCGCCAGTGCGTTGTAGGCGTTGATCCAGAAGGCCAGTTTTTCTTCGCGCGTGGCCAGGGAGTCCGGGTCGGCGGTTTCCAGGTAATCCAGGTACTGCCGGAATCGGGCGTCCTCCTGAATGGCGCCATAATCGACGACGCCATCGCGCACGTGCGCACCCAGGACCCGGTCGAACAACTGGTGATCGTTGGCGCTCGCCGCCACCGCGAAACAGGCAATCGCGATACTCAAAAAACCCGCAATAATCCGTTGCATACTTTCCTCTATGAGTTGATTTGACTTGTTTTCGTGCGACTTCCACCCGGGTGACCCGTTGGCGAAGCTTTCTCATAGACCTTGCCCGCCCGGATTGGTTCGTTTCGATTCGATAACCGGGTCGCGCCAGGAGCGCGGACCGGGCTGCGACGAGGGATTTAAGATCCTTGCGAGACACTCGCATACCCCTGTATTTGCGAATCCCGGGTACATTCGGTTTTATAACTTTTAATTGCTGCCAATCAAAAAAAACCCGGATTGGTCAGAGCAAAATCAGTCAACCTTGTTAGCTTTTGGTGTTCACATACAACAAAATCATGATTCGAGTCCGACCGCGTCGACTGCCGGTTCGCTGGATCAACTGTGCCAACGACTGCTTAGCGGCGCCGACGGCATCAGCCGGGCCGAGGCTGCTCGAAGGCTGGAGCGGCACGGCCCGAACCAGCTGGTATTCCACCGCGTCCGCTCCCCCTGGGTGCTTTTGCTCAGGGAGTTCCGGGCGCTGTTCCCGCTGTTGCTGCTCGGTGCTTCGGCACTCTCGTTTATCGCCCATGAACTGAGTCCACAAGAAGGTTACGGCCTCATTGCCGGCGCGCTGCTGGTCGTGGTCCTGCTCAATGCCGTGGTCGGTTTCCTGCAAAATTACAAGGTCGAAAAGCTGATGGTGGCTTTTCTGGATTACATTCCCAAGTCGGTCAACGTACTGCGCGAAGGAGAGACCCATCTCATCGACGCCAGGCAACTGGTGCCAGGCGACGTCTTGCTGGTCCGCGAGGGCGACAAGATTTCCGCCGACGGGGTGATTGTCTCCGCCAGCGAGCTGGTGGTCGACGAATCGGTGCTCAGCGGCGAATCTGTGCCGGTTGAAAAGCAGGCCGCCGGCGATGTCATCGAGACACCCAGCCTCGCGTTCTCGGCCAGCACCGTGGTCCGGGGCAACGCCAGTATCCTGGTTACCGAAACCGGCCGGAATACCCGCATCGGCTCGATCTCCGAGTTGACCCAGACCACCAGGGCCGATCTGACCCCGATGCAAAAGGAACTGCAGCATTTCGTGCGCATGATCACCTACCTGGCGCTCGGAATCGGGCTGGTGTTTTTCGTCACCGGTTTCGTCATCGGCAATACTTTCTGGACCAATCTGATTTTCGCCATCGGCATCATCGTGGCCAATGTTCCCGAGGGCCTGCTGCCCACCGTGACCCTGGCGCTGACCCAGGCGTCGATGCGCATGGGCAAACGTCACGCGGTGGTCAAGGACATCCTCTCGGTGGAGACCCTGGGCAGCACCACGGTGATCTGTACCGACAAGACCGGCACCCTGACCCGTAACCGGTTACACGTGGAAACGGTCTATATGGACTTCGATGAATTTCACGTCGACCAGACAGAGGACATCCGCCGCAACCGCGCGACTCGCACCGCGCTGGAGATCATGGCGCTGTGCAACGAAGCCCTGAGCAACTCCGAAGACGGCAGGCGTACCGGGGATCCCACCGAAGTCGCGATGGCAGCCTTCGTGGATCAGCTCGACGACTACGACGAATTACGCACGCGGTTCGAGTTGAGGCACGAGTTGCCGTTCGACGCCAATACGCGGTTGATGGCGAGCACCTACCAGACCCGGGGCGGCGCCTTGTATATGACGGTCAAGGGTGCGCCGGAGGCAATCCTCGAACGCTGCACCCAGGTACACAGCGAGGGGCTGGTGCGTCCGCTGCGCGAGCAGGAACGGTCACAGTTGTCGCAGCAGGTGGAACGCTATTCCGGCCAGGGCCATCGGGTGCTGGCCCTGGCCTATCAGGTCGTCGACGATCCCGAGGCCGAGCCGCAGGGTCTCGTGTTCGTCGGCCTGGTGTCGATGATCGACCCGCCGCGACCCGAGGTGCCGGCCGCGGTGCGGGCATGCAAGAGCGCGGGTATCCGCATCCTGGTGATGAGCGGTGACAAGGCCGAGACCGTGGCCTATATCGCCAGGCGACTCGGCATCGCCGCCAATCCCCGTGTCATCGACGGCGAACAACTGGAACGAATGGATCGAGCCGCGCTGGCGCAGGCCTTGCAGAACGAAGAGATAGTCTTCGCCCGTATCGCCCCCGAGCAGAAACTCGTCATCGTCGAGGCGCTGAAGTACCTGGACGAGGTCGTGGCCATGACCGGCGACGGCGTCAACGATGCGCCGGCATTGAAGCGTGCCGATATCGGCGTGGCGATGGGAAAACGCGGCACGGATGTCGCCAAGGAGGCCTCGGACATCATCCTGCTGGACGACAATTTCGCCACCATCGTCAAGGCGATCGAAGAAGGCCGCGCCGTCTACGACAACATCAAGAAATTCATCACCTACATCCTGACCAGCAACGTCCCCGAGATCCTGCCGTTTATTGCTTATGTAATTTTCCCGATCCCGCTGCCCATTACCGTGGTGCAGATCCTTTCCATCGACCTCATCACCGATATCCTGCCGGCGATAGGCCTGGGCAACGAGGCGCCGGAACAGGACATCATGCACCGGCCGCCGAGGCGCCGCGACGAGCGGCTGGTCAGTTTCCGCACCTTTGTGCGCAGCTACGGCATCGTCGGACCGGTACAGGCGGCGCTGGCCTTCATGGTGTTCTTTATCGTGCTGGGCGAGGGTGGCTGGCATTACGGAGAGCGTCTGGCCGCCGATAACCCGCTCTACATGCAGGCTACCGGCGCGCTGCTCGCCACCATTATCTTTTGCCAGATCGGCAATGTCATGGCCTGCCGCGCCAACCGGCAA
>JASFKL010000417.1:0-3293 GCA_050118655.1 Gammaproteobacteria bacterium | reverse complement strand
ACGAGGCCATGTCGGAGGGCAGCAACGAAGCGACCGTCGCGGTTCGCTCGTCGGCGACCGCGGAAGACTTGCCCGACGCCTCTTTCGCCGGCCAGCAGGAAACCTTTCTGAATATCCGCGGTATCGACCAGGTCCTGCACGCGATCCGGCTGGTGTTCGCCTCGCTGTTCAACGACCGTGCAATTTCCTACCGCGTGCACCAGGGCTTCGCGCATGCCGACGTTTCCCTGTCGGCGGGCGTCCAGCGCATGGTGCGCAGCGACCTGGCGGCGAGCGGCGTGATGTTCAGTATCGATACCGAGTCAGTCTTCGAGGACGCGGTATTCATCACCAGCAGTTACGGGCTCGGCGAAACCGTGGTCCAGGGCGCCGTCAATCCCGACGAGTTCTATGTATACAAGAAGAATCTCGACAGCGCGTCGCGCAGCATCCTGTTGAAGAACCGCGGCAGCAAGCTGATCAAGATGGTCTATGCGGACAGCTCCGACCCGGCACAGGCCGTGAAAACCGTCGACGTCGACGAGGCATCGCAAAACCGGTTTTCCATCGACGACGACGATATCACCTCGCTCGCGCGGATCGCGGTTACGATCGAGAAACATTACGGCAGGCCGATGGATATCGAGTGGGCCAAGGACGGCGAGAACGGCAAGCTGTACATCGTCCAGGCGCGTCCGGAGACCGTGCAGTCCCGCGCCGGCCAGGTTATCGAGCGCTATAGCCTGAAGGAAAAGTCACGCGTATTGATCCAGGGCCGCGCCGTCGGTAACCGCATCGGCAGGGGACGGGCCAAGGTTATCGGCGACCTCGCGCAGATGGATCAGATCGAAAACGGCGACGTGCTGGTGACCGACATGACCGACCCCGACTGGGAGCCGATCATGAAGCGGGCCTCGGCAATCGTTACCAACCGCGGCGGCCGTACCTGCCACGCGGCGATCATCGCGCGCGAACTCGGCATCCCGGCGCTGGTCGGCACCGGCAGCTGCACCGAGGATATCGCCCACGGCAGCGAGGTCACGGTTTCCTGTGCCGAGGGCGATACCGGCTACGTCTACGAGGGGCTGCTCGACTTCGATCACCAGCGGCACGAGCTGTCGCAAATGCCCGAGATCCCGGTAAAGATTTCCATGAACGTCGGCAACCCGGAGCGCGCGTTTACCTTTTCGCGCCTGCCGCATGCCGGAATCGGTCTCGCGCGCCTCGAATTCATCATCAGTAACATGATCGGTATACACCCGCGCGCATTGCTCGAATTCGATACCCTGGACGACGAACTCAAGCAGGCGATCGAGCGGAAGATCGGCGGCTACGCGGGCCCGGTGGAGTATTATATCGACCGGCTCAGCGAGGGTATCTCGACGCTGGCGGCAGCGTTCGCACCGGAACGCGTCATCGTGCGCATGTCGGATTTCAAGTCCAACGAGTACGCCCATTTGCTCGGCGGCGCCGAGTTCGAGCCGCACGAGGAAAACCCGATGCTCGGATTTCGCGGCGCGTCGCGCTACATCAGCGAAGAGTTCAAGCCCAGCTTCCGGCTCGAATGCGAGGCGATCAAGCGTGTACGCAACGAAATGGGCCTCAAGAACCTCGAGGTCATGATCCCCTTCGTCCGCACACTCGGCGAGGCCCGCGCGGTACACGAATTGCTGGACGAAAACGGCCTGCAGCGCGGTGTCGACGATTTCAGGGTGGTGATGATGTGCGAAATTCCGTCGAACGTGATTCTCGCCGGGGAATTTCTCGAGTACTTCGACGGCTTTTCGATCGGTTCCAACGACCTGACGCAGTTGACCCTGGGCCTGGATCGCGACTCGGGACTGGTGGCGACCGGCTTCGACGAGCGCGATCCGGCGGTGATGAAAATGCTCGAACAGGCGATCCAGGCCTGCCGCGCCGAGAACAAGTATGTCGGCATCTGCGGTCAGGGTCCCTCCGACCATCCCGATCTCGCGGAATGGCTGCTCGAACAGGGCATTACGAGTATTTCGCTGAACCCGGATACGGTTATCGAAACCTGGTTGTACATCGCCGAGCACTGCAAGTCGGGCTGAATCGTGGCCGAGTTCGAAGACCTGGGGCACGGCGTCTACTGCATCGACGCACTCTACATCCAGCCGCGCGTCGCATCGATCTACCTGCTGCGCGAGGGCGACGAGGCTGCGATCATCGAAACCGGCACCAGCCATTCCCTGGACAACGTGCTGGCCACGCTGGACGCGCTCGAGATCCCCGGGTCCCAAATCAAATACGTGATCCCGACCCATGTGCATCTCGATCATGCCGGCGGCGCGAGCAAGATGATGCGCGAGTTCAGCGCCGCGAGCCTGGTCATTCATCCGCGCGGCGCGCGCCACATGGCGGATCCCGGCATTTTGATCGCCGGCACGGTCGCGGTCTACGGCCAGGAAAAATTCGATCGGCTATACGGCAGGATCGAGCCCATCGACGAGGCGCGAATCCTGATCGCCGAGGATCTCGCGCGCTTCAGCCTGAACTCGCGGGAATTATTGTTCCTCGACACCCCCGGGCACGCACCCCACCACTTTTGCATCTACGACGAGACCAGTAGCGGCGTCTTTACCGGGGATACCTTCGGTCTCAGTTACGATGCGATGAAAGACTTGCCGAGGGGACTGGTGCCGACCACGCCGCCGACACAATTCGACCCGCCCGCGCTGCACCAGTCCATCGCCCGTATCATCGCTTATCGGCCGCAACGCCTGTACCTGACGCATTACGGTAAATTCGACGATCCCGAAAAACAGATACCGAGCTTCGACCGCTGGATCGATACTTACGTGGAGATCTGCGAGCGCCTGCAGCCCGAAGACGAGGCCGGCGCGAGGGAACTCGAGAGCGAGCTGACCCGGGCGGTGCTGGCGGAATTCGAAAGCCGGCGCGACGAGGTCGCCCGAGTATTGAAGATGGACTTGCATCTCAATGCCCAGGGCCTAGCGTACTGGTGGAGGAGAACGCATCGTGGCTGAGTCGGTGTGGAAGCCCAGAGCGACGGTCGCGGCGCTTTGCGAACGCGACGGCAAGTATCTGCTGGTGCGCGAGGAAGTCGACGGTAAACTGGTTTACAACCAGCCCGCCGGACACCTGGACCCGAACGAGACCCTGGTGCAGGCGGTAATTCGCGAAACGCTCGAGGAAACCCGGTACCTGTTCCGGCCGACCGCATTGCAGGGAATCTACCGTTACCAGCCGCATCCCGAAAATCCCGATACTTATCTGCGCTTCCTGTTCCGCGGCGAGGTCACAGAGAAAACAGCCGGTCCGCTGGACGA
>JASFKL010000416.1:0-3301 GCA_050118655.1 Gammaproteobacteria bacterium | reverse complement strand
TGCTTCTATATGATCGTGGGGCTGATCGAGAATGACTCCGGGGTGATCAACCTGAACGGCGAACCCATCGACCAGTTGCCGATGCACGATCGCGCCCGGCTCGGCATCGGCTATCTGCCGCAGGAAGCCTCGGTGTTTCGCAACCTGACCGTGGAACAGAACATCCTCGCGATCCTGCAATTGCGGCGCGACCTCGACAAGCCGGCACGGCAGGACCTGCTGGAACAGCTGCTCGAGGAATTCCAGATCGAGCATTTGCGCGGCAGCGAGGGTATTTCCCTGTCGGGCGGCGAGCGCCGGCGGGTCGAAATAGCGCGCGCGCTGGCGAACCGGCCCGAGTTCATTCTTCTGGACGAGCCCTTCGCCGGGGTCGATCCCATCTCGGTGATCGATATCCAGTCGATCGTGCGCCAGCTCGCGGCCCGCGGTATCGGGGTATTGATCACCGACCACAATGTGCGCGAAACCCTGGGGATATGCCACCGCGCCTACGTGATGGGCGAAGGCCGTATTCTGGCCGAGGGTGAACCAGGCCAGATCCTGGAAAATAAAATGGTGCGAAAGATTTACTTGGGCGACAATTTTAAGCTATAAATAAGTGCATGGGGCACGACCTTAATCCTGATGGAACCCACGCGAAGGAATCGCCTCGGCAATGAAACAAAAGCTGCAACTGCGCATTGGGCAAAGCCTCAAGATGACGCCGCAATTGCAGCAGGCGATCAAGCTGCTGCAATTGTCTTCGCTGGAACTGCAAACCGAAATCCAGCAACTCGTCGAATCCAACCCGCTGCTCGAACAGGAAGATAATTTCGGCGAAATAACCCTCGTCGACTTCGAGGCCGCCCGCGAAAAAGAATTCGAGGACACCACCGGGTTCCTGGTGCCCGCCACCCAGCCGGCCGAAAACCGTGCCGAGCAGCAACTGCCGGAGGATCTCGAGATCGATGCGCGCTGGGACCAGATATATGACCAGGGCCAGTTTTCCGCACCGTCATCTTCCGGCCACGACTACCGCGATACCTTCGAAAACCAGGCGGGCGCCGTCGACAGCCTGAAAGAGCATCTCGTCTGGCAACTGGATTGCACGCGCCTGTCCGAGACCGACCACGATATCGGCCTGGCAATCGTCGATTCGATCGACGACAACGGCTACCTCACGGAAACCCTCGAAGATATCCACGAGGGATTGCTGCGCCAGTTCGAGTCGCTCGATTTCGACGAGGTCGAGGCAGTCCTGCATCTGATTCAGCGTTTCGATCCGATCGGGGTCGCTGCGCGCAGTCCGAGCGAATGCATGCTGATCCAGCTCGAGCAATTCGACCCGCAAACCCCGCATCTCGCCAAGGCCAGGCTGCTGGTGGAAAAATACCTCGAACATCTCGCCGCCAACGACGTCGCGCTGCTCAGGCGGCGCCTGCAGGCCGGCGAAGCGGAACTCGCGCAAATCATCAAGCTGATTCAGACCACCAACCCGCACCCGGGACACAGCATCAGCCAGAATCACGCCGAGTACGTCGTACCCGACGTTTACGTCGCCAGGAAGGCCGGCAAATGGCGAGTCAGCATCAATCCCGACAATGCACCAAAATTGCGCGTCAACGACCAGTATGCAGGAATGATAAAACGCAGCGACAGCAGCAAGGACAATACCTACCTGAAGGATCACCTGCAGGAAGCGCGCTGGTTCATCAAGAGCCTGCACAGCCGGAACGAAACCCTGCTGCGCGTCGCCGAGGCCATCGTCGAACGCCAGCATGCGTTTCTCGATTACGGCGAGGAAGCCATGCAGCCGATGGTGCTGCGCGACATCGCCGAACAGCTGGAAATGCACGAATCGACCATTTCCCGGGTCACCACGCAAAAATACATGCATACGCCGCGCGGCATACTCGAGTTCCGGTATTTCTTTTCCAGCCACGTCAATACCGACGACGGCGGGGAATGCTCGGCCACGGCAATCCGTGCAATAATCAGGAAATTCGTCGCCGCCGAAAAGCCGGAAAAGCCGCTGAGCGACAGCAAGATAGCCACATTATTGGGCGAGCAGGGAATCAAGGTAGCCCGCAGGACAGTTGCCAAATACAGGGAGGCGCTGCAGATACCGCCGTCCAATGAACGTAAACGTCTCTTTTGAGACATCCACGATCCGCGATGAAGCGGTTCACACAGCCGAGGAGGTTACAAATGCAAATCAGTTTAAGCGGCCATCATGTCGATATCACGGATTCAATGCGTAACTATGTGAATGAAAAGATCGCCAGGCTCGACCGGCATTTCGATCAGGCGCTCGACATTCACATCGTACTCACCGTGGAAAAACTGCGACACAAGGCCGAAGCGACATTGCATGTCAGCGGCAGTAACCTGTATGCCGACGACGTACAGGAAGACATGTACGCGGCGATCGACGGCCTCGTCGACAAGCTCGACCGCCAGGGCAAAAAGCACAAGGAAAAACTCAAGGACCACCGCCTGAAGAACACGCCCGAAGAAACGGCCTGAGCCATTCCGGGGGGGCCGCGGCCCCCTCGCTTCTCCCGAAGGCAGCTAACCCGGGCTTGCATACTCCGGCAATTTGACTAAGATTCGCCAACATTCGGGCAACCTCGACACCCTGATTGCAACCCATGACAATTTCAGCGCTGCTGACGCCTCAATGTATCTTCCTCGATACGGAGATTTCCAGCAAAAAGAAGCTCCTGGAACTGATCGCCAATGTGGTCGCGGATCGCACCCGACTGTCGGAATCCTCGATCTACTCTAACCTGCTGAACCGCGAACGCCTCGGCAGCACGGCGCTGGGCCAGGGTTTCGCGGTACCGCACGCGCGCGTCGCCGATCTCGACCAGACCCTGGGCTGCTTTTTCCGGCTCAAGGAGCCGGTCAATTTCGAGGCACCGGACGATCGGCCGGTCGATCTCGTATTCACCGTCATCATTCCGGAAGAAGCCACCGAGGAGCACCTCGTGATTCTCTCCTCGCTGGCGAAGATATTTTCCGATCAGGAGGTTTGCGAGGCAATCCGCAAGGCGACCAGCAGGGAAGAAATCGCCAATATCATCGCCGCCGCCGAACAATGAACACGCTTGCGCCCGTCGAGCAATCGGCAAATTCACGGCTGCCCGCGGTGCGGGCGCCAGGTGACCGGTAACGAGACATGGCCACGAACGCAGATCAACCGAAACGGGACGACAGGCAATTCGCGCTGGTAATCGTCAGCGGGCTGTCGGGCTCCGGCAAAACCGTCGCGCTGCGCACGCTCGAGGATGCCGGTTACTATTGCATCGACAACCTGCCG
>JASFKL010000415.1:0-3312 GCA_050118655.1 Gammaproteobacteria bacterium | reverse complement strand
TTCTCGTAGACGATATCGTCGAAACCGTAGCCGGTGTACCGCGAAATTTCCACGTGCTCCTGTCTGAATTGTTCGTTCGCCCGGTCGAGCCAGTCCAGATACTGACCTCCGGATTCCACGGGATCCCAGAAAACGGCCCGTTTTACCGCTGCGTGGCTGACGTTCGAGGCCAGCGTGGCGCCGAACCGCACGCCCGACATGACAACCGTTTCGACACCCGTCAGCGAGATCAATTCCTCGATCGCGGTGTCGATATCGTTGCGCCATCTCTCGACGCTGGCCTCGGCGAGCACGCCCTGGGAATCACCTGTCCCGTAAAAATCGAAGCGCATGACGTGAACACCGTTTTTCGCGCAGGCGTTGGCCAGATCTGACAATGCGCGGTAACTTCGCCGATACTCGTCGAACAGCGGAGGGCAAAATATCGCGCCCCGGGTGCTGGCGGGGTCCGCGGACGGATGATAACAGCCGAAAAGCTGAGCATTATCGAAGAAAAACGGCTCGATCATGAATAAGAATAAGCCGTGTTTACTGAAACAGGCGCCGCCAGACGGATCTTCCGGCAGCGGCAGGGACCTCTCCTGTATCTGCGGGTTCCGACTCGGTTACCGAGTCTTCGCTATCGATGACGTCGACGTAACGGGCTACCGCGGCGATCAGTTTTTCGATCAGGTCCTCGCTTACCTGGGCGTCATCGAAATCAAAAACGACTCTGATGCAATCGGACTCTATACGCGCCCAGAACTCGATCGGCAATCGGGTATTACCCCGGTGGATACTGACCTGGGACATTTTGAGATCGCCGAATTTCACCGGCCGGTTTCGAATGTCCTGGTAGGCGAAGCTGGTCAACAGGCACGACGGAAACGACTGGTTCTGCCAGGCGGTATTTTCGACCAGCCGCGCAAAGCTCAAATCCTGGTGCAGGTGAAACTCTTTCAATTGCTCCGCAATATTGTGAACCTGCGGCAGGGCGCCGCCGCCGACGAGATGCACGTTACATGGCAGCACGGAAATAAAACTGCCGATGATTCCGATTACTTCCGAAGTATATCGCCCGGTAACCGGAATCCCGATGGTGGCATCGCGCTCCCCGTTCAACTCGCAAAGCGCCATCGCATAGGCGGCAAAGAAAAACTCGTGAAGTCTTATCGAGTTTTGACTGCAAAAAGACTCGATATGCCTGGCGCGTTCCTCATCCAGTTTGAAGCCCTTTGCCGATGCATGTCCCTTGCGGATTGCGATGTCCATGCCCTGGTAAGGCTCGATCTCGCGCAAGGCGTTCTTGTGATATTCGAGATTCGCGGCATTAACCGGTTGCGCCGAACTCCATTGCGCGAAATCGCGGTACTCGAAAGGTAACTGGGTCAGATCCGGCGTTTTTCCCTGCAGGAATGCGGTATAGGTTTTTTCCAGTTCCGTCAGCAAGATGTCGATGGACCAGCCGTCGAATGTCAATGCGTGGCAATTCATGTAAAACAGATATTCCGAGTTACCCAGCTGGTAGAGTATCACCTTGCACAAGCTACCCTTTAACGGTTCGAACGGCGTTGCCGCGATTTGCGTGCCATGTTCGACCGCACGCTCGAGAGGATTATCCTGCGCGCTGAAATCGTGTATTTCGGGCAGGACCAGCTCATCGCCGCGAATGAGAATCTGCCGGTAGTCACCGTCCTGGTCGACGATCCGGGTTCGAAGCGCCGTATGCCTGTCCCAGACTCTGTGCAAGGCCTTGCTGAAAACTTCCAGGTTCAGATCTCCGGTCAATATCCAGGACATCGGAATGTTATCGCAGGTGGACTCCGGGTTTTTCAGCTGGCTTTGCAGGATTCGCAGCTGTTCGCTCGACAACCTGCGCGGTTCCTGGCTCGGCAGTGCGACGGGCCCCGAAGCGGACTCGTTGCCGGCCTCCGAAATCTCGTTTACTTCCTCGGCCAGCGTGTACAACCGCTTGGAAATAATTTCGGCCGGCTTGAAACGCTTGCCGGTCTGGCTTTCGATTTTCCTGATCGCCTCGAGGGCCAGCAGCGAGTGGCCTCCGAGTTCGAAGAAATTATCGTCGCGACCGATCGCCGATCTCGGGTGTACCAGCTCGGTCCAGATCCTGGCGATTGTTCTTTCGGTATCGTTAACCAGGGTCGATTGCGACAGAATGGTCGTTTCCGCGATTTCCGGCCGCGGCAGCGCTTTCCTGTCCACCTTGCCGTTGGGCGTCAGCGGCAAGGCTTCCACCGCCTGGATATACTGCGGAACCATGTACTGGGGAAGGCGTTCGCGAACCTGCTTTCGTATCTTGACCGTTTCGAGATTATCGCCGCCGGCCGGCACGCAGCAAGCCACGATGCGCACGTCTTCCGGGGCCGGGGTCCACAGGAAAACCGCGGCCGACTCGACTTCCGGACAATCCGCGATAACCGCCTCGATTTCGCCGAGTTCGATTCTGAAGCCGCGGAGCTTGACCTGGTCGTCCGATCTGCCCAGGTGATGAATTTCGCCGCTGGGCAACACCTTACCGAGGTCGCCGGTGCGATAAATGCGGCCGAGGCGGGGATGATCCACGAAACGCTCGGCGTTCAGGTCGGGACGATTGTGATAACCGATCGCAACCCCGTGACCTCCGATACAAATTTCCCCGGGGGCGCTTACCGGAAGCGGTTCCAGATCCTCGTCGAGCACGTATATCCGGGTATTGGCAAGCGGTTTGCCGACGCTGATCAATGCCTCGGGATCGACAATTTTCTTGCAGCTGGACCACACGGTGGTTTCGGTCGGTCCGTACATGTTCCAGAGCTCGGATACCAGGGGAAGTAAATCCGTCACCAGGTCGGGAGGCAGGCTTTCGCCGCCGCACAGTGCCCGGATCTTGTGCACAGCGGATCTTGCCGATGCTGCCCAGTCACTGGCGAGCAGCAATCTCCAGGTCGCGGGCGTCGCCTGCATCATCGAGATTTCGTGCCGCTCGATCAGCGCCGCGAGCTGCTCTCCGTCCTTGACCTCTTCCTTGGCCGCGATCACCGTCGTGCCGCCCGCGATCAACGGCAGGAAAAGTTCCAGCACGGATATATCGAAGGACAGCGTGGTAACGGCCAGTAACCTGTCCCCCGGCTCTATTCCGATTCTCTGTTGTATACCTTGCAGAAGATTGGCTACCGCCCGGTTCGGTATACAAACTCCCTTGGGCTTACCGGTCGATCCCGAGGTATAGATGATATAGGCCAGCTGCTGCGGATCCGGTGTCGAATCCGGCAGGGAGGGTGAATCATCACCGCCCGCCAGGTCGTCGCCGATTTCGATATGAACGATATCGGCCTG
>JASFKL010000414.1:0-3312 GCA_050118655.1 Gammaproteobacteria bacterium | reverse complement strand
CCGATCGACCAGAGGAAGGTCGGAATCAATATGATCGCGCCGGAGGCGATGGTGAAGATCGCGATGATACAGGCGGTCAGCGCGCCGAAGGTGACCAGCGGGATCGAGCCCTCGTAGGTTCTGTCGTCGCGCGCGATGACGAGCGTGCCGAGGAACACGAAGCAGGCGATCAGCGCGCCGACGGCGAACAGGATCAGGCCGAGGTAGAAATGCGGCGCGGCCTGCATCGGCGCGTAGGAGGTCATCATCACGCTCGAGTTGCCCTGCAGCACGGCGATGTTGTTGGTGATCCAGCCGATGATCATCAGCGCGAAGCCGAGCCAGGCCCAGCGCGGCGCGGCGAGGCGCGTGCGCAGCAGCGTCGACGAGGCGAAGTAGAGGATCGCGACCTCGAAGAAGATGATCCAGAAGATCAGCGCGTTGAGGCCGTGGCCGGTCAGCGCCTGGTAGAACAGGTTCGCCGGCAGCAGGTGCACTTCCTGCCAGCGCGTGAGTATCACGCCGAGGCCGAGGATGCCGGCGACCAGCAGCGCGACCGCGCCGGCCACCGCGTTGGCCTTCATCAGGCTTTCGGCGGACTTGTCGAAGTAGAATCCCGAATCCGGGCAAACTCTGAACTGCGCCATGTCAATCCTCCTTCACGTAGATTTTGCCGAGCATCAGGTGATGCCCGATGCCGCAGTACTCGTTGCAGACCACGGTGAATTCGCCGGACTGGTCCGGCGCCACCGTGAGCACCATTTCGTAACCGGGCACGACCTGCAT
Source organism: Gammaproteobacteria bacterium (assembly GCA_050118655.1). Lineage (GTDB taxonomy): Bacteria > Pseudomonadota > Gammaproteobacteria. The sequence goes on along the minus strand of JASFKL010000414.1, from coordinate 2,547 downwards.
GTTGATGTTGACCGGCTGCAGCGAGAAGCCGTGCTGCCAGTCCAGCGACGACAGGTGCAGGCGGTAGGACTGGTTCTTCTGCAGTTCGAGGATCGGGTACCACTGCCACAGCCTGGCGAGCATGTAGACGTCGCCGCCGGCCGGCGGCCTGACCACCGGGAGTCCGGACTCGGTGCGGACCTGGTGCTCGGCGACCATCGCGTCGACCTTTTCCTGGTACTGCTTCGGTGTCGTCTGGTAAGCCTCGGTGGAGAGGTTCTGTTTTCCGTAGACGTGCCAGTAGGGCATCATCAGGAACATGATCAGGCACCAGATCAGCGCGATGCCGATCCAGACGATTTCCTGCTTGCCGACCGGCGAACTCCACCAGTTGCGTTCCGCGGGGGGTAGAAAAGAGCTCATTCGGATTCCTCCTGCGGATCAGGGCGCGACCGGGATGGTCGCGATTTCCATGACGCCCCACAGGATGTAGAACACGGTGGGCATGACGATGCCGAGAAACAGCAACAGGAACGGATTATCGAGTACGCGCTGGAAAAACGGCACGCGTTCGGGTTTCGGAATGTTTTCTTGATCGGACATGGCAAACCTCGCGTTGTTGTAGGTCGGACCTCATGCATTCACCATGTGCAGCCCCTTCATTTGCATCTGCCCGGATAGCCCGGCTGCGAATGGTGAGAATTTCGGCAGTTGGCAGATTAAATAACCGGCGCCGAAAAGCCCTTGATAAAAGTCAAATCGATTTTCGGCCCCCGGAGCCCCTTGATAATGATCAATTCGCGGCTGCCTGCGGCGTGCTAGCTTGGCGTCGTTACGCTTACCGGGACTTCCGAATTCATGACATCGATCGAATGGCGCAACGAGTATCGCACCGGCATCGACGGCGTCGATTACGAGCACGAACAATTGATCGGCCAGATCAACGCGTTGCTCGAACTGATCTCGCGCCGCGCCGACCGCGAGCAGGTGATCGACGGTCTCGGCGATATCTACGGCGGTATCGCCGCGCACTTCGCGCTCGAGGAGCAGACCATGCAGCGCCGCGGCTACGACGCCTACCTCGAGCACAAGGCCGACCACGAGCGGCTGCTCGACGATATCCGCGAGCTCGCCGACGACTACGAGGCGGCGGCGGAAATCGACGAGCACGAATTCGGCGAGCGCCTGGCCGACTGGTTTCAACACCATTTCCAGACCCACGACGCGCGCCTGCACCGCATGGTCGGCGACGACGTGCACCAGCCCGAGAGCGGCTCGGCGATGCGGAGGATGATACGCGATGCGAAACGCAAACTGCTCGAACGCTAGTTGCGGGCGCCGTGCAAGCGGCCCGCGGCCCGGCGGGTATCTCGGAAGGTGCCGTCGTCGCATGATCCCGATACGTCGGACCGCCGCTTGCGCGGGGATGACTCCGGGGGAAGCGGGATGATTCGGCGGGAAACGGGGATGACGAGGAGTCGCTTCGCGGCGCGCGTCCTTCTGTTGCTGCTTTGCATGCTGCTGCTGGCACTGCTGCCGGTAACGCCGTACGCGGCCACGGGCGCGCAGGGTGAAATCCTCGACGGGCACTACGCGCCCGACATCGTCGGCGAGAAAGCGCCGCAAACCGGCGGCAACGAGATTTTCGTCAAGTTTTTCCCCGATCGCTGGCTGGCCCTGATGTTCGTGCCCTACCCCTACGCCGAGCGCGTCGACGCGGACCTGGTCACGCGAGTCTTCGAGCGCGCCCGGCAGCAGACCGACAGCGCCGCCTACATCAAGGACAGCTTCGGCCTGCTCGAGCAAAAGGCCACGGTGCAGATCGAGCGTTACGGTTACTACCAGGATCGCATTGCCTTCGAATGCGGCGCGCTGTCGCCCTGCACGATTCACATCGGCGAGGGTTTTCTCGAGTTTTCCAAGCCCGGCATCGTCAGCGAGCGCGTCGTGCTCTACCGCCATGTCGGCGGCGAGTAATTCCGCGGTCCCGCGCCGTCGCGATATTCGGCATGGCTGACAGGCATCCCTTCCCCGTCGGCACCCTGTTGCTCGCGGCCCTGCTGGCGCTGGCGATACTGCTGACCTGGCTGCTGGTCAAGCCGCCCTCGCCGCCCGCGGAACTCGAGGGCGTGCTGCGCAGCGAGTTCCGGCAGCTGACGCCGTTTCATTTGCAAAGCCGAGGCCACGGACCCGTCGACCTCGGCAGGCTGCGCGGCAAGTGGACCTTCGTCTTCTTCGGGTACCGCTCCTGCCCGGACGTCTGCCCGAATACCCTGCACGAACTGGGCGCGATGCAAACCCTGCTCGCGGACCGGTCGCCCGAACTGGCGCGGCAGGTCCAGGTGCTGTTCGTCTCGGTCGATCCCGGGCGCGACAGCGCCGAACAGCTGGAAAGCTACGCGGCTTACTTCGGCCCGCGCATCATCGGCGCGACCGCGGGCCGCGGCGCGCTCGACCGGCTGACGAAACAATTCGGCGCGGCTTACCGCATCGAGCCAGAGACCGCGCCCGGGGAGTACCGGGTCTCCCACAGCAGCGCGATCTTCCTGGTCGACCCTTACGCCAGGC
>JASFKL010000413.1:0-3328 GCA_050118655.1 Gammaproteobacteria bacterium | reverse complement strand
GAGTAACCTTGTAAATAATGTACGCCCGGGAATTAACCCCGGATCGATCAGAAATCGATACAGCGGCCGTTTTTTTCCCAGTCGCCGTAGCGAGTCGGCTCCTTGCCTTTCGGCCCGCCGTGCTCCGCCGGAATCTCTTCCTGGCCGCCCGACTCGTCCGTGTCCGCGTTATTTTCCGGGACCGGGTCTGGTGTTTCTGATTTCGACATTCGAATTTTGTCCGCTGATCGCGAATTTTACCACAGTAAAGCGTTGCGACACGCACAAAACGGCGATACTGCTACCTTCAGACGAATTATTTCATGAGCAGAATTGAAAAAGCTACTGCTTGTCGAGCAGCTGAGGGATCAATTCCTGGTAAGGGACGTAACCATTGAAGCGGGTGCCGTCACTGGCGAACAGCGAGGGCGTGCCGGACACGCCCAGGCGATTACCGAGCCGGTAACCTTCGTCGACGGCAGCCGCCAATTTGCAGCTGTCGGATGCATCGAGGCTGCCTGGCTCGGCGCCCTTGGCGATACTCATCGCGGTCTGCCGGTCTTCGGAGCACCAGACCTGTTTCAGGCTGTGGTAACCCGGTCCGCGACTGCCGCCGCGTGGATACGGGATGTAATGAACGGAGATGCCGGCGTCCTGCAAATGACCCACCTCGCGGTGCAATTGCTGGCAATAGCCGCAACTGGTATCGGTGAACACGTTCAGCACCGCCCTCTCTTCCCCGTTTGCGGGAAAAACGACTTGCTTGTCGATGTCGAAACCGGCGAGTTCGTCGACCACCAGTTTACGACGGCTCAACTCGGTCAGGTTGCGGGCCTGTTCGAGATCGACGAGATCGCCGATGAAAACATAGCGCCCGCCATCGATGAGGTAGGCGAACTTGTTGCCGAAACGCGTCATGTAAACGCCTTCGATACCGGTCTCGCTCGGCGGCGCCACCTGCTCAGTGCCCAGCCGCAGCTTCAGCAGGCGGGTGATGTCGTCCTTCGGCGCCTGCTCGGCAGCCTGCGATGCGAAGCCTGAAAGCAACAGAATACTGGCCGCGATTATCTTGAAGGTGGTCGTTTTCATCTGTAATACGTCGTCGATAAACAGGATATTAGTCTAACTATGGGGTATTAAGTTCGTTTTTGCCAGAGCAGAGTGCGGTTGTTTTCGGGCATTTCGACGTCGTCGAGCAATTCGAGACCTGCCTCGCCGGCGCGCTCCGCTATCCATTCGAAGTGCTTGATACCGCTGGCCGGGTCGCGCAAACGCAGCATCTGGTCGAAACTCGCGTTGCTGTCGGAAGTGAATTCACCGCCGTAGTTGAATGGCCCGTAGACCGCGAATATGCCGCCCGGCTTCAGGCTGGCGCCGATACCGGCGATGCAGGCGGCAACCATTTCGATGGTCATGATATGAAAACTGTTGGCGGTGAAGGCGAAATCGTATTGCCGGGCGGGCCATTCGCCGAGCACGTCGAGCACTATCGGCGGCGGCAGGTTATCGAGCCCGGAAGCCTGGATGCGCGCCTCGATTCCCGGCAGGCTGGATTCGAGATCCGAGGTTTGCCAGGTTACTTCGGGCGCGAGTTCCGCGAAGAACACCGCGTGCTGGCCGGTACCGCTGCCGATTTCCAGCGCATCGCCGCGCAGGTAGCTCGCGATCGCGGCGTAGATGGCGCGCTTGTTCTGCTCGGCCGATTCCACGCAGGGTAGGTTCATGGCTTCGACTCCCGGTTGCGTTTCCGCAATTCCTCGAGTTTTTCGGCAATGCGGATTTCCAGACCGCGGTCCACCGGATGATAATACTGCCGCCCTGCCAGCGCATCCGGCATGTAGGTCTCCCCGGACGCGAAACCGTCTTCCTCGTCGTGAGCGTAACGGTATCCCTCGCCGTAGCCCTGCTCTTCCATGAAACGGGTCGGCGCATTACGCAGACGCAGCGGCACCTCGAGACTACCCGAATCGCGCGCGTCCTGCATGGCCTGCTTGTACGCGCTGTAAACCGCATTGCTCTTCGCCGCGCAAGCGAGGTAGACGACGCCCTGCGCGATCGCGAGCTCGCCCTCGGGACTGCCGAGACGTTCATAGGTCTGCCAGCCGTTCAGACACAGTTCGAGGCCGCGCGGATCGGCGATTCCGATATCCTCGACCGCCATGCGGACGACCCGGCGGGCGATGTATACCGGATCGCAGCCGCCGTCGATCATTCGGCAAAACCAGTAGAGCGCGGCGTCGGGATCGGAACCGCGCACCGACTTGTGCAGCGCGGAGATTTGCTCGTAGAAAACGTCGCCGCCCTTGTCGAAGCGGCGCGGTCCCTGCTGTGCGATCTCGGCGATCAGCGCGTTATCGATGCGTCCCTCGTCGACCAGATCGCTGACGATTTCGAGATAGGTCAGCGCGCGCCGTGCGTCGCCGTCGGCGGCGCGGACGAGCAATTCCATCGCGTCGGCGTCGATCTCGAGGCCGAGCTTGCCGAGGCCGTACTCCTCGTCGGCGAGCGCCCGCCGCACCACCGATTCGATATCCCCGGCGGAGATCGGCTTCAGCACGTAAGTACGGGTGCGCGACAGCAGGGCGTTGTTGAGTTCGAACGACGGATTTTCGGTGGTCGCGCCCACGAACAGGATAGTGCCGTCCTCGATATGCGGCAGGAAAGCATCCTGCTGGGCCTTGTTGAAGCGGTGCACCTCGTCGATGAACAAAACCGTAAGGCCCGAATACTGGCGGGCCCGGGCGATCGCCTCGCGAATATCCTTGACGCCCGAGAGTACCGCGGAAAGGGTGATGAAGCTGGCATCCGAATACTCGGCGATCAGGCGCGCGATCGTGGTTTTGCCGGTGCCGGGCGGCCCCCAGAAAATCATCGAGTGCAATTTGCCGGCCTCGATCGCCTGGCGCAGCGGCTTGCCCGGCGCGAGCAGGTGAGCCTGGCCGTACACCTCGTCCAGTCGTCGCGGCCGCATGCGATCGGCAAGCGGCGCGTAAGCCTTTTCGGCAGCGAACAAATCGTTCATAAGAATACCGGCTCCGTCCCCCGCGTCCGGTCCGAATTATCGATTAACCTCCGACTCCATACACATCCACCCCGGGCGGCGGCTTGAATTTGAAAGTCGCGGGATTGTGTACCACGCCGAGGCGGAGATTGTCGAAGACGATCTGCGTACTCTGGCCGAAACGGTCCTGCAACTCCATCGCCTTGACCCGCCCGTCTTCGAGACCGATATAGATATCCGTATATTCGAGGCCCTTGTCATGCGGTTTGAGCTCGATCCAGTAGAGAAACTTGCGCTGGCCGACCTCGCTGATATCGAATTGATCGCTGACGTCGGACTGCTTCATCA
>JASFKL010000412.1:0-3337 GCA_050118655.1 Gammaproteobacteria bacterium | reverse complement strand
AATCAGTTCGATGCCCTTGAGCGGATGGGTTTCGCTTTCCAGCGACATATCGAACCTGCCGAAATATTCGCGCAGGGGTTCGGCGAGTTTTTCGTCGTCGTCGATCAATAAGAGTTTACGCATCCGCGTGCCCGTCCTCGGCCTGGGCGGGTATTGTACAACGCGGCTGCCCGGGGGACAGCCGCGTTGCAGGCTTGCAATCACTTAATGCATCCGGTGGTTTCCGTGGTGCTCGTGACGGCGTTCGATGAATTCCTCCAGCTGCTGCTTTTGCTCGCCGTCAAGCGAGTCGAGAAAAACACCCAGCGATGCGATCACCTGCGGCGCTTTTTCATTGATCATGCTGGTCTTTTGCTGTACCAGCTCGAGCGCGCGCGCCTGGTCGAAACTCGGCGCCTGGATCAATGCCGACAATTCCTCGAACTGCTCGCTCTTGTTGGCGCGAGCCTCGGCGACGATATCCGCGACGAGGTTTGCCAGGTTACTGAAATTTTGCTGCTGGGCGGCATCGAGCTCGAGCTTCCTGGTGACCCGCTCGGTCACGAATTCAGCCTTTTCCCGGGTCGTCATTCCCCAGTCGCCGTGCTTGCTGAACGCGTAAACCGCACTGCTGCTGCCGACGACCAGCAGGGCCGCGGTGATGATCCTGGTTGAAAGTTTCATGGGTATCTCCATTGTTTGTTGACGGCGGAGATTTTAAGGCGCGGGTGCCCGCGAAGCTTTTCGGACAGGTAACGAATTGTAACGCTTTGTAACAGTCAGTCGCGGCGTGATTGGACCGCGCTCAGCACGCCACGCAGGATATTGATCTCGTTGCGAGTCATTTCGCTGCGCAGGTAGAGCCGGCGCAAACGCTGCATGATGAGCCCCGGTTGTTGCGGGTCGAGGAACCCGCTACTCTCGAGCACCTGTTGCAAGTGTTCGAAGTAACCTTCCATTTCGCCGCTCGAAGCCGGCATGTCCTGCGGCTCGATACGCGGATTTTCGCGCGGTTCTGCGGTTTGACGATACACCTCGTAGCAGAGTACCTGGATCGCGGCGGCCACGTTGAGCGAACTGAACGCCGGGTTGGTCGGTATCGTGACCATGAAGTTGCACAGTTGCAATTCCTCGTTGGTCAGGCCCGAGTGCTCGCGGCCGAAAACGATCGCCGCCTCGCCATCGTCGCCGAGATCGAGCAGTTTCGCGGACATTTGACCGGGGTCGAGTTCGGGCCAGTCGAGGCTCCGCCGCCGCGCGCTGGCCGCAATCGTGCAATGGCAGCCGGCAATTGCAGATTCGAGGTCGGGGTAGGTTTCCCGGTCATCCAGCAGGCTGTTTGCGCCCGATGCGCGAGCGTAGGCGATTTCGCCGACCGGACATTGCGGGTCGACCAGAACCAGCCGACTGAAGGTCATATTGTGCATCGCCCGCGCCGCGGCACCGATGTTGCCGGGGTGGGTTGTGCCGACCATGACGATTCTGATATTTTCGACTTTCAAGCGAGTCTCCTGCGGCGGGCGGGTATAACGCTGGTCTATCCCCAGACCCTTTGCTAGACTGCGCGCCTTCTCCGGATTTAACGATTATCCCCGATGCAACCCATGCTCAACATCGCGATTCGAGCGGCATACCGTGCCGGGGATTTTATCGCCCGTAAAATCAACAAGCTACCCGACTTGAAGGTCGAAGTAAAAGCGCCCAACGATTACGTCAGCGAGGTCGACCGCGAGGCGGAGGCGCGGATCATCGACGAATTGCGCAAGGCTTATCCCGACCACGGGATTATCGCCGAGGAATCGGCGGCGATCGACAGCGATGCCGAGTACCGCTGGATCATCGATCCGCTGGACGGTACCACCAACTTTTTACACGGTTTCCCGCACTACGCGGTATCGATTGCCTGCCAGCATCGCGGCAAGCTGCAGCACGGCGTGATCTACGATCCCTTCAAGCAGGAATTATTCGCCGCCAGCCGCGGTGCCGGCGCGACGCTCAATAACCGCCGGATCCGGGTTGCAGGCAAAAAAACCATGCAGGGTACGCTGTTGGCGACCGGATTCCCGTTTCGCAATCCCGAGCAGGTCGACGAATTCATGAAGCTGTTGAAAGTGCTCTATACCTCGGCCGGGGACATTCGCCGCGCGGGTTCGGCCGCGCTCGACCTGGCATATGTCGCCGCCGGTCGTCTCGACGGCTACTGGGAGTCCGGACTCAAGGCCTGGGACCTGGCGGCCGGAGCGCTGATCGTGCGCGAGGCCGGCGGCCTGGTGACCGACTACTCCGGAGAAGGCGACTTTCTCGACAACGGCCAGGTTGTCGCGGCCAATCCGCGCATCACGGCCGACATGCTGCGTATCATCCAGAAAACGCTGCGGCCCTGATCCGATAAGCCGCTGGCCGTCGCGGCTAGCGGTAATTGCGCAACTGCCCGACCAGCACGCCGTGAATACTGACCCGCTCGGCGGGATAGATCATCGGTTCCATGTCGGGATTTTCCGGAATCAATGCGATCTGGTCCTCGCCGCGGCGCTTGAAACGCTTGAGCGTGGCCTCCGACTTGTCGATCATCGCAACCACGATATCGCCGTCGTTGGCCGTCGGTTGCTTGCGGATGATCACGTAATCCTCGTCGAGGATGCCGGCATCGATCATCGAATCGCCGGTAACGCGCAGTGCGAACAGTTCGGGCCCCATGAACATTTCGGCCAGGTTCAATTCCTGCTGATCCTCGATCGCCTCGATCGGCAGGCCGGCCGCAATCTTGCCGGCCAGCGGAATCGTCGGCGGGCTGACCAGCGGCAGTTCCTTGAGATACATGCCGCGCGAGTGCCCCTTGGCGCGATCGATATACCCCTTGTCTTCGAGCGCCTGCACATAGCGGTGAATCGTGCCGTGCGAATTGACGCCGATGGCGAGGCCGATTTCCTTGAATTTCGGCGCATAGCCGTGCTGCGCGAGGTAATTGCGGATGAACTGGAGTGTCTTTTGTTCCTGTGAAGTCAGCATACTGCGAACCCTTCTCGTTTTATTCTCAGTGAGTGTAGAGAAAAAAACGAGAACATTCAAGCCTGAATGGCGATCGTCGACAACTCGGCACCGGGGTATCGTGTGCCCTTATTTCGTCCTCCCTTTCAGTCGAGTCCTCGTGGCTCGCCGGTCACGCCGGTTGCGCACTCGAGTGAATCGCGCGGCCAGCCGCGCGTATCGGCTGCCGCGGCATGGGTCGACCGGAGGAATTCGAGCCGCGTCGCTCGGAGTAAGGACGACTGCCGCAGTGCCTCGCAGGTTAAAAGGAACTCGTCTCGACTCCGACAGGCATTGTGGCTCCTGGCGACGCCTCGCGAACATGTCTATC
>JASFKL010000411.1:0-3347 GCA_050118655.1 Gammaproteobacteria bacterium | reverse complement strand
AGTTCCAGCTGATCCTGGTAAGACAGTTCGGCGCGCCTGTACTTGGCCGCCTCGACCCGCTTGCGGGAATAGTCGTGAGCCTCGCCGAGGGCCCGGGCGCGCAGCCCGTTCAACAGGTAATCGAAGTTCTCGGCGCCGGGTTCGGCCAGGCGGTTTTCCTGCAGCAGTCGCGCCAGCGGTTCGTCGATCGCCGGGATCACCCGGTCGTGCGGATGCTGGCGCAATCGGGTTTGCCACTTTATCAATGTCGACAGTTTCGGTACCGCCTGGCTGAACAGGGCCCACTCCGGTTCCCCGAGCGGATAAGTCGTCTCCCGCCACCAGTCCTTGAGCGCCTGGTTCCAGTATTCGTCGTCGTCGCCGGTAAGCTCGGACTCGAACTGGCGGTTGCTGAGCAAGGCGTGGTCCTGCAATGCGGCGTGGCAAAATCCGTGAATCGTCGAGATCATCGCCTCGTCCATGCTGCGCAGGGCGCGTTGAAGGCAACCGGTCTGACGCAACCGCTCTTCCGCATCGGCGCCGTCATGTGCTTGCGACAGCAGCTCGAGGAACTCGTCGTCCAGGCGTTGCCCGCCGGCGAACGCTCGCTGGGCCTGGTAGAGGCGGGCATGGATTCGCTGCTGCAATTCGTCGGTTGCCGCGTTCGTGAAGCTGACCACCAGGATCTCGGATGGCGCCCTGCCGGCGAGCACCTGGCGCAAATACAGGTTGGCGATGGTGTAGGTTTTCCCGGTCCCGGCGCTGGCCTCGATCAGGCGCATGCCGGACAGATCCATGGCAAGGCTGGTACGCGCATCGAGAGTCGGTTGGCGGGTCATCGGTCGCTGGCCTCGTCGAGCAGGCGGGCATAGAGGCGGCGTGCGCAATCGTCGAACTCCGGATCGTCGAACGGCAGCCGATGCCCGGCCTGCAGTACCAGCTGCAGGTAGGGATTCAGGATGTCGCCGCCGCTGGCGCGGGAATTCTGCCAGGGCCGTAAAGCGCCCGCCAGGGCGCGGTCGCGATCGGGCGTGCGCGCCCAGTGGTAGCTGGCCTCGGGAAATACCGGCAGCGGCAACTCGAGGCCGCGGCGATATAGCGCACAGTAATCCGCCAGTTGCGCGCGCGCGTCCGCTGCCGGAAGTGCGGGGATCCGCCAGCGCTTGTCCTGCGTGATCAGGACGCTCGGCGTATCGGCCCCGCCGGCGCAGATCGCGAGGTGATCGATCCACAGCGACAGCAGATAGCGGCCCTTGAACTTGCCTGCATGGCACCCCATCAGGCCCTTGCCCGGATAATAGTCGACGATCGATCCTTCCAGCCGGTTGCCGGCGTCGAGATCGATTCTCACCGGCAGGCCCTGTTTCGAGATCCCGGTGTAATCGTCCAGCGCATGCAGCGAGTCCGAAAGATCCTCGCGAATTCGCTCGACCTGGGTATCGGCCGCATGTCCGTGCGCGAGCAAGCCCTCGGCGTGCAGGCGCTCGATACCGTCGTCACGCCCGGCAAGCCTGTCGGCCGCGAGTCGCGCCTTGATCTGCCAGGCCTCGAGTCCCGACAGTTCGAAGGGCTCGTCGTCTTCGGTCTGGTCCTCGCCTTGCAGGTCTATCCCCAGGCGCTGGCGAAAAAAGTACTTTACCGGATCGGCGACGAATCGTCGCAATTGCGCGAGCTCGATCGAAGTGCCGTGCTCGCTGGAAGCCAGCGCCCGATTCGGCCACGGGCGTGACGGGGAATTGCCGCCGGCCTCGATCCGCCGCGCGACCCTGCACCAGTAATCGCTGTAGCTGAACCCCTCGCCGCTGAAATTGGCGGCTGAAAAGGCCTGCATGGGGTGTACCCGGGTAAGCGCCGCGCTCGGTCGGCCCGCCCCCGGCCGGGTGTCGTCTTCTTCGGCATCGAAGTGCGTGTCGATGAAGTCGAGCAATTCCTGGACCAGCACCGAGGGCTGTATCTCGCTGTTGTCCTTGAGGCTGCGGCCGGTATAGCTGAGGTAAAGTTTCTGTCGCGCGCAAAGCAGGGTTTCGAGCATCAGGTAACGGTCTTCGAGCCGGCGGCTGGGGTCTCCCGAGCGCGGTTCGGCGGCGATGATTTCGAAATCGCTGGGCGGGTCGCGGCGCGGAAAGGCGCCGTGATTCATCCCCAGCAGACAGATTACGCCGAACGGGATGCTGCGCATCGGGCGCATGCCGCAGAAAGTTATTCCCCCGGAATAGAGTTGCCCGCTCTGCTCGCTGGTTTTCAGCAGCCGCTGCATCAGGTAAGCCAGCAAATCGGGGGATATCTCGCTAGCGCCGGCTTCGCCGATCCGGCTGATCGCGTCGCGGATCTGTTGCAACCTGGATTCGCGCGGATCCGGTTCGACGAAAAAATCGTCCAGCAGTTGCATCAGCAGGGATTGCCATTGACTCGCTCCGCGGGCGCCGGAGAGACGCTCGCGCCAGCGGTTCAAGCGATCGAGGAAGTGCCAGAATCGTCCCATCGCGACACCACCGGAGTCGTCTTCGGCGGCCAGTGGCGAAATCCCTCGCCACAGGTCGTCGCCGGCGAGTGCGAAGCCGGCGAAAAAACGCTCGCCCAACTGTTGCCAGGTGTTGCCCACGGTCGCCGGCAGGCCGAAATTCGACTTGTGTCTCGCATCGATACCCCAGCGCGTATGGCCCTGTTCGACCAGGCGGTGGATTTGCGTGATCGCCGCGGCGTCGAATTCGAAACGCAGTTGCAGGGCCTCGTTATCGAGCAGCGACAGGATTTCACTCTGCGTGAAACGGCTGGCAGGCAACTCCAGTAATTGCAGGAAGGTCATCACCAGCGGGTGTTCGTCGGCCAGGGAAATGTCGGAAACATTAAAGGGCACCGCTTGCTGCTGGAACACCGCCTCGATATAAGGCGCATAGCCGGCGATGTCCGGAATCATTACCAGGATATCTTCGGGGTTCAGCAGCGGATCTTTCTCGAGCATGTCCAGCAGGCGGTCCTTCAGAACCTCGCATTCGCGCATTGCGCTGTGGCAGACGTGCAGGCTGATCGAATCGTCCGTGGTTTGCAGCCGGGGTTTCGCCTCGAGAGAAAAGATCGAGCGCTGCAATTGTCCCAGCAGGCTGCCGCCGTCGGGGACGCTGAACAGGTCGATGTCGGTCGCGACGTCGGCGCCCTGCTCGAGCAACTGGTCCTGGAAGACCTGCCCGAGGCGTCCCCAGGAGGCGAGCAGTTCGTTGCCGGCATCGAACAGGTCCTGTTGCCCCGGGTGTGTCGATTGCCGCCGCGATTTGCGTTTTTCGCTTTCGAGATCTGCCCAGTACTGGTCCGAGGGACAGTGCAGGTACATTTGCATGTCGACATGCGCGGCCAGTTCGCGCACCACTTCC
>JASFKL010000410.1:0-3356 GCA_050118655.1 Gammaproteobacteria bacterium | reverse complement strand
GCATCCCCTTCGAAACCGATATCGAAAAGGTCCGCAAGATCATCAAGAAGATCGGCCAGGATCTCATGGAAGACGAAACCTTCGGACCCTTGCTGCTCGCGCCGCTCAAGTCACAGGGCGTCAACCGCATGGACGATTCGGCGCTGATCATCCGCTGCAAGTTTACCGCCGTGCCCGGGCAGCAATACCTGATCCGGCGCGAGGCGTTCACGCGCATTCAGCGGGTCTTCGAGGAAGAAGGCATTCACTTCGCACCGCGACGCGTGCTGGTCGAGGCGACCACGCCGCAAGGCGCGGCCGAGGCCGCCGCCGCGGCGATCGACCGCGAGGGGGAAGGCCAGAGCAAGGGAGCGCCCGACGAGCCCTGAGCGTCTACTCGTACCAGGCCTCGAAGGTCGCCAGTCGCGTTTGGGGTCGGACCACGGTAAGTTGCTGATATTGCTGTAAAATGACATTGAAAACGGTGGATTTTTCGCCTTAAACAGCCCTTTTTAGCCTCGTTTTCGGATATACGGGACCGGCGCTTCCTTCAATTGATATCCCCCGTCAAGTTCGATCACTTGCCGCCCCGGAGCCCTGCAACCGAGCCCGTGTTTAAAATTTTCCACAAATTCACCTTGCCCAACCGCAATACTTTCGGTCCACCGAGGATCGCGTCCTTGCGCATCAGTTCGGCATAATTCGACACTAATCCAGTTCAGGTGCAAGGCGCGCAACCTGTCAATCGATTCAACGCGAAAGATATCGAGCAGTGCAGTTTGATCGATGATTCGAAACTTCGCCGGCGCCTGTTGAATTTCGTGGAAACCGCAATGGGGCCAATCCCCGGGATGACGCACGATCCCGGCACGCACCATGTTCAGATCTATGTAGACCAGACACTTCGAAAGGTGATCGTCGGTCTGCACGGCGGTAGCGTGATAGCGATCCTCCCAGAAGGCTCCGTTGCGTGATTTTCTCCGGTTGTATGCCTGCGCGGTACGGCTTGCCACAAGTTGCATGCTACGGGGTATCTCGCCTTTCCCACCGTCTTTAACCAGCAAATGAACGTGATTGGAAGTGACCATATAGTTCAAAACGCTCAACCCAAAGCGCTTCCTGGCCTGGAACAACCAGTATATCCAACGTCTTCGATCCTTTGCGAACCGAAGCAGAAATTCTTTTTTATGGCAGCGATGCGTGATATGCCAGATATATCCTGGCAAGAAGTGGCGATTGGCACGCGGCATGGCTCTTCCTCCTTGAAGTAGTGTTTTTGCCGGTAAAAAAGCCCTTCCAAGAGCTTTCAGTGGTCAAATTTTATATGAAACTGGAATGAACTCAACGAGTTATCGTGGTCCGACCCCGCTCAGTGCGTACGAGCCCTGAGCGTCTACTCGTACCAGGCCTCGAAGGTCGCCAGTTCTCCGTCGGGCCCGGAGAGGATCAGCCAGTTGCTTTCGATCAGATAGCTCCGGGTCTGTTGCAGCGCATCCAGGAACCGGTCTTCGATTTGCATGTCCGGGCAGGCCCGCATGGTCGACAACAGCTTGTCGAAGCTGAGCACCGAACCGGCCACCAGGTATCCGCCGGTAAAGCTGTTGCAGCCCGAATAGCCGTGCGCGATGTTGCTGCCGGTTTTGTCTTCGAACTGCAGGAAAGGCGCGCGCTGATCCGGATCGATCTCCACCTTGACCTCGCCCAGCGTCCTCAACAGCCAACGGGTATTGGTAAGCTCGGCATCGGCAATCGCGGCGGCACCGCCGCCGCTGCGCTTGAGCACCAGGTCGACTTTTTCGCCGTGCCCACGGGTCAGCACCGGGTAGTGCGTATCGGTCACGAATAACAGATTATCGTCGTGCCTGATGGTCGCGCGCACCGCGTAGACCAGGCGCGAGTCGATAAGCAGCGGATCGTAGTCGAGCTCGAACGGGATCGGCACGCCCTGCTCCGGAACGAGGGTTTTCTCGGCGATCAGCGTCGCCGCGACGTCCATGCGCGAAACATCCAGCAGGGCGACCTGCAGCACGGCATCGGGCGGCAGCGCGATGCGCTCGCGGTAAGTGATGCTGCCGGTTATCCTACCGCTCAGCACCGGGGGCTCGACCAGCGGCTCGACGCGGGCGGCACAACCGGCGAGGATAGCAACCAGCATCAGCATACAGCCGTATTTCATCGGGCGGTTCCCGCCCCGCCGATCGATACCCCGCCGTTGCGCAAATTTCGACTCCATTGCTACTCCACCGTACCGGTTTCGAGAAGGTAGCGCGCCATGCCCTCGACGTTGAGCGCACGCCACTGGTCGTAGGACTGCCAGTCGCTGTACTTCTCCATGGTCACCTCGCGCTTCAGTTCGTCTACCGACTTGCCGGCCCTGAGACCCTTCAGCACCGCGGCGCGCAATTCTTCCAGGTAGGCGAGGCCGAGGCCGACATCGCGCTTGACGCCGACCGGGCCGTGGCCGCCGAGCAGAATATCGAAATCGAGGCTGTCGACCTTGCGCACCTGCGCGATCCAGTCGTCGATACGGGCGCCCGCAAAGTCGCGATAGAAAAGCCGTTTCGAACTGACCGCGTCGACCACGAAAGCCACATCGTCGGGACGCACCACGATAGCGATCAGGTCGGTGCCGTGACCGGGTCCGAGATAGGTGAGTTCGAAGGTTTTATCGCCGACGTCGAAACTGAGTTCTTCGTCGAAGCGTATCGTCGGCTCGACCAGGTCGATGTCTTCGGGCGCGTTGCGCTGCGCGATCACGTTGGACACGTCGCCGTACCCGGTGCCCCCGGAAGCGTGATCGAAGTGGCTGTGGCTGTAGATCAGGTGGGTAATCGGCTGGTCGGTGAGCTTTTCGATTTCCGCTTTCAGCCATGCCGCCGCCTCGGCGTTGATCGGATCGGTGACCACCACGCCGTTGCCGGTAATGACGAACATGTTGACGTGGTACTGGTTCTGAAAGCGATACACGTCGAAGGTCACCCGCGTTATCTCGCGCGTCACGTCCTGCGCCGCGGCCTTGCCCGGGCAGAAAAGGGCAAGCATGAGAATCAACAGTAATCGTTGCATCCTGGGAACCTCCTCCCGGTAATTGCGACATGATATATCGAATTCCGGTTTTCTGCTTTAATGCGCGGCTATGAAATTGATCGAATCCCGACTACGCCTCGCCAGCGGACTGGTGCTCGCGGCCTACGTGCTGCAGCACCTGGTCAACCACGCGTTCGGCATCGTTTCGATCGAGACCGCCGAGGCATACCGGAAAACCGTCGGCGCGGTTTTTCAAACCCTCCCCGGGCTGGTGCTGCTTTACGGTTCGTTCCTGTTCCACGCCGCGATCGCGCTGCGCTCGATCTACCGGCGCTCGAGCCTGCGCCAGC
>JASFKL010000409.1:0-3356 GCA_050118655.1 Gammaproteobacteria bacterium | reverse complement strand
GCGGGGTGAGTTCGCTGAACGGCCCCTTGCTTTGCGACACGGTCATGTCGCCCTTGACGAAACGTACCAGCACCGAGGTCAGCGGCGGCGCCACCACGGTCTTGCCGGCATCGATATCGCGCAGGGCGGCGACCAGCCCGTCCGGCTCCATATCCTTGAGCAGGTAACCGCTGGCACCCGCCTTGAGAGCGTCGAGCAGGTCCTGCTCGTTGGAACTCGTGGTCAGCATCACGATCGGCATCTCGAGACCGAGCTTTTTCAGATGCTTGAGCACGCTGATCCCGTCGATAATCGGCATGCGCTTGTCGAGCAGCACGATATCGGGATTCAGTTCCTGGGCCAGGCGAATACCCTCGTTGCCGTCGCCGACCGCGGCGAGTACCTCGATATTACGGCGCTGTAACAGGCTGATCAGGCCTTCCCGAAACAACATGTGATCGTCGATTAATAATACTTTCAAACTCATTCCGTTATCCCCGAGGGCTGGCTGGTCTGGCAAAGCAGTTGGTTATTCGGAATTCCCCGCGCATCGGCAAAGCGTTCTATCCGGGCGCGCAGACCGTCGCCGCCGCAGAAATAATAATCGAAAGCCGCGGGGTTTTGCGAATCCAGGGCAGCGTCGATCGCCGTCTCGAGGCGGCCGTCGGCAGAATCCTCGATCGGCAGGTACTCGAAGTTGTCGAAGGCGTCGTTCCAGGCCCGGCACAGGTTGCTGAGGTAATGCGCGGTGCCGTCCTCGGCAATCCAGAACAGGTAGATTTTTTCCGCGACGTCGAGCGCCATGGCATGCTCGATAAGGCCCTTGATCGACGCGAAGCCGATCCCGCCGGCGATGAAAACCAGGGAATTGGGTGAATTTTCATTCAATACGAAGGACCCCACGGGTCCCTCGAGATTAACGGTTTCATTACTGCGCGCGGATTCGCCCAGGTAGCTCGCCAGCGGATCCCGGGGGTTGCGGGCGATGTGAAATTGCAGGTTCATATCGTCGCAGGGGCAGCTTGCGATCGGGTAAAAACCAGAACCGACATCGCCGATGGACAGGGTAGCCCCCTGGCCGGCGAGAAAGCGCAGCCGGCTGGTGCGCGGAGTGCGGGTGCTGACGATGAGCACCTCGCCGTCGGGGTTATCGATTTTCTTGATTCTTACCGGTATTCGCTGGACCGGGATATCGCCGGTGCTGCTGGCTTCGTCGGCCTCGAGCACGACGTCGGAGAGCGCGGTATTGCAGCAACCGAGGACATAGCCCAGGCCCTTCTCGGCCTCGCTCAGCGCGAAATCGTGGTGGCGGATCTTGCGTACCTCGCCGGATACCACGCGGATCCGGCACAGGCCGCAGTTGCCGTTGCTGCAACCGTAGTTGAGCGCCAGGCCGCCCCGCAGTCCCGCTTCGAGTATCGATTCTGCGCCCTCGACAAAAAACTCGTGGCCGCTCGGAATGACGGTTGCCTGTGCCGACATAACACGTAGAAATGTTTCGTTGATTAGCGATTGGTCGATTGTAGCATTCTCTTCGGCAATCTTGGCCTCGGCCTGTTCGAGCCAGGCTTTCAACTGCCCGGGTGCGTCAGGTGCGGCCGACAACTGGTCGATTTTCCCGCTCAGCTCGGCGGTCAGTTCGCGATAGGCGCCGAGCAGACGCTTGTGGCGCGACAACTCCCGGCCCAGCGACATGATGCGGGTCGTCAGCGCGAGCCGGTCGGGTTTGTAGGCGCCGCGCTCGGGATTGATGAAGGTCGCCTGTTCGATGATCTGCTCGACCCGCTCGAGCATGCTCGTATCCTCGACCCGCGCGTCGGGGTAAGCGTGCAACAGGTCGGCGAGCAGGATTTCTCCCTCGAAAGTCTGGAGTTCGCCGGCACGAATTTTCTGCTGCAAGGTACCGCGCTTGACGCCTACCAGCCGTGCCGCTCGCGAAAGAGAAATCCGCCTGGCCAACTCAGCCCGTCGATTTCAGCAGCAGGTCTTCGCCCTCTGGGCGAAACTGCAGGTGGATGCGCGTGCCGTCCCCGGGCTCGCTTTCGATATCGATTTCGGCACCGATCTGGCGCGCCCTGTCGCGTATGATTTCGAGGCCGAGCCGGCGGCCGCCCTCGGAGACGATGGATGCCTCGTCGAAGCCGATGCCGTCGTCTTCGATGATTACCACGTTGCTGCCGTCGCGGCGGATCAGCAGCACGCGAACCACCTGCGCCTCGGCGTGCTTGCGAACATTGACCAGGCACTCCTGCACGATACGCAGCACGTTGAGCTCCACTTCCGGGGAAAAGGTTTGCGGCGGCCACTCGCACTGGAAGTAAATCGGGATGCCGGCTTCCTGCTTGGTGCGGCGAATCGTTTCCTCGATCGACGCGACCAGTCCCTGTTCGTTGATCGGCACGCGGAAATGCGCAATCAACTCGCGAAGCTGATTGTTGGCCTGGTCGATGGTGTACTCGATGCGCTCCATCTGTTGCCAGATACTTTTTTCGTCGTCGGAATGAAAGGTTTCGTCGATGACCCGTATCTGGATGCGCAGGCTGGCGATGGTTTGCGCCAGGGAGTCGTGGAGTTCGTGCGACATCCGGGTACGTTCCTGCATGACCCGCAATTCGCTCTCCTCCGCGAGCAGGCGGAATTTTTCGACCGCGCTGCCGAGATGCTGGCCGATACTGAGCAGCAGGTCGCTGTAACTTTCGAGTTCGAGCGCGGAATCGTCCGGAAAAAACAAATGAATCGCCCCGAGCACGCTCCGGCGGTGCTGCAGCAGTATCGAAAGCACCCGTAACTGCTTTTTCGGCAGGCCGTTTTCGGGTCCGAACACGAGCGCGTGGTCGATCCGGTCGACGCGGTAGATGCGGTCCAGCTTGATGTCGTCGAAGGGATACTGGATGGGTAAAAAACGGTCGGCGCCGGCGAGGAAGGTATGATTGATATCGCCGTAGGAAGCGACGATGTCCTTCTTGTTCTTGCCTTTGAACTGGCGAATGATGCCGGCATTGGCGTTCAGGTTACTACATAGCGACTGCAGCGATTTTTCGAACAGTTCGCCGAGATCCCGCGAAATGCTGATACTCGAGGCCACATCGTAAAGTATCGCCAGCGAGCGAGATTCCCGGGTGATGTGATCGGTGTGCTTTTGCAGCTGGATCTCGGTATCGCGCGAGAGATTCTTGATCATGTTGCCGAGTTCGTTGATATCGCGCGCAAGTTCGTTGAACTCGCTATCCGGGGGTAGTGTGATCCGGGCCTCCAGATTGACGCCGCGCATGAGATCGGCCCAGTCGCACAGGCGCAGCAGGGGCTGCAGCAATTCGCGCCAGATCTCCCAGAACAGGGTCAGCAGCAGCAGAATCGACAGCCCGTGTAGCCAGGGC
>JASFKL010000408.1:0-3356 GCA_050118655.1 Gammaproteobacteria bacterium | reverse complement strand
ATGGAAACCGACCCGTCGATGCACGAATCGCTGCAGGTTTCGCTGTCGGATTTTCTCTCCGAGTGGCTCAGGCTGCACGTGCTCGGCATCGACAAGAAACTCGAAGCCTTCGTCCTTCAATCCAAATCCAAGTGACCGGATATTGCCGCGGCCGCGGCGGCGAGAAGAAGCTTCGAGGCTGATCTTTTATCGACTCGACGCATCCCCGGGTTTACCATGAGGCTCTGAAAGGAGGTGTCTCATGAGCGAAACAAAATTAACCGGTCATTGCTATTGCGGCGCGGTCAGCTTCGAGATAACCGGTAAATCCGACTGGGTCGGTCATTGTCACTGCGAATCCTGCCGCCGGGCCACGGGCTCGGTAATGACGACCTTCGCGGGATTTCGCCCCGAGCAGGTGGTGTTCACCGGCACCCTGCCCAGCCGCTACGGCTCCGACGACGGCGTAACCCGCAGTTTCTGCGGGCAGTGCGGCTCGCCGGTATCCTACGAAATTGCCGAGCGCAGCGACGAAATTCACCTGCACCTGGGATTATTCGACGATCCCGGCTCATTGCCGCCCGAAGACCACAGTTTCCTCGACGAAAAAGTCAGCTGGCTACACGCCGACGAGCAACTCCCCGCATCGGGCTGGGCACGCGAAGACGAATCCGGCTAGTCGTCGCGAGACGGATTCCAGATCCGGTCCCGGTACTGGCGGATCGATCGGTCGCTGGAAAACATGCCGCTGCTCGCGGTATTGAGGACCGCCATCCGGGCCCAATGCTCGCGGTCGGCAAAGGCTTTCCCGGCGCGGTGCTGCGCATCGACATAAGACCTGAAATCAGCCGCGGTCATCCACAGATCCCCGGGGTTGCGTATCGCCTCGATTACGGGATCGAAGATATCCGGCTCCGAGTCGTTGAAAAGACCATCCTGCAGCATCTTCATGACCCGTGAAAAATCCTCGTCGTGGTCGATGATGGCAGCGGGATCGTAATCGGCGCGCAGCTCGATCACCTGCTCGGCATTCAGGCCGAAGAGAAAAAAGTTATCCTCTCCGACAGCATCGCGGATTTCGATATTGGCGCCGTCGAGCGTACCGATGGTTACCGCGCCGTTCATCATGAACTTCATGTTGCCGGTACCGGAGGCCTCCTTGCCAGCGGTCGAAATCTGTTCCGACAGATCGGTCCCGGGGCAGATACGCTCCATCGCGCTGACCCCGTAATCGGGAAGAAACGCGACCCTCAGCCAGGATCTTGCTCGACTGTCGCCGTTGATGACCGCGGCGACATTGTTGATCAACTTGATGATCAGCTTGGCCATGAAATAACCCGGAGCGGCCTTGCCGCCGATCAGCACGCAGCGCGGCGCGAGACCCTCGGTTCGACCCGAGCAAATGCGGTCGTAGAGATGCACCAGGTGCAGCACGTTGAGCAGTTGACGCTTGTATTCATGGATGCGCTTGACCTGCACGTCGAACATCATCTGCGGATCGAATTCGACCCTGCAGCGCTCTTCGACCAGCCCTGCGAGCGCGGCCTTGTTGGCCTGCTTGACCGCCATGAATCGCCCGCGGAAGCCCGCGTCATCGGCCAGCGGTCGGAGCTTTTCGAGTTCGTCGAGATTGCAAACCCAACCGTCGCCGATGCTCTCCGAGAGTAAATCCCTGAGACCCGGATTGCAATGCGACAGCCAGCGTCGCGGCGTTACGCCGTTGGTTACATTGACGAATTTCTCCGGCCAGAGCTCGTAAAAGTCGCGGAACAGGCCCTGCTCGAGCAGCTGCGTGTGCAATGCCGCGACGCCGTTGACCGCGCGGCTGCCGACGATCGCCAGGTATGCCATGCGCACCATCGGGTGATCGCCGCCGCTGATGATCGACATGCGTTCGCGACGATCCTGATCGCCCGGCCATTGCTGCTCGACACGCTCGAGGAACCAGACGTTGATTTCGCGAATGATTTCCAGCGGCCGCGGCAACAGGGTTTCGAACAGCGATACCGGCCAGGTCTCGAGGGCCTCCGGCAACAGGGTGTGATTGGTATAAGCCATGGTGCGGGTGATGATGTCCCAGCCCTGTTGCCACTCGAAGTCGTAATCGTCGAGCAGCAGGCGCATCAATTCGGCGATCGCGATCGTCGGATGGGTATCGTTCAACTGAAAAACGTTCCGCTCGGCGAACTCGGTGAAATCCTCGCCGTTGCGGTCGACCCAGCGATGCAGCACGTCCTGCAGGCTCGCCGAGGCGAGAAAATACTGCTGCTTGAGGCGCAGTTCCTTGCCCGCCTCGCTCTGGTCGTTCGGATAGAGCACCATGGTGATATGTTCGGCGCCGTTCTTGGCGGCGACTGCGTCCGAGTAACCGCCGGCATTGAATTCCTCGAGATTGAACTCGTCGGTGGCCTCGGCGGTCCACAGCCGCAGCGTGTTGACCGTGTCGTTATGATATCCCGGCACCGGCGTGTCGTAGGGTACCGCGAGCACGTCCTGGGTATCGACCCAGCGCACGACGAGCCGGCCGCCGTCGCCGGTGGAATGCTCGCTGCGCCCGTAAAACCGGATGCGCTTGGTATTTTCGGGGCTTTCGATCTCCCAGGGATTACCGTTCCGGAGCCAGGTGTCGGGACACTCGATCTGGTAGCCGTGGTTTATCTGCTGGTGAAACATGCCGTAGTGATAGCGCAGTCCATAGCCGGTGACGGGGATTTCCAGCGACGCACAGCTGTCGAGGAAACAGGCCGCCAGCCGGCCGAGACCGCCGTTGCCGAGACCGGCGTCCGGTTCCTCGCGCTCGAGTTCCTCGAGTTCGCAGGCATAACGCTCGAGCGCGGCATGTACCTCGTCGTCGAGGCCGAGGTTTAGTAGCGCATTGTTAAGGCTCCGCCCCATCAGGAACTCCAGCGACAGGTAACTGACGCGGCGGGGCTTTTGCAAGCGGTAGCGCTCGCGGGTATCGCGCCAGTGCTCGACCATCTGATCGCGCAGTGTCAGTGCGAGAGCACGATACATGTAATAGTGCGACTCCAGGGAGCGTTCCTTGCCGAGGGTAAGCTCGAGATGCCGCTGCAGGTCGACGTCGACCCTGACCCGGTTGTTGGATTTGACGGAAGGAGATTGATTCGAACTCATTCAGTGCTTCTCTCGTTGATTAACCGGGAATCAGACTTTGCCCCGGGCGGTTAAAACGTGGATCGAGCGCGGTTCCAGCCTGTACGGCGATTCGACCTCGCGGGGTTCGGACAGTTTCGCCCTGCCGGGTTCGACGCTGTCGACGATCAGTCGCCAGCCGCCGTCGTAGACCGGCAATTCGAAGTCCTGCGTCTCGGCCGAGGCATTGAACAGCACCAGCAGGCGGCGCACGTCGCCGCCGT
>JASFKL010000407.1:0-3386 GCA_050118655.1 Gammaproteobacteria bacterium | reverse complement strand
GTTACCGGTAATGATCGTATTCGCGCCGCGAACGATGATGCCGTGGCTGAGATTGCCGTCGCCGGTGGTACCGGTGCCGGTGGTGCCGATCCAGTTGTCAGTAATGCTGACGTTGTCGGCGCCCGGTTCGATGCGGATACCGGTGTTGGGGAAATTGACGATCGCGAACCCGCTGATGCTGCTGCCGTCGGCGTCGGGGCCCACCCTGAAGCCGTTGGTCGTACTGCCGGTTGCGCTGCCGTCCAGCGTAATCAGCGGCTCGCCCGCGTATCCCGGCGCGGTCGTGGCATCGATATTGACCTTGTCGCTGATTGTCGGCAAGCCGCTGGTGCCGAGGGTTATCGTGCCGCTGACGGCAAATTCGATCGTATCGTCGGTACCGCTGGCGTTGGCGTCGATGATCGCCTGGCGCAGCGAACCGGCGCCGGAATCCGCCAGCGTGGTAACCGTGTAGGTCGCCAGCGTATGCTGGTAATCCTGCTGCAGATCGGCGCTCACCGCGATCTTGCTCTCGACGGTTCCGGCGCGGTACTCCAGCAGCCAGTCGCCGCCCTGACTGCCGGCGCCGGTCAGATCGTCGGAGGCCGCGACGTCGGTCAGGGTCAGGGCGCCGAGCTCGTCGATCAGACCCTGGCCGGTTTCGGTGGCCGCGAGGTCGCAGCCGTATATAAGAATATCGCCGATATCGGTAAACGCGTTGGCCCACAGCGCGATGCTGAGATTGTTCGCCTCCAGGCTGTCGCTATCGAGCCGGGTATTACCGAGTTCGATACTTCCGTCGCTGCCGTGGGATATGATATGTACCGCGTCCAGATCCTTGTATTCTTTCAGGTATTGCGAAATCTGCTCGATCCCGTCCCGATCTCGATCCAGCACCAGGACCTCGAGATCGCGGCTGGAGTCCATGTTGGCGCGGATATCGTCGACCAGCATCTGGTAATTGTCGACACCGGCGTCGATGAACACGACCTCGTGACTTTGTTCCTCGGCCGCCAGCGCGCTGCCGGTCTCGGTATCGGCCTGCTTGCCGGCATCGAGATCGGCGTAAAGCGGGTCGGTCCCGGGCTCGTCCACGGAAGCGATCAAACCCTCGGCGCCGGCCGAAAACAGGCGCCGCTGCTCCATCTCTTCGAGGATGAGCCTGGAGTTGTGCCGGGAATGTTTGATCGGCTTGTTCATAAACGCAGGGCTAGTCCTTTACCACCGAATCGGGCAGCGAGCTGTAGACGTCGTTGGCGGCTGGTGCCGGGGTGTCGAAATCGAAGCGGGCGAGACAATTGACGCCGCCGACCAGCTTGTCGTCCGGGTTGGGCAACTCCATGCGTACCGTAAAACTGCCGCTCGCCGGATCGATCAGTTGATCGACGATGGTAACCGTGGCGATAAATGACTGGTTGGCCGGCTGCTCCGGGTATATTTCGACCTCCATACCCTGACTGATCAATCCGAAGTACTCGGTGGGCGCGATCAATTCGACTTTCAGGGGATCGACCTGGGCGAGCTTCATGATACTGCGCCCCTCGACCGATTCGCCGACCATCGCGTAGCGGTCGACGACGACGCCGTCGATCGGGCTGTAGATGGTGCGCAGGTCGAGCTGCGATTTGGCCAGCTCGTAATTGACCTGGGCAATGCGCCGATTCTCGCGGGCCCGGTTGAGTTCGATCTGCGCCAGCGCGAGCTCGGTCTGCGCCTTGTCGGCCTCGTACTGTGATACCGAGTTCTGCGCCAGCAATTCCTGCATGCGCCGAAAGTATTGCTTCGCGTATCTAACCTGCTCCTTGCGGTTTTCGATTTCACTGGTCGAATCCGCCTGCAGCCCGGCCAGCTTGACCTTCGCCTTTTCGACCGAGGCTTCGAGCCTCGCCAGCGGCTGTCCCTTTTTCACCATGTCGCCGGTTTCGACGAGCATCTCCTCGAGAATCGAAATTACCGGGCTGCTGACCTCGACGTACATTTGCGGCTTCACCAGGCAATCGAGTTCGGCGGCTGCCGCGTTGCCGGAAGCGAGACCGAGGACCGCGCTCAGCAACCAGGCCACGGATCCGAACAGGCGACGGCCGCGGCGGTCGAAGTACAGAGCAAGAAAGGCTTGCGTTTTCATTATTCGAATCTCCCCGAAAATGCCAGTGTCCGGCGCAGCCGCTTGTCCTGTTTGATCAGGGCCTTGCGAATACGGCGTTGCCTCGTCTCGTAGCGGCGCTGCGCCAGGCGCAACAGCGGTTTTGCGACCATTGCCGGCACCGCGTCGCGGCTGCCGACGAACATTTTCATGATTCCCGGAATCAGGCCGCCGATACAGGAAACCAGCGTCTCGTCCCGCAACGACAGGATGGCTTCCGCGCTGCCAGGATCGCCCTGGCGCGCGCAACGGCCGAATAATTGCCGATCCAGGCGCCGCGACGGATTGAGGCCGGTGGCGATGACATGCAGCCCGCCGAGTGCCTCGACCACGTTGCCGAGGGCGATATCCGTACCTCGCCCGGCCATGTTGGTAGCCACGGTAATCGCATCCTTTTGCCCGGCGGCGGCGACGATTTCGGCTTCTTCCCTGTCCTGTCTCGCATTCAGGACCCGGTGCTCGAATTCGGCCTCGCGCAGCCAGCTCGAAACGCGTTCCGAGTCTTCGACCGAACAGGTACCGATCAGGATCGGCCGACCGACACTGTGGATCCGACCGACGCGTTCGATCAGGGCGGCTTTCTGAACCTCGGCATCCCGGTAAATCCGGGTGCCGTAGTTGATTCGCTTGCAGGGCTGGTTGGGCGCCACCCTGCGCAGCTCGAGGCCGTAGACGCGGCGCAACTCGGCTCCCACTTCGCCGAGCGTGCCGGAAGTGCCGCAAAGGCGCAGGTAACGGCTGAAAAAACGCTGGTAGCTGATGCGGGCCTGCGGTTCGCGATGTTCGCTGATCAGGCACCCCTCCTTGGCCTCGATCATTTGCTGCAGGCCCTGCTCCCAGGCCCGATCCGGCATGCGGCGCCCGGTAGACTGGTCGATGATCTGTACCTGGCCGTCTTCCACCAGGTAATCGCGATCGCGCTGGTAGAACAGCAACGCCGTCAGCGCCTGGCGCACCAGCCCCAGACGCTTGCGTTCGTTGCTCCACAGGCGGGGCAGGTTCTGTATCTGCTCTTCGAGACAATCCTCGCCGGACACGGTCAGCTCGACCGCGCGCCGGCGGGCATCGGCGCGGTAATCCCGCTCCGGTCTCAACAGCGATGCGAGGTACAGGGCGTCGCTGTAGGTTTCGGGAGAATCCTCGTTGGGCAGCTTGCGGGTGATGATCAACGGGGTATTGGCCTCGTCGATGAGTACGCTGTCGGCCTCGTCGACGATCGCGAAGCACAGTCCGCGCAACAGCAGCCGGCTGTCGGTATTCGACT
>JASFKL010000406.1:0-3393 GCA_050118655.1 Gammaproteobacteria bacterium | reverse complement strand
CGATTCGCTGGTGCTGGAGAACGACAGCAGTCTCAAGTATTACCGTTCGCTTCGCGAGCGCTACGGCTCCGACGATTTCCTGATTGTCACCTACTCCCCGAAAGACGCCCTGTTCAGCGAACCGGTGCTGGCCGATATCGAGAGCCTGAAAACCGAGTTGGCGAAGCTCGAGCAGGTCTCGTCGGTCGTCAGCCTGCTCGACGTACCGCTGGTCGACAGCCCGCCGATGACGCTTGCCGAGATTGCGCGCCACGTCCGCACCCTCGAAAGCGACGATGTCGACGTCGCGCTCGCCGAACAGGAAATGCGCAACAGCCCGCTGTACGAAAACCTGCTGGTCAACAGCAAGGGCGATACCACGGCGCTGCAGGTCAACCTGGTCGTCAATCGCAAGTTACAGGACCTGATCGACAGCCGCGACCTGCTCTACGACGAGGCCGCCACCCAGCCCGAGGCGCGCAAACGGCTCGAGGAACTGTCGGCCAGGATCCTGACGGAAAGAGAGCTCCAGAAACAAAAGATCGAACGGACCATCGCCGAGGTGCGCAAGATCATGGACGGCTACCGCGACCGGGCCACGCTTTATCTCGGCGGCGTGCCGATGATCGCTTCCGATTCGATCGCCTTCATCCGCAGCGACCTGAAGGTATTCGGCGTCGGGGTGGTGTTGTTCATCGTCGTCATCCTGGCATTTTCCTTCGGCCACCATCGCTGGGTTACCCTGCCGCTCGCGGTCTGCCTGGCCAGCGCGCTGTCGATGATGGGCTATCTCGGCTGGGCGCAATGGCCGGTGACCGTGGTGTCGTCGAATTTCATCTCGCTGTTGCTGATCATTACCCTGTCGCTGATCATCCACCTGGTGGTGCGCTACCGCGAGCTGGCGACCATCGATCCCGGGGCCGGCCAGTACGAGCTGGTACGGGATACCGTGCACAGCAAGTTCACGCCGAGTTTCTACACCGCGATAACCACCATGGTCGCCTTCGGCTCCCTGCTGGTCAGCGGCATCAGGCCGGTAATCGATTTCGGCTGGATGATGGTGATCGGAATAACCGTGTCTTTCGTGCTCGCCTTCACGCTGTTCCCGGCCGCGCTGATGCTGTTGCCGCGTATCGAGTCGCGCACGCGCAAGGATTACACGGGCAGGGTTACCGGCGCGATCGCCGACTTCATCCAGCATCGCAGCCTCGCCACCCTGCTGATTTTCGTCGGCCTGATCGTGGTCGCGTTGACCGGCATACCGCGGCTGTCGGTGGAGAACCGCTTTATCGATTATTACAAGGACGATACCGAGATATACCAGGGCATGACGCTGATCGACACCCGGCTCGGCGGCACCACGCCGATGGACGTCGTCATCGATGCGCCGCCGGACCAGGTGATCACCGACGAGGACCTGCTCGACGACGGCGATTTCACGGCCAACAGTTACTGGTTCAATCGCCAGGGGCTGGCGGTCGCCGCCAAAATTCACGATTACCTCGACAGCCTGCCCGAGACCGGCAAGGTGCTGTCGATACATACCGGCATGCAAATGCTGGAATCGCTCAACAACGACCGGCCCTACAGCGATTTCAAGCTCGCCGTGGTCTACAAGCGCTTGCCGGACGAGGTCAAGAAGACGCTCATCGACCCCTATCTGTCGCCCGACGGCAACCAGCTGCGATTCAGCATCCGGCTGTACGAATCCAGCAAATCGCTGCACCGCCAGGCGCTGATCGACCGGATCTACAAAGACCTTACCCGCAAATTCGATCTCGCTCCGGAGCAGGTGACCGTGTCGGGAATGGCGGTGCTTTACAACAACCTGCTGCAAAGCCTGTTCCGTTCGCAAATCCTGACGCTGGGCGTGGTATTCGGCGCCATCCTGTTGATGTTTATCGCGCTGTTCCGCGCGTTCCGGCTGTCGCTGGCGGCGATCGTGCCGAACATCATTTCCGCCGGCCTGATCCTCGGCCTGATGGGCTGGATCGGCATCCCGCTCGACATCATGACGATCACCATCGCGGCGATCAATATCGGTATCGGTGTCGACGATTCGATCCATTACATCCATCGATTCCGCGAGGAATTCGCCGTGGACGGAAGCTTCTGGGGTGCGATCCGGCGCTGTCACAACAGTATCGCGCGGGCGATGTACTACACCTCCGTCACGGTGGTGCTGGGCTTTTCGATCCTGGCCCTGTCGAATTTCATCCCGACCATCTACTTCGGCATCCTGAGCGGACTGGCGATGATCACCGCGCTGATCGCCAACCTCATGCTGCTGCCTGTCCTGCTGGCCCGATTCCGGTTGAGCTGAGCGGAGCGCACGGTTAATATTGCCGGCCTCTACAGGCCCACGATCATGACATGAAAGAAATCCAGGTGCCCATCTCGCCGGGCGAACTGCTCGACAAGATCACGATACTGCAAATCAAGTCGGAGCGCATCGACGACCCCGCGAAACTCGCCAACGTCAATCGCGAACTCGGGATGCTGACCCGCGTCTGGGAACAAAGCGTCGAGCCCGGCGACGAGATCGAGGCGCTCGCCGCGCGCCTGAAGTCGATCAACGAGGCGCTGTGGGAAATCGAGGACGACATTCGCGACGAGGAACGCAACAAGCGTTTCGGCGAGCGCTTCGTCGAGCTCGCGCGCGCGGTCTACGTCACCAACGACGAGCGCGCCGATGCCAAGAAACGGGTCAACCTGCTGCTAGGCTCGACAATCGTCGAGGAAAAGTCTTACCAGGATTACAGGTAGCGCGACTGCCCCGAATCGCTCGGCAATCGCTGCCGTGGATTCTTGCCTCGGATATACACGCCGCGAACCGCTATAGACGTACTAGGGCCGCCGTCTCATGCTGCCGCGCGTGGTGTTACGGATCGCGCGCATCAGGTTGTTGACGGTGCGGAGCTGCATGCGCCGCACGGGGCCGGGCGGGCTATGCTCGTCAGGTATCTCGGTGCCAAAACCCGGCTCGTCGATCACCACGCTGCCGAACTGGTTGGAGACCTGTATCGCGGTATCCGCACCCTCCTCGTCTTCGAGTAACATTACGTTGGCGGAAGCCTCGATCACGCCCGTGTCGGTTTCCTGGCGTTCGTGAACCTCGCCCGCGACATGGGTGCCGCGAATACCGATCGTACCGACCGTGACCCGTACCTTGAATTTCTCCGGCGTATCGCGTCCGAGTAATCCCGACACGAATCGAAACGCGCCCTTCAGGATACTGGCCGCAAAACTGGTCTCGGCTTGCTCGCGTTCGTCGAAGTTGTCGATCGTCATGCTGGCCTCGGAACCGAGGGCAAAAAAGGTTTCGTCGCGAAAGCGTATGTAAATGTTGGATTCGACGCCGGTGCGGACCAGGTCGCCCGTGTGGACGATCGACCCGGTTTCCAGCGGATTCCT
>JASFKL010000405.1:0-3394 GCA_050118655.1 Gammaproteobacteria bacterium | reverse complement strand
GTCGAGGAATATACTTCACTGGCAGAATTGGGGGAGCACATGGCCGAGAAAATTCCGCCCGAAACCACAAACGTCGAGGTTGCGAGCGCCGCAGCCGCGCCCGCCGTTGCGGCCGCGAATCCCGGAGCCCCCGCTCCGCTTGCCGGCGCGAGCACCGGCAACGCGTTGCAGGATCTCATCAATGCGCAGTTGCAGATCATGCAGTTGCAACTGCAGGCCTTCGGCGGGGGCGGCACCGCCGGGACCCCGATGCCCGCAGCCGCGCCGGCCGCGGCGGCGCCGGCCGCGCCCGCGCCCGCGAAGACGGAGGATTCCGCCGCCGCCGGCGATTCCGCAAAATCAAAGCCGAAACATACTCCCGGGACGCGCATAACGCGCGAAAAAGTCGGGGTGAAGCTCACCAGCGCACAACAGCAGTGGGTCGATTCCGTGCTGCAGAGTTACCAGACGAAATTCGCGGGATCCAAGGCCTACACGCAGAAATACCGCAAGCATCTCGCCGACCCGCGCACCGTTTCCGGCT
Organism: Gammaproteobacteria bacterium; assembly: GCA_050118655.1. Lineage (GTDB taxonomy): Bacteria > Pseudomonadota > Gammaproteobacteria. The sequence goes on along the minus strand of JASFKL010000405.1, from coordinate 2,871 downwards.
TCAACCCGGAATGGAAAGAAATCATTTTCCCCATAGTGACCGAGAGGTCGCGCGGCTCGAAACTCTGGGATATCGACGGCAACGAATTGATCGACACCTCCAACGGGTTCGGTCCGATTTTCTTCGGACACTCGCCGGAATTCGTGACTTCCGCTATCAAGGAACAACTGGACAAGGGTATAGAAACGGGTCCCCAGTCGCCCCTGGCGGGCGAGGTCGCCGACCTGTTCTGCGAACTTACCGGATACGATCGATGCACTTTCGCCAGCACCGGCTCCGAGGCGGTCATCGGCGCCCTCAGGATTGCCCGGACCGTTACCGGCCGTTCGAAGGTGGCGATGTTCGAGGGCAGCTATCACGGCATATTCGACGAGGTGATCAATCGTCCTGGCAGGGATTACCAGGCCTTGCCCGCGGCACCCGGTATTCCACGCGAGGCAACCAGCAACATGATCATTTTGCCCTGGGGTGAAAAGGAAAGCCTGGATGTCATTCGCGAACTGGGGCCGGACCTCGCGGCGGTACTGGTGGAGTCCGTGCAGAGCCGCATGCCCGAATTTCATGACCGGGACTACCTGAATTCCATTCGGGAAATTACCCGGGAATCCGATACCGCGATGATTCTCGACGAAGTGGTTACGGGATTTCGCGTGCATGCCGGCGGCATTCGCAAGTACTTCGATATCGATGCCGATATCGGCACCTACGGCAAGGTCGTGGGCGGGGGCTATCCGATAGGTATCATCGGCGGAAAGTCGAAATTCATGGATGCTCTCGATGGCGGTAGCTGGCAGTATGGCGACGATTCGATACCGGAGTGCGGCGTGACCTTTTTCGCCGGGACCTTCGTACGCCACCCCCTCGCCCTGGTCGCCGCGAAGGCAATCATGGAAAAAATCAGGTCGGAGGGCGAAGGCCTGTATCGGGACCTGGAGAAAAAGACCGCGGATCTCGCCGCCGAAGCCAAGCGGTTCATCGAGGAGATGAAATGCGCTGTCAAGTTCGAGGAGTTTTCTTCCTTCTTTTATGTTTCCGTTCCCGCCAACGCGCACTGGGGTCACCTGCTGTTTACCATGATGACCCTGGAGGGAATTCACATTCAACAATATCGACCGAACTTTTTGACCACCGAGCATTCCGAGGCCGACGTCGACAGGATCCTGACCGCGTTCAAGAAATCGCTGGCGCAGATGGTCATGCATGGCCTGATCGAGGGCAACAGCCTTGCCGCGAACAAGTTTTTACAGGACAAGCCCGCGATACCGGCCGGCGCAAAGCTGGGCAAGAACGCGCAGGGCGAGCCCGCCTATTTCGTCGAGGATCCGAAAAACAAGGGGAAATTCCTGGAAGTGGGTAATCCATGAGCGCGGTCGATTTCGATCCCTTTGCCGGCGGGGAGATACTTCGGGTAAGCCCGACAACCGGCCCGCAAAAGGAAATCATCGCCTCTGCGCAGATGAGCGACGAGGCGAATACGGCCTTCAACGAAGCGGTATCTCTCGATATTTCCGGTAGTCTGGATGCCGGACTGCTGGAAGAATGCTTTCGACGCCTGATACAGAGGCACGATATTCTCAGGGCTACTTTTTCGCGCAGCGGCAGCGAAATTTGCCTGGGCGAGAGTAATTATTTCTCCTTGCGGCAAGTCAACCTGGAATCCCTGGAGCAGAAGGAGCAGGACCAGGAGATCGAGGATTTATGCAGGAATATCGCCATTTCCCCGATGAACCTGGAAGAGGGTCCGTTGTTTTTCGCCTGGCTTTTGCGGCTGTCCGGGTCGCGTCATCGCCTGCTTATCGCCGCGCATCATTTGATTTGCGACGGCTGGTCTTTCGGGATGCTGCTCAATGAACTCGCGACCTTGTATAACGCTAACGCCGACGAGTCCGAATTGCCCGCCGCCGGGTCGTTTTTCGACTTTGCCGAGGAAAACGAGTCGAAACAGGTCGCCAATATCGATAACGACTACTGGATAGATTCTTTCAGGAAGTCGTCTCCCGACACGCTCGATTTGCCGCTCGACTACATCCGCCCGACTTCGAGGACATTCAAGGCGGCGCGTTTCGACTACGATTTGAACGCGGAACTGACCTCGCGTCTGCCGCGCGCGGCGGCGGCGATGAAAGCAAGCCTGGTGAACACGGTGATGGCCGGTTACTTCGCCTTGCTGCAGCGTCTGACCGGCAACACGGATATTATCGTGGGATTGCCGGTAGCGGGCCAGTCTGCCCTGAACCGTCCGAATCAGCTGGGCCACATGGTACAGTTGCTGCCGATCCGGATCGTTTTCGACCAGGACACGCCGTTCGGCGAACTCGTCAACAAGGTAAAATCCGAAGTCCTCAACGCCAGCGAACACCCCGATTTCACCTTCGGAAAGCTGCTCGAAAACCTGGTCTTCGACCGTTCCCGCGTGCCCCTGATCAGTACTATTTTCAATATCGATCAGCAAATGCCGGACCTGCATTTCGGCGAAGCCGTCGCCAGTGTCAGATCCGTGCCGCGCTCGGCCGAAAATTTCGAAATATTTCTGAATGTCGTACCCGGAAAGGGTTCCCTCACGATAGAAGCGACCTATTCGACCGCGCTGTTCAGCGAGGCGACGATCGAAGCCTGGCTGAAAGCGCTGGAAACGCTTCTGGAACAGGTCGTAGACGCTCCCGAAACCGCGGTCGGCAAGCTGTGCCTGTCTGCGGGGCTGCCTGGTATCGTCGAGGAAACCAACAATACCGACCTGGAACTCGCCCATGGAGACCTGGTATCGGCTTTTCGTGCCCAGGCCGGATCGACACCCGATGCCGTGGCGACCGTTTCCGGCGAGGATTCCCTGACTTACGCGGAGCTCGACGACAAATCCGACCGTTTCGCCCA
>JASFKL010000404.1:0-3401 GCA_050118655.1 Gammaproteobacteria bacterium | reverse complement strand
TTCGAAATGCAGGTTTTGAAAATAGCGACCGCAACCCCAGACGCGCCCGTAGAGATGGCTGTCGCTCCTGAAGAAAAGCGACGCGGCGACGATGCGCCCGCGTTCGCGCGCGAGCGCCGCCAGCACGCGGCCGGGCATGGTCGCGCCCAGGTGCTCGAAGAATTCCGGCGTCAGGGTCGCCGTGCCGTACTTACGGTCGTAGATCCCGGCGTATAGCTCGTGGATGCGCCGCCATTCGGCCGCGGAAATGGTTTCGCCCGGCTGCATGCGGATGTCGAGTTGCAGATCGGCGACGCTGCCGCGTTCCTTGCGTATGTTCTTGCGCTTGCGCGAGTTCAGCGCGCCGAGGAAAGCGGAAAAATCCTCGTAACCCGGATTATGCCAGTGGAACTGCACGTCGTTGCGCGGCAGGATTGCATGATCCGCAAGCGAATCGAGTATCGTTTTCTCGGCAAACAGAATGTGCCAGGAGCTCAGATCCTGATCGCTGCAGAAGCCCTGTATCGCGCGGCACAGCAACTCGCGCAGGAAGCCGCGGTCGTCGTCGTCGACGAGTTCGCGGTTGATCAGGAAACGTTCGCCGGTTGCGGGCGTATAGGGGATTGCGCTGACCAGCTTCGGATAATAGTCGATGCCGTGGCGGTGGTAGGCGTTTACCCAGGCGTGGTCGAAAACCAGCTCGCCGTAAGAATTGGTCTTGATGTAGCAGGGGATCGCGGCGAGCAGCCGGTCGTCGCCGTGAACCAGGAAATACACCGGGTGCCAGCCGAACGGCTCGAGACAATCGTGCTGCTCCAGGCCGTACAGAAAGGTATGGCGCGTGAACGGGTAATCGCCGTCGCCGAGCGCGTCCCATTGCGCCGCGGGAACTTCACTCAACGAGTGGCTGACGCTGACGCTGGTGTTTCGGCTATTCCAGTTCCCTGGCATCGAGATACTTCTCGGCGTCGAGCGCCGCCATGCAACCGCTGCCGGCCGAGGTCACGGCCTGGCGGTAAACGTGATCCATGACATCGCCGGCAGCGAATACTCCGGCCACGCTGGTCGCGGTGGCATTGCCGTCGAGGCCGCTTTGCACGGTGATATAACCGTTCTTCATTTCCAGCTGACCTTCGAAGATACCCGTGTTGGGTTTGTGTCCGATGGCGATGAATATACCGGAGACTTCGATGTCGCGAGTTGAATCTTCGATGACGTCGCGAATCCGCAGCCCGGTAACGCCGGAATCGTCGCCGAGTGCCTCGTCGAAGACGCTGTTCCAGGCGATCCTGACGTTACCGCTTTTCTGTTTCTCGAACAGCTTGTCCTGCATGATTTTCTCGGCGCGCAACTTGTCGCGTCGATGCACGAGAGTCACTTCCGAGGCGATGTTCGACAGGTACAGCGCTTCTTCGACCGCGGTATTTCCGCCGCCGATCACCGCGACTTTCTGTCCCTTGAAGAAGAATCCGTCGCAGGTCGCGCAGGCGGAGATGCCCTTGCCGTGGAATTTTTCCTCCGATGGAACTCCGAGGTACATCGCGCTGGCGCCGGTCGCGATGATCAGCGCGTCGCAGCTGTACTCGCCGCTGTCGCCGATCAGCCGCTTCGGCTCCTCGTCGAGGTGAACCGTGTGCACCTGGTCGAAGACGATTTCAGTATCGAAGCGTTCGGCATGCTGTTGCATGCGCTGCATCAGCACGGGTCCGGTCAATCCCTCGACATCGCCGGGCCAGTTGTCGACATCGGTGGTGGTCATCAGCTGTCCACCGGCCTCGACGCCGGTAATGACCATCGGCTCGAGATTGGCGCGCGCGGCGTAGACGGCAGCCGAGTAACCGGCCGGGCCGGAGCCGAGAATGATGACGCGGCGGTGCTGGGTTTCGGACATTTAGCGACTCTCTTGGAATTGGTGCGTGAAAAACGGCGTCAATGGTAATGCCTTGAGCGACTCGTGACTATATGGCTATCGGCATATCTTTTTCAATGGGATTAATTCTGGTTCCAGCCGGAGCGGATCATGTAAAATAGGCGGCTTTACAAAGAGGATCGTGGTTTAGTGGCCCAGGCAAGACACAGGTCGCGCTCGGACGAGCAGGAAAAGAGGCGCATGTTCGCCGGCCAGGTAAGCCAGCGCCTGCGCGAGGCCGGCATGGTATTGTCGTTCGCGCTGGCCGGATATTTCCTGCTGGCGATGTTCAGCTACGACGCCCTCGACCCGTCCTGGTCGCATAGCGGCAGCAATACCGAAATCGCCAATTTCGGCGGCGCGGCCGGCGCCTGGATCGCCGACCTGCTGTTTTACCTGTTCGGCTATCTCGCCTTCCTGCTGCCGATCATGCTGATCTACAACGGCATCATCCTGGTTCGCACCCGGGACCTGAGCGCCGAGGATCAGTATCACATGCTGGTGATCCGCTGGAGCGGTTTCGTGCTGACGCTGGTATCCGGCAGCGCGCTGTCGAGCCTGCATTTCGATGTCGTGCCCGGCAGCATGCCGCTGGACGCGGGCGGCATCCTCGGCCAGATCACCGGCAATTATTTTTCCCAGGGACTGGGTTTCATCGGTGCCACGGTCATGCACCTGGCGCTGTTTCTTGCCGGCCTGACCCTGTTCACGGGGCTGTCCTGGCTGGCGCTCATCGATAACACCGGACGCTACACGCTGTTGCTTATCGACCGGTTACTCGATCGCTACTACCTGTTGCGCGACAAGTTCGAAGGCAGCCGCAATCGAAGCGAGCGCGAGCAGGTATTCCAGGTTCAGCAAAAGAAGCAGGAAACGCGCAAACCGGTCAAGATCGAGCCCGTGGTCGAAAAAATCGAACCCAGCCCGCGGGTCGAGAAAGAAAAACAGATACCGCTGTTCCACAGCAGCGGCAAGGGCAAGGGTACGATTCCGCCGCTGGCGCTGCTCGACAAGCCGCGCCCGCGCGTGTCCGCCTACAGCACCTCGGCGCTGGAGGCCATGTCGAAGCAGCTGGAGCTCAAGCTGGCCGACTTCGGTATCGAGATACAGGTCGAGTCGGTGCATCCGGGACCGGTCATCACGCGCTTCGAGATCTTGCCCGCTCCCGGCGTCAAGGTCAGCCAGATCTCCAACCTGGCCAAGGACCTGGCGCGTTCGCTGTCGGTCATCAGCGTACGCGTGGTCGAGATCATTCCGGGCAAGTCGGTGATGGGGCTCGAGATTCCCAACGAGAATCGCGAACTCGTGGTATTGAGCGAAATCATCCAGTCGAAGAGTTTCGACCAGTCGCCGTCGCCGCTGACCCTGGCGCTCGGCAAGGATATCAGCGGCGAGGCGGTGGTCGCCGACCTGACCCGCATGCCGCACCTGCTGGTCGCCGGCACCACGGGCTCGGGTAAATCGGTGGCAATCAACGCGATGCTGCTGAGCATCCTGTTCAAGGCGACCCCCG
>JASFKL010000403.1:0-3424 GCA_050118655.1 Gammaproteobacteria bacterium | reverse complement strand
TGTGCCCTTATTTCGTCCTCCCTTTCAGTCGAGTCCTCGTGGCTCGCCGGACACGCCGGTTGCGCACTCGAGTAAATCGCGCGGCCAGCCGCGCGTATCGGCTGCCGCGGCATGGGTCGACTGGAGGAATTCGAGCCGCGTCGCTCGGAGTAAGGACGACTGCCGCAGTGCCTCGCAGGTTAAAAGGAACTCGTCTCGACTCCGACAGGCATTGTGGCTCCTGGCGACGCCTCGCGAACATGTCTATCGCGTAACACCGCTCTTGCTCTTTGCCGGTGAATCCATATGTATGCTGTTGATCGTATCGAATAGACTGCCAGTCGAGTCTGGACAGTTATCTTAAGACGGAGAGATCACGATGAAAAAATTACAGGGTATTCTGACCGACACTGCCAGGCACTGGGTCGGCGACGGCTTTCCGGTTCGCTCGCTGTTCAGCTATCACGGAGACAACGGGGTCATCAGCCCCTTCCTGTTGTTCGATTATGCAGGTCCCTGGAATTTCGAGCCTAACGAGGGCCCGCCTCGAGGTGTAGGCCAGCATCCGCATCGCGGCTTCGAGACCGTGACTATCGTCTACGACGGCGAGGTCAGCCATCGTGATTCCGCCGGCAACGGGGGAACCATCGGTAGCGGCGAGGTCCAGTGGATGACTGCCGGCGGCGGTATCGTCCACGAGGAATTCCATTCGCAGGGCTATTCCAGGACCGGCGGACCCTTTCGCATGGTACAGCTCTGGGTCAATTTACCGGCAAAGGATAAATACGCTCCGCCGGGTTACCAGGCGATAACGCGGGAGATGATTCCGACGGTTCCGTTCGCCGGCGGCACGGCACGGATTATCGCCGGTGATTTCGACGGCGCCGGTGGACCGGCGAAAACTTTTACGCCGATCAATTTGTGGGACCTGCGGCTCGATGCCGATGCCAGCACCACTTTGCCGCTGCCCGAGGGCCACAACAGCATGATCGCTGTGCTGTCCGGACATGTCACGATCGACGGGCAGCAAGTGGAGCAAGCCGAAATAGCGCGCCTGACGACCACTGGCGAGGGGGCGGCCGTTACCGCGAATGGCGACAGCATGCTATTGATCCTTACCGGCGAGCCCATCGACGAGCCCGTGGTCGGATACGGCCCGTTCGTCATGAATACCGAGACTCAAATTCGCGAGGCGATCGACGATTTCAATGCCGGCCGCCTGGGCGCTATCGGCGCGAATTGAAATCGTCCTGCCGGCCTTCGAGCCGGGATCACGGTCTCAATAATGACGAGCCCCGCATGAGCGGGGCCCGTGTTTTTGCAACAGGTAGGGAACTACCGGTTTTCGCGGTTTTCGATCAGGTGGTCGACTACGCTCGGATCGGCCAGCGTCGAGGTATCGCCCAGATTGTCGAGCTCGTTGGCGGCGACCTTGCGCAGGATGCGGCGCATGATCTTGCCAGAACGGGTCTTCGGCAGGCCCGGGGCCCACTGGATGATGTTGACCTTGGCGATCGGACCGATCTCTGAGCGGACCAGCTTGACCAGTTCGTCCTTGAGCTCGTCGCTGCCTTCCTCGCCCGCCATCAGGGTCACGTAAGCGTAGATCCCCTGACCGGTCAATTCGTGCGGATAGCCGACCACGGCGGCCTCGGCGACCTTATCGTGCAGCACCAGCGCGGATTCGATTTCGGCCGTACCGAGCCGGTGGCCCGACACGTTGAGTACGTCGTCGACGCGGCCGGTAATCCAGTAATAACCGTCCTCGTCGCGGCGCGCGCCGTCGCCGGTGAAGTAATAACCCTTGAACATGGCGAAATAGGTTTCGTAAAAGCGCTTGTGGTCGCCGTAGACGGTACGCATCATCGACGGCCAGGGCGCCTTGATGGCGAGATTTCCGGATGCCGGGTTACCCTCGAGCACCTTGCCCTCGTCGTCGAGTATCACCGGCTGTACGCCGAAGAACGGAAAAGTCGCCGAACCGGGCTTGGTCGGGGTGGCGCCGGGCAGCGGCGTCATCATGTGCGAGCCGGTCTCGGTTTGCCACCAGGTATCGACGATCGGGCACTTGCCGTTGCCGACGACGTTGTAATACCACAGCCAGGCCTCGGGATTGATCGGTTCGCCGACGGTACCGAGCAGGCGCAGGCTTTTGCGCGAGGTCTTGTTGACCGGCTCGTCGCCGGCGCCCATCAGCGAGCGGATCGCGGTCGGCGCGGTATAAAAAATGGATACATCGTGCTTGTCGCAGATCTGCCAGAAGCGCGAAATATCCGGATAGGTCGGGATGCCCTCGAACATCAGCGTGATAGCGCCGTTGGCGAGCGGTCCATAGACGATGTAGGTATGCCCGGTAACCCAGCCGACGTCTGCCGTACACCAGAAAATTTCGCCGTCCTTGTAGTCGAACACCAGCTTGTGGGTCATCGCCGCCTGAAGCAGGTAACCCCCGGTGCTGTGCAGTACGCCCTTGGGCTTGCCGGTCGAACCGGAGGTATAGAGGATGAACAGCGGGTCCTCGGCGGCCATGTGCTCGGGCTCGCAATCGGCGGAAGCCTCGGCCATCGCCTCGTGGTACCAGACATCGCGCTCGTCGTGCCATTCGACCGGATCGCCGCCGCGCTTGACGACGATCACCGAGCTGACGTTAGGGCAACTGCTGACCGCCTTGTCCGCGTTGGCTTTCAACGGCACGCGCTTGCCGCCGCGCATCGACTGGTCGGCGGTGATCACCACCTGGCAGTCGGAATCGAGAATCCGGTCACGCAGGGCGTCCGGCGAAAATCCGCCGAAAACCACCGAGTGGACGGCGCCGATACGGGTGCAGGCGAGCATCGCCACCGCGGCTTCGGGAATCATCGGCATGTAGATGGAGACGCGGTCGCCCCTCTGGACGCCGCGGCTCTTCAATACGTTTGCGAACTTGCAGACTTCCTCGTGCAGCTCGGCATAGGTGATCTTTCGGTCTTCGCCCGGATCGTCTGCTTCCCAGATGATCGCGACCTGGTCGCCGCGAGTTTCCAGATGACGATCGAGGCAATTATAGGAAACGTTCAATTCCGCTCCTTCGAACCACTTGATATGCAGGTCGTCGCTATCGAAACTCCAGTCGCTGACCGTGTTCCAGGGCTTGAACCAGGAGATGTAATTTTCCGCCTGCTCCGACCAGAAACCCTCGGGGTCCTCGATCGACTGGTGATACATGGATTCGTATTGTTCCGCGGTGACATTTGCCTGTGCGGCAAACTCGGGCGGCACGGGATAGGTTTTGATTTCTGACATCGATCCTTCCTCGGACTTTGATTATCGTTACGGGTGCGTCTCTGGATATGCTTACATAATCGTCGCCCAGCGACAAGGCTCTGTCGCCTCGCAGGCCGGCTCTGCGGGGGCATATCGACTCAAATCAGGCCTCGCCGCGGCCAAATTGACCTGCCCGGCGAGA
>JASFKL010000402.1:0-3442 GCA_050118655.1 Gammaproteobacteria bacterium | reverse complement strand
TCTTCGTCATTGTCGGGGCAGGGTAATCGGCCCGGGCCTTCGTTGAAGAATTGCGGATAATTATAGGCGTATTGCAACAGCGCCTGCTTGGCTTCCCTGAGAACCCGCTGGTTATGCAGATAGCGCTCCCGTTCGGTCTCTTGTCTGGCGCCCTCCGTAAAGCTGGCGACAACAACGCCGCCAAGGCCCATCAACACAAGCAGCATCAGCAACAGCGCGTAGCCGTCGTGGCCGCGGAGGGTAGTCACGGCCGCGTCTCCTCGGGCACGAGGATGGATATCTCGAGGGTTTCACCGCTGGTGGCAAAGTATTGCTTGCCGTCCGGCGCGGTAATCCGGACCCTGACCTCACCGCCGTCGAATATCTTGATCCGACTGCCGTCATCCAGCCGGGCGCCGTCTTCGTAGGCCACCGAGTTGATCCAGACCGTGTCCGGGCCCTCACTGGAAACGGTAATACCCGAGACCGCATATTGGATGGTCTGGCTTTTATAGGCCGTCGGTTCGACGTCCAGTGTGGCGACTTTATCGGATTCTCCCGATTGCTGCTCGGGTTGCTCTGTCAGAGAGTTCCGATATCGGTTCCGATCGATTAACTCGCGCTCCTGGGGGGTCGTGAACAACGTCGCCAACTCTGCGGCCATAACCGGTTGTATCAGAGTGCCGAGCAGCAATGCGAGCAGGCTGAATGCTTTAACCGGCATCGATCGTCACCCAGCGTATCGTGCATTTACTGGTCAGGTTGCTGCGACCGGTATCCAGCGACTGCTGGATACCGCCATTGCGGCTGAGCGAGCAACTGTCGACCGTGAACAGGTTCCTGATCGACATACGAAGGCCCTCGAACAACGCGAACAGGTCTCCCTCGTGCAACAGTCCCATGGTCAGATCCATCGGCGAACTCTTGACTTCGACATCGCGCTTGACCCTGAACCCCGGACGTTCGAAATCCTCCTGCGGGCGCAGGTTGTAGGTCAGCACCGGCAGCCGCAGCACGCCATTGGTGGCCTCCAGGCTCTCGATCCAGCTCAGGCGGCGTTCTTTCCCCACCAGTCCCGTGTCCTTGTAATCGGTGTACAGGCTTCGATATTGATCCAGCAGGTCGATGTCGTTGACCAGGTCGCGATAGCGCTGATGCGTCGTTCGCAGCTTGGCATAGGCTTGCTGATATTCCTGGTACTGTGCATCTTCGAACCGCATGCCGGCAAACAGGAGCGCCGCCGATACCAGGATCGCAACGCTCAATATAATTAGCGGCCGCCGCAGGTAGACCCAGTCGATTTTATTCATTGGTGGGCACCTCCCTGACCACGCGGAAAGCGAGTTCGGCACGGACGATATTATTATTGTTGCCGGCACTGGCATCGCCGCTCAGTCGGTTGTCGGACTCGATATCCAGCGGCCGCTTGGTGATCTCGACAGAATAATACTTGCCGGACTCGACCATCGCTCGTTCGAGATCGTCGACCGCACTCAGGGCATAGCGGAAATTACCATCGAAATTCAGAAATTCGCCCTCGACGTTGGCAATCTCGAAAAATCCCTTCTTCGGTTTGGGCGCATTACGATCCTGGGTCGAGTTTCGACTGCGATTCGGTTTAGGCCGTCCCCAACTGACGTCCGCCGGCTCGGAGGAGTTCGAATAGTTGGACACGAACCAGTCGAGCCTCCTGACGCGAATATCGGGAAATATACTCACATCCTCACTGATCATGGCCAGCAATTCCTCGGGATCTCGCAGGTACTTGTCCTCGATCTGTTTAACTGCCTGCACGATGTGCTGCATACTCCTCGTCGAGGTATTCGAGTCGACCCGGTTTTCGCTCAACTGGTTGTATTTCGAGCGGTATTTTTGCTCGATGAGCCGGGTCTCCTCGATCGTCTGGTGGTAGAGCCAGCCGTTGATCGCGCTGCTCAGTGCGAGCCCTGCGCCAATGGCAATCAATGCGATGCTGGCCGCACGCAGGCCGAGACCGGCACGGTAATGCTGAAAATAGCGCCTTTCCTTCGGCTGGGCGTAATGGTTGAGGGTAAATTTTCTGCTTGCCAGATAGCAAAACAGTCCGGAACTGAAATCCTGTTCGTCGCTGACGTCGATTTTCTCTCTCTGCAGAAGCTCGTTGATTTCGTGGACCGTGAATTCGAACTGGCTTTCCTGCTCACAGCGGATTTTCAGTTTCTCCAGATGGCGCCTGTTGGTCAGAATGTGCACCGCCATGGTTTCGGAACGCTCGACGATCCGCTGGCTGATCAGGTAGCGTTGCGTCGATTCGATGTCCCGCAGTACGTCCGAGGGATAATCGCCCTGGTAAAAGCTCGAGATCGGCACCAGCCGGCTCAACACCAGCTTGCCGTCGACGAAAACCGATTGCCGAAGATTGCTAGGGACCTGCTGGCTGACGAGGATGATCGCGCGGCGCTCGGATTTAAGCTCCTTGATGTAGTCTTCGGACAATAGCGGCAGGCTGATGATTCCGGAAAGCGGGGTCCGCGTCTCCTCGATTATCTTCAGCCAGGGTTCGAGCAGATACTGATTGGTCAGGCCGATGAGCAACAGCTTTTCCTCTTTGCGCGTCTTTTTTTCGACCGACTGCGATATCGCAAACTTGTATTCGGATTGGCGAAAGTACTTCGCGTAGTTGCGTTTCAGGATCGCCTGGCGGTCCGAGCCGCGCAACAGCGGTACCCGTATCTGGCGAAATTCTTCTTCGATCAGATCTACCAGCAGGCGCACCGGCTCATTGCGGAAAGACTTCAGGTAGGTAGCGAACAGGTCGAGGCCCTGTTCGTCGGGTTCGAAATAGACGCTGCTTGCGAGGCGACGACCGGACCACTCCTGCGCGACCATTCGATATCCTGTGAAATATAAAACTCGTCTCATTTTCGGTCCGCTAATACTCGATGGTGCTGATGGTGTCGTAAATCGGACCCAGCACCGACATCGCCAGCCACAGCACGATCAGGCCGATGGTCGCCATCAGCGTGGTTTGCAACACCGGCTCCATCTTTTCGATGCTGTCGTTGATATCGCGATCAAAAAAATAACTCACGTTATTCAATGCCTTGTCCATTTGACCACTTCCCTCGCCGACACGCAGCATGCGCACGACTAGCGGCGGAAATATGCCGATATTCTTGAACGCCTCGCTGATACTGCTGCCCTCGGAAATTTGCTGCCAGGCGCGTTCGATACCGTCCTCCAGTACCGAGTTATTGACTACTGCCTTACTCAGACTGATGGCATCGAGCACCGTGATTCCAGAGGCGAACATCAGCGAGAAATAGCGCGTAAAGCGCGAGATCTTGATCTTTTCGCTAATCGGCCCGAGGAGAAAGATTTTCAACATCATGCCGTCGATCCTGAAGCGCACCTTGCTGTTGGTATTGTAAAAATGCTTGATAGTGAAAAAAGCCGCGATGGGAGTCGCGATCACCAGGTACCA
>JASFKL010000401.1:0-3453 GCA_050118655.1 Gammaproteobacteria bacterium | reverse complement strand
TTACCGCCTGAACCGCCATGCCGGTACTCGAAATGTCCAGCCTGGACCTGGCCGGCAAACGCGTGCTGATCCGCCAGGACCTGAACGTTCCGATCGACGACGGCAAGGTCTCGAGCGACCAGCGCATCAAGGCCTCGCTGCCGGCGATCCGGCAATGCGTGGAGGCCGGCGCGAGGCTGATGATCATGTCCCATCTCGGCCGCCCCGAAGAAGGCAGGCCCGAAGCGCAGTACTCGTTGCGGCCGGTGGCCGATTACCTCGGCGAGGCGCTGGGCAAGCCTGTCGCCCTGGTCGAGGATTACCTCGAGCAGGCGCCGGAACTCGCCGACGGCGATGTCGCGCTGCTCGAAAACGTGCGCTTCAACGTCGGCGAGAAAAGCGACGACGAGGAATTATCGCGCCGCTACGCGGCGCTTTGCGACATCTTCGTCATGGATGCCTTCGGTACCGCGCACCGCGCGCAGGCCTCGACCCACGGCGTCGCGCGTTTCGCGCCGGTGGCCTGTGCCGGCCCGTTGCTGGCCGCTGAACTGGATGCGCTCGGCAAGGCTTTGCACGCCCCCCAACGCCCGGTGGTGGCGATCGTCGGCGGCGCCAAGGTTTCCACCAAGCTGACCGTGCTCGATTCGCTGTCGTCGATCGTCGATCAATTGATTCCGGGCGGCGGTATCGCCAATACCTTCATCGCCGCCGCGGGTTACGGGGTCGGCAAGTCGCTGGTCGAAACCGATCTGATTCCCGAAGCGAAGCGACTGATGGCGAGCGCCAGCGCAGGCGGGCGCGAAATACCGATCCCCGTGGACGTGGTTTGCGGCAGGGAATTTTCCGCCGATTCGCCCGCCGAGACCAAGGCCGTCGATTCGGTCGCCGACGACGACATGATATTCGACATCGGACCCGAGACCTCGACCCGCTTCGCCGATCTGTTGCGCCAGGCCGGAACCATCGTCTGGAACGGCCCGGTCGGAGTGTTCGAATTCGACCAGTTCGGCGAGGGCACGCGCCGTCTCGCCGAGGCGATCGCCGACTCGCCGGCATTCTCGATCGCCGGCGGCGGTGATACACTGGCCGCCGTCGACAAGTACGGCATCGCGGACCGGGTATCCTACATTTCCACCGGCGGCGGCGCTTTTCTGGAATTTCTTGAAGGCAAGAAATTACCGGCGGTTGCCATGCTGGAACAGAGGTATGCAGAACATGAGGGCAGTTCCACGTAGGACCAAGATCGTCGCCACCCTGGGTCCGGCGACCGAATCGGACGAGGCGATCGACAGCCTGATCAAGGCCGGTGTCGATGTCGTGCGTCTCAACTTCTCCCACGGCACGGTCGAAGAGCACAAGTTCCGGGCCGAGAAAATCCGCCGCATCAGCCGGGAAAACAATCGCCACCTCGCGATCCTCGCCGATCTGCAGGGCCCCAAGATCCGGCTCAGGAAATTCAGCCAGGGGTCGGTGGACCTCGACGTCGGCGACAAGTTTTGCCTCGACACCGATTGCCCCGACGGCGAGGGTAATCGCGACCGGGTCGGGGTAACCTATGCCAAATTGCCGCAGGATGTGAGCAGCGGCGACATCCTGGTGCTCGACGACGGGCGCATCCTGCTGCAGGTCGAATCGGTCGAAGGCACGCGCATCGATTGCGTGGTCACGGTCGGCGGCAATCTGTCCGACAACAAGGGCATCAACCTGAAAGGCGGCGGCCTGACCGCCGAGGTACTGACCGACAAGGATCGCGCCGACATCAAGACCGCGGCGCTGATCGACGCCGATTACGTCGCGGTTTCATTTCCGCGCAACGGCGCGGATATCACCCAGGCGCGCAAACTGCTCGAGGCGGAAGGCAGCACGGCGGGTTTGTGCGCCAAGATCGAGCGCGCCGAGGCGCTCGATAATCTCCAGGAGATCATCGCCGTATCGGATTCGATCATGATCGCGCGCGGCGACCTCGGGGTCGAAATCGGCGACGCCAAGCTGCCCGCGGTACAAAAGGAAATCATCAACAAGGCGCGCAACAAGAACTGCGTGGTGATCACCGCCACGCAGATGATGGAATCCATGCGCGACAACCCGATTCCGACGCGGGCCGAGGTCTTCGACGTCGCCAACGCGGTGCTCGACGGCACCGACGCGGTGATGCTGTCGGCGGAGACCGCCACCGGCAAGTACCCGTCGAAAACCGTGCTCGCGATGTCCGACATTTGCTTCAATGCCGAGCAGCACATCCGCGCGATCACCTCCCGGCACCGGCTCGACGACATCTTCGAACGGGTCGACGAGGCGATCGCGATGGCGGCCATGTACACGGCGAACCACCTCAGGGTACGCGCGATCGCGTCGTTGACCGAATCCGGCTCGACCGCGCTGTGGATGTCGCGCATCAGCTCGGGCATTCCGATTTACGCCCTGTCGCGCCACGAGTCGACCTGCCGCAAGGTCAATCTCTACCGCGGCGTCTTCCCGGTCGATTTTCCGACCATCCATACCAACCATGCCGAGGCCAACCAGGAAGCCGTCGAACTGATGCAGAGCCACGGCACGGTCGCCGACGGCGATCTCGTGATCATCACCAAGGGCGATCTGATGGGTACCGGCGGCGGTACCAACGCGATGAAGATTGTCGAGGTCGGGAACATGCCTTCCTTTGTGGCTTAGGGAACGCTGCGGACGCCGCTAAGCGCACCGTGGCACGCCGTACTCCCAAAGGCCCGCTCAACGTAGCTTGAGCTACGCCTCCGCGGTCCTTTGGTCCGTGCGACGCGCCACGGCGTCTTATCGACGCCCTCGCTTTTCAAACCAGTAGATACCTTCAGATTGTTGCGACGCGCTGCGGACGGCGCAAAGCGAGCTACGGCGGGGCGTACTCCCGCCGACTGCGGTTGGCGAGCAGGTTCCAGGTGAAGATCGCGAGGCCGGTCCAGATGGCGGTGAAACCGATCAACTTGTCGATATCGAAGCTTTCGCCGAGCAGCAGGATTCCACACAGGAATTGCAGCGACGGCGTCAGGTAGAACAGGATGCCGACGGTTGTCATCGGCAGCATGCGGGTGCCGGCGGTGAAAAACGCCAGCGGCAGCACGCTAACCAGTCCGGCGAGCACCAGCAGTATATCGATCGTACGCGAGTAGCCCAGAAACTGGGCCTGGTCTTGAATGTGCAACCAGACGATGGCCGTCAGTGTAAACGGCAACAGCAGCAATACTTCGATGAACAGACCCGGTACCGCGTTGGTGACCATGCGCTTGCGCAGCAGGCCATAGCCGGCAAAGCTGATGCCGAGTGCGAGCCCGACCCAGGGAATGATCGCGGTTGCCGCCATGTACCAGACGACGCCGGCAGCGGCAAAGAGAATGGCAGCGATATTCGCGCGTGCAAGCCGCTCGCGAAAAACCAGCACGCCTGCTACTACGTTCAGCAACGGAGTCAGGAAATAACCCATGCTGGCCTCGACCACGC
>JASFKL010000400.1:0-3464 GCA_050118655.1 Gammaproteobacteria bacterium | reverse complement strand
GGGCACATTGGGCAGCATGACCGCGACCGTATCGTCGTCGGCGATGCCGAGCGCGGCGAGCGCCGAAGCGAACCGGGTGCAACGCCGGTAGGTCTCGGCCCAGCTGCGCTCCAGCTCGCCGTAGATCAGCGCCGTGTAGTCGGGATATACCGCCGCCGCGCGCTCGAGGAAGGTTACCGGAGAGAGCGGCGTGTAGTTGGCCTGGTTTGCGTCGAGGTCGCGGGAATACTGCGATGCCGCCATGGTTTTCAGCGATCCTTCCACTCGGGCCTGCGTTTTTCGAAAAACGCATCTATGCCCTCGCGCGCATCGTGCGAATCCATGTTGCAGGCCATGCGCTCGCTGGCAAAGGCGTAGGCCTCGGAGAGGTCCATTTCCAGCTGTCGGTAAAACATTTCCTTGCCGAGCGCGATCGAGTGCGCGGACCTGGCGGCGATCTTGCCGGCCAGCGCGAGCGTGGCCGAATCGAGTTCGTCGCCCGGCACGACCTCGTTGACGAGGCCGTACTGCATTGCAGTCTCCGCGTCGATGAAATCGCCGGTCAACAGCATTTGCATCGCCTGCTTGCGGTGCATGTTGCGCGACAGCGGCACCGCGGGTGTGGAGCAGAACAGGCCGAGGTTGATTCCCGAGACCGCGAAGCGCGCCTCGCTGGCCGCGACCGCGAGATCGCAGTTGGCGACCAGTTGGCAGCCGGCCGCGGTGGCGACGCCATTGACCCGGGCGATCACCGGCTGGCGCAGTTTATTGATGGTCAGCATCATCCGGCTGCATTTATCGAACAGCGCCTGGTGAAATGCGCGATCCTCGGAAGAGCGCATTTCCTTGAGGTCGTGCCCCGGACAGAACGCCTTGCCATTGGCGGCGATGATCACCACGCGCAGGGAGTCGTCGGCGCCGATATCGTCGAGCTGCGCCTGCAGGGCCGACATCAGTTCCTCCGACAGCGCGTTGTATTGCGCCGGCCGGTTCAGCGTCAGCGTCGCGATGCCATCGTGATCCTCCCGCAGCAATACGGGTTCGGCGTTCATCGAGTCGACGGAAGCGTTCATGACCTGTTCTCCGTAATTTTGCGTCGCAGATAAATTGAAAAGTAATCCCCGTAGCGAGCCTGCAGTTCAGGGAGTTTCCAGTCCTCACCGCTAACCTTACCGCGGCAAAGCGGGCTGCCGCAATGGCAATCGAGGTGATAATCGTCGCTGCGTTCCATCGCGTAGTCGTGGCACAGCTCTTCGCCGGCGGCGATATCGCGCATCGCGACGTAGACGACCTGGCCGCGAAAGCCAACGTTGGGATCGCAGGAGTGATTCATATAAACCGACATGTCGTCGGCCTCCTCGGGCCGGCGCGGCGCGATATAGAAGTCGTCTTCGATCTGCAAGGCGAGATCGCCCGCGGCGGCAGTGACTGCCTCGATCTCGTCGCGGCGAACGATGTGGCCGGCCTTGATCGCGACGATTTCGTCCCTGGCGATATCCTGGATCGCAACCACGCCGCGACCGGCGAGCGTATCCTCGCGCACCTCGATCTTCGGCGAACGGTATGTCTTCATTCCAGGCCTCCACTAAGGCCCGAAATTCTATCACCTCCCAATAAATTTGGGTCAGAGTAAAATTTCTCTCCAGAATCCCATTAAATTCGGGTCAGAGTAAAATTTCTTTGGCCTCGAGCGGTTTGCGGCCCCGCTTATTTAAACGTGTTCTTTGTCCGCTTTGTTCAGCCATCTGGTCTTTAAAACTGCTGGATCCGAATACTAACCCCTTGTTGGTGGCATCGCGCAATTCGGCTATTTGATTCGACCCGATTATTTCGTCAAACAGAGCGCGGTACGCTTGCAGGCGCTGCTCTTCGTCACTGCCCAGAGACAGGTAAATATCATGCGGTTTGACCAATCCGGTTTCGATTCCAAGCGCATTGGCCTTGTAACTGGACCAGTGAAAATCGGCCGGGCGCTCGACCAGTCCGGATCTCACCGGATTCAACTCGATATATCGCTGACAGACGAGGAAATAATGTTCGATTTGCACCAGACACGACCTGAATCGGCCTTCCCAAAGAGTTCCGGTTCTCGAATATTTCCGATTGAAGAATCTGACGTATTGATGCCCAAGCCGTTGCATCATGTTAGATACAGAGTCCGCACGAGATGGCGTAACCAGCAAATGGACATGGTTTGACATCAATACCCAGGCATGCACGGCGATATGATGTGTCGCAGTTGCCTCGATGAGGTATTTGACAAAGGTCGCCTTGTCCTCAACCGAGTAAAAACAATCGCTGCGGTTGTTTCCTCGCTGAATGATGTGGACGGGGAGCCCTGCCGGGCAATATCTTCTGAGGCGCGTCATGGTGTTCCTCCCTGAACGAATGACATCGGCGCAATTATATCTCGCGGCCAGATTTTTCCGCAAACACCTGGCCGTCAAATTAATTTTTACTCTGACCCGAATTTATTGGGCGGCAGATTAATTTTACTCTGACCCGAATTTAGTCGTTGTCGGTCAGGCCCGCGCCGGCACCGGCGCGCGAGGCCTCGCTGGCCGGCACGTAGGTCTTGAAAGCCAGCGCATCGATACGCCTGTATGTCTCCTCGTCGATTTCATAGGCCAGCGTGGAAGCCTCGATCTCGGCGAACGCCTCGTCGTCCCGGGCACAGCTGACCGTATCCACCTCGGCAAGCAGCAAGTCTTCGCGCGCGCCGATTATCTGCAGGCCGTCGGCAAAACAATTGACCTGCACACCGGCCCAGCGGGTCGCGAAGGCGGTCGCATGATGACGCGCCGCCTGTCCCAGGGCGGCAACCAGCAGTAACGGGTAAGCCGTTCGCCCGAGATCGAACGTCTTGCCGGCGACCATGCGCGCGGAACGGTCGGCAAGGGCGGCGCCGGAGACGATCGGGCACAGCAACCCGCCCGGCGCACGCCAGGGCTCGCGACCGCAGTCGGGAACGAAGCTTTGATAATCGGCGCCGTCGAGATGCTGCAGATGGGCGAACACGAGTTCGGGCCCGGGTAAATCGAAGGCCGCCAGCCAGCGGGCTGTCTTGCCGGCCTCTTCGGCGAGGCCCCAGTCGAGGCCGACGGCGCGCGCGGCCTTGCGCAACGAGGATTCGGCTTCCGACAGGGTCAGGCGGTAACTCACGATGCGGATGCGGCGCCGGCGGCCGGCGCCGGGTCGACCGGCGCGAGCAGTTCGTGCGGAAACGGCGCGCCCTGGTACATGCAGATGCGCACCCAGCGATCGGAACGCGGGTCGAAGCGCGTGGCGCCGAAAAACGACAGCTTGCACCGCAGAATGTCGATCGGCAGCATGTCGGCGGAAATCAAGTTATCCTGGATTTCGGCATAGGGGTGGCTGGCCAGGTTTTGCACCCGCCGCGCCACGTGGCGGTGCTCGGGATGGGCGAGCAGGAATTCGGCGGTCGTGGTGCCGCCCTGCCAGGATTGAAGATCGGCATACATGGC
>JASFKL010000399.1:0-3478 GCA_050118655.1 Gammaproteobacteria bacterium | reverse complement strand
GTGTTCGCGCTCACCGACCCCGTAGAAATCGCGCGATCGCTGAAGCGATCTGCCGAATCCAGCCAGCGCCGCAAATCCGAACCTTTCCGCTCCGCGATGTCCATGCTAACGTTTTATATCAATCGGGCGGGACGGCATTTACCGGAAAAGCAGCGCGATTGCCTGGAACGGGCAAAAGACGAACTCAGGGAACTCTACGGCAGGCCGAGGAAAAACTCCCGCGGCTCGACACAGAAGTAGCAGGTAAACCCGGGTACCGCCCGGGACGGGAACGCGGCCGGAGATATCGGAGGCCGCGCCTTCGGCCCGCCGCCGACGCGCGGCATTGGCGGAATAAACGGGATCGATGAGCAAAGATTCAGATAGCGTTCGAATTCTTAAAAGCCCACTGGAGCTTCCTTGCGGGGCGATTCTGAAAAATCGTCTGGCGAAGTCGGCAATGTCGGATTCGCTTGGCGACGGCGAAGGAAACCCCACCGATACGCAGATTCGACTCTACGAAAGATGGGCGGAGGGCGGTGTCGCCGTTTCCTTCATCGGCGAGGTACAGGGGGACCCGCGGTTTCCCGAAAAACCCGGAAATCTGGTGCTCGGCAAACACTCCGATGAAAGCAGTTTACGTTCACTGGCCGGGCGGGCAGTGATCGACGGCGCCCATCTATGGACGCAAATCGGCCATGCCGGTGCCCTTGCGCATTTACCGGTCAGCCGGCCCAAAGGACCCTCGCCTCTCGATCTAAACGGGCTCCATTGCGCGGGAATGTCCGTCGACGAGATCCGCGGGTTACCCGACATGTACGCAACAACTGCATTGCATGCAAAACAGGCGGGCTTCAGCGGTGTCCATATCCATGCGGGACACGGTTTTTTGCTGAGCCAGTTCCTTTCCCCCCTGTTCAACCGTCGAAGCGACGATTACGGCGGTTCGATCGAGGGGCGCGTTCGCATCGTGCTCGAGATAATAAGCGCGGTCAGGCGTGCTGTCGGCCCGTCGTTTCCGGTCGGCATCAGGATCAACTCGACGGATAAACTGGAAGGCGGATTGACCGAGGCCGATGCGCTGGAGGTAGTGCGCCTGCTCGACCGAACCACGATCGATCTGATCGATATAAGCGGCGGAACCTACTTTCCCGGCGCGAAGGCAAGCTCCGACGGCTCGGGCCGCGGCCCCTACTTTCTCGACTTCGCCCGGCTGGCAAAAGGCGCAACCAGCGTGCCATTGATGCTGACCGGTGGATTCAAGAGACGCGACCAGGCAATCGAAGCTATAGCCGGCGGCGCGGTCGACATGGTCGGTCTGGCCCGCGCCATGGTCCTCGACCCTCGGCTGGCGAATACCTGGATGAGCGAGAATGGCGCGGATCCCGAATTCCCGAAATTCGAGGTTACGCCTCCGGGCGGGGTAACCGCCTGGTACACGATGCGATTGACCGCTTTGGGCGAGGACCGCGAAGATTCGTTCGAGATGGATCTGCCTGCTGCTATTCGAGAGTATGAAGAGCGCGACGCACGGCGTTGCATCAAGTGGAAACAGAGGTTCGGCGATAACCGGGTTCAGCGCTGAACATCGATTTGCGGTATCCGCGAAAAAATGCACGCTGCCGGACACTAACCGCTACGAATCATGACGACCGTCAATGCTCGGGGCACTTCCCCTGGAGACAATATGAAAATCCTGCGAACCGGAATAATTCTGAACGTCGAGAAATTCGATGCCTGCGTCAGCTTCTATAGAGATCTTTTCGATCTCGAGGTTCTTTTCGAAGAGGCCTATGGCGATTTCAAACTCGCTTGCCTGGAATTCGGCGGCTCGTACCTGATGATCGAAACCGGCGGTATTGCCAAACCCGGGGGAAAGTCGATAGAGGAAGCCTCGTCGAAACTGCGCTTCAACGTTGCCGATCTCGACCGCGCGCTGGCAAGGATCAGGTCGCATGGTATCGAGGCCGAAATCACCCGCAATGACTGGGGCTCCACGATCAGCCTGTTCGATCCGGACGGAAACAGGATCGGAGTTCGAGACGAAGAAACATTTGAATTACAAATCGGAGCCTGACCGGCAGATAGCGACGAGCTTCGACTCGACAAGCCCCGGTTCCGCCGTCGATGCGAGGCGTTCGCCGCGAAGGAGGCGATGGGTATCGAAAACCTGATCTGGATTATCGGCGGCGGCCTTTTGATGAGCGCCATCGCGCTGGTGGGGGGACTGACCATCCTGCTCAAGCCCGCGACGCTCGAGAGCCTGCTGCTGCCCTTCGTGTCTCTAGCCGCGGGAACACTGTTCGGCGGCGCATTCTTTCACATGATACCCGAGGGCACGGCTTCTCTGGGCAGCCTCGCGGCGGCGGTCTGGCTGGCGGGCGGCTTCACGACCTTTCTCGCGCTCGAGCAATTTCTTCACTGGCACCAGACGCACCGCCTCACGGCCGCAGGCCGGCAACCGGTAACCTACCTGATCCTGATCGGCGATGCGATTCATAACTTTATCGGCGGGCTCGGTATTGCCAGCACCTTCCTGATCAATCCGCAGGCCGGAGTGGTTGCATGGATTGCTGCCGCGGCCCACGAAGTGCCACAGGAACTCGGCGATTTCGGCATCCTCGTGCACGGCGGCTTCCCCCGCCGCCAGGCCTTGCTCTGGAACCTGGTCTCCGCGCTGACATTCCCGATCGGAGCCGTGCTGGCATACCTGGTCTCACAGCACCTCGAAGTGGCGGGACTGGTGATGTTCGGAGCCGGTAATTTCATCTACATCGCCGCCTCCGACCTGGTCCCCGAGCTCCAGTCGCACAAGAGCCCCCGCGCCGCGGCGCTGCATTTCGGCCTGTTCGTGACCGGACTGGCGCTTACCCTGTTCCTCGCGTACGGGTTCGTTGGGCCGGCCGGTTAACAGCAGCGGGCCGCGCGGAGTGCATCGCCTCGCCGCCGACGCTGGAGAGCGGCCGAGACCGCCAAACCGGAACCGGGGCAATTCATGTACACGGGTCCAGGCATATTTGCGGCTGTCCTGCTCGTCTTCGTAACCTGGCACTTCGCATCGCGGCGGAGCCGAAGACGGGCGCCCTGCTGAAAACGCTCGCGGCATCGAAACCCGCCCCTTGCTGACGGATGCAAGCCGCCGAACCCGGGCCTCCGGTACCGATTTATTTCGCAGACCGGGCTTTCGACGGCGATCGCCCGGGCGGATTTCGCCATGGTTTCGAGCGCACCTGAATGAATGCCGTGCGATGACGACAAGGAAACGTTTCGATTTATCTATAATTAGGTTATAAAAGGCAGATAGATTATCGCCGACGACCGGACCACCGGACCGGAGTTCGTTCCGGCAGCCGCGGAAAACGGGTCCCGATCCCGACACCGCGATTCGTAACAGGAGCCCGAGCAGGAGACTGGCAGGTGAAACACCCGGATAACGAACCACCCACCTCTTCGGTTACCTATTCCATGCTGATCTCGGAGTCGGTTTACCGGCTGGTGG
>JASFKL010000398.1:0-3490 GCA_050118655.1 Gammaproteobacteria bacterium | reverse complement strand
CAGCAGGTTTCTTCGCTTTCGCTTTAGATTTTGATTTCGGCTTTGCTGACTTCTTCGCTGTCGCCATCATCCACTCTCCTCACGTTTACATACGCACGTCATTATAAAAAGCATTCACAATAATACAACAGAAATGCGATATTAATTGTCAATGCCGGGAACTTTTTACGTCTGTATTATAGTTGTGCGATCAAAAAAATGTTGCATGAAAAATTTATTATTTTTCGTTTAGATTATTACGCACGCGGTCTTTATAATCATTCGTTTTCAAAACTTAAACCTGCATGACTTCTGACTTCGAAAGTCAATACCGCGCCGCCAGTCTGATCAAACAACTCGCGGCAATGTTGTACGACAGCCTGCTGATTTTCGCGGTGCTTTTTTTCGCTGCCGCCGTGGTGGTCGTAGTTAATCACGGCGAGGCGATCAAGCACAATCCCGTGTTCAGCGTCTACCTGCTCTTTATAGTGTTTAGCTTTTATGCCTGGTTCTGGCACAGGTCCGGGCAAACACTGGGCATGCGGGCATGGAAAATTCGCATCGTCTCCGAGTCCGGCGGAAATCCCGGCTGGGGCACCTGTTACCTGCGCCTGCTCTGCGCGCTGCTTTCGATCGCCTGCTTCGGGCTGGGTTACCTTTGGCGCCTGTTCAGGCCCTACACCTGGCACGACAAGCTCAGCCGCACCCGCATTGTCGACGTCGCTTCAACCAGGTAGCAACGAGCGCCGCGGGCGATTACTGCGCGACAGCTTGCGCATCAACAGGTAACCGGCGAGCGAAAGGAATAACAGGTTCGGCAATAGCGCAACCGCCGGCGGAGGCAGCCCCAGACTCGTACCCAACTGCGTCGAAAGTCGTTCGACGACGATAAAGGCGAGTCCGAGCAGAATTCCGAGCAACAGCCGCTGACCGCTGCCGGTCTGGCGTTGCGAACCGAGCACGAAAGGTACCGCGAGCAGACACATCATGAAGACGGTCAACGGGGAACACATTTTTTTCCACAGGATCAGACGTTCGATCTTCGAATCGAGACGATTTTTGTCCAGAAAATCGAGATAGGCGAGCAAATCCACGGTCGACATCTTGCGTGGTTTTATCTTCAGCACCTGCAGCAATTCCAGCGACAGGTTACCCCTGTAGGTGAGGCGATCGTATTTCTCCGTGGTCGTCGAGGCAGTACCGACGGATGATTTTTTAACCTGGTGAAGCTCCCATTTGCCATCGACGGGCACGGCCTGCTCGGCGCGCAGGGTCGAGACGATATTGCCGCCGCGATCGAGCTCGAAAATCTCGATGTCGCGCGCGAACCCCCCGGGCAATAGCGAGCCGATGTGCACCACCCTGGCATCGTCCTTGATCCACAGGCCCTCACCGGACTGCAGCACCCTTTTATCCGCATTTGTCAGGTTCTGTATCGCACGCGCCCGGGTCTCGCTGTCCGGTACCACCCAGTCGCCCAGCAGGTATCCGATTACGGCGATTACCGCGGCCGCTTGCAGTACCGCGAACAACAGGCGCCTGATCTGCATTCCCGATGCCTGCATGGCGATGATTTCGCTATTTGCGGCGAGCGCGCCGAGACTCAGCATGCTGCCGAGCAAAGCGGCCAGCGGCAAAAATTCCACGACTCTTCCAGGCAGGCTGTAGATTACGAACTGGATCGCCTGGGCGAGGCCGTAGTCTCCCTTGCCGATGTCGCCGAGTTCGCCCATGAACACTAAAAACAAACCCAGGCTTACCAGCAACAGCAGCGCGCCCAGCGTCCCCAGGTAAATATTGCGCTGAATATAGCGATCGAGTATCACGTCCGTTTCCTGGTAAAAAGCATTCCCCGGTTGCGTCGATACAGCAGCACGCCGCCGAGCGCCAGGAAAACCGCATGCACCCACCAGAAATTCAGCTCGATCGGCACTGTCTGCACTTCGATTTGCGCGCGGGCTACGGCCATCAGGTTCAGGTAAGCGATATAAATCAGCAGCGCATAGCCGACTTTTCCGAAACGTCCCTGGCGCGGTGCGACATAGGCCAGCGGTACTGCAATCAGCCCCAGCACCAGCAATATCACCGGCGTCGCGATACGCCAGTGCAATTCGATGCGGTGCTTGAGCAGCTGCGATTTCCACAGATTGACCGGCGCCAATTGCGCGGTATTGAAGCGGGTGCCGCCGCGCCTGGTTTTGTTTTCCATCAATATGCCGTGCTGATCGTATTTGATCAGGCGATGCTCGAGTTCACCGGGCTGGCCCTCGTAGCGTTCGCCCGGCCCGATGACCAGAAACAGGTCGCCGCTCTCCTCGATCTTTTGCCGTCCCGTATCGGCGGTTTCCAGCACCTGGTAAGGACTATTGTCCTGGCTGATGATGATATCCCGAAGCTCGAGCCGGTCCTCGCTGATCGACTCCATGAAAAATACCAGGTTACCGTCCTTGCTCTGGTTGAACTGGCCCGGCTTGATCTGTTGGAATTCGTGCTGGTTCTTTTCGCGGTCGACGATCAGTTGCGCATTGCGCTGAACCTGCGGATTCAGCCACAGGCTGGCATATACGCTGAAAGCGAAAGCCGGTAACAATACGATGGCTACCGGCTTGTAGAAATCCCGGTAGCCGATACCGCAGGCATTCATGACCACGATTTCGTGGTCCTTGTACATGCGGCCGAAAGCGAACACGATGCCGAAAAATACGCCGATCGGCAGCAGCAGGTTCAGAATGTAAGACGCTTCGCTGAGCAGCACGGGCCACAGCGCCTGCGACGGGATATCGCCGTCGGCGATATCGGCCAGCACCCGGCCGAGGGCGTTGCTGAACAGAATCACGTAGAGTATCAACAGCGTCGCCGCGCTCGATTTCAGAATTTCGCGCGCCAGGTAAGCGGTAATGATATTGCCCATAGGAAAACTTGCGTCCGCGGCCGTGAATCCAGGATAGTCGCCGCCAGCTTAAATCAGGCTGAATTTTTGCCCGCTACGACTGGTTTTTTTTGGCGCTTCACGTATCTTATCGCGTTATCTTCTTGTTCGACACCAGGAAAATCATGGAATTCAGCCTCAAATACAACACTCCCGAAAAAGCCAGCGGCGCATGCCAGATCATCACCGTTTCCGAGGGCAGGAAACTGTCCGCCAGCGGCAAGCGAGTCGACAAGGCCAGCAAGGGCTATCTGCGCGAGGTGCTCAAGCGCGGCGACATGGACGGTAAGGTCGGACAAGCGCTGCTGCTGCCCGGGGCACCGGGGATCGCCGCGAAGCGAGTGTTGCTGGTCGGCTCCGGCAAGGATAGCGAAATGAACGAACGCGCCTATGGCAAGGTCATCGGCGCCGTCGCGAGCACGCTCGCCGCCTCGGGGGCGCGCGATGCGGAATTCTATCCGGCCGATATCAAGCTCAAGGGTCGCGACCTGGCCTGGAAGGTCCGGCAGGCCGCGCTGCTGCTGGCCAATAGCGAATACAAATTCGAGCAACTCAAGAGCGGAAAAAAGGAACCGCGCAAGG
>JASFKL010000397.1:0-3492 GCA_050118655.1 Gammaproteobacteria bacterium | reverse complement strand
AAAAATACCGCGGCGTTGGCCTGTGATCCCGAATGCGGCTGTACGTTGGCATAGTCGGCATCGAACAGCTTTTTGACGCGCTCGATGGCCAGTGCCTCGGCGACGTCGACAAACTCGCAGCCGCCGTAATAACGCTTCGACGGATAACCCTCGGCGTACTTGTTGGTCAGCACCGATCCCTGGGCCTGCATGACCCGCGGGCTGGTGTAATTCTCTGAAGCGATCAGTTCGATATGGTCTTCCTGGCGCTTTTCCTCGTCCTGCATCGCGGCCCAGAGTTCGGGATCGAAATCGGCAATATTCATGGATTTGGAAAACATTGGTTATCCTCGGGAAAAAGAAGGCGATAATACGAAAATCTCTTGCAAGTATCACTACCAAAACGCGAAAAAATGCCGGCCGACGGCGCGGCGGGGCCTTGTAGATCGACAAATCATCCCAAAATAAGCCCTCGAGCCTCGAAATCCCGGTTCGGCGAAAGCATGTCGAAATCTTCGTTTCGAGTGTATAATCGAGCGCAAAGACCATAGCAGGTGATCATTTATGGAAAACGTAGGAATTTACACCCCCCCGAAGCAGGCCAAAAGCGCCCCCGCAGGCGGCTCGGACGTCTTCGAATCGACGCTAACCAACGACCAGCTGGAAGTGACCCGCTCGGCGCAGGAAAAACTGCACGAAATCATCAGCCAGACCGACGAGGACGTCTCCTCGATCCGCATTTACATCAGCGGCGGCGGTTGCGGCGGCATGTCTTACGGCATGACCTTCACCGACGAGCAAAGCGCTTTCGACACCGCATTACATTTCGAAGGCTTCAAGATCCTGGTCGACGTGGTGGCGCTCAACTACCTCAAGGGCGCGCAAATCGACTACGTCCAGGAAGTCGGGCGCGAGCGCTTCGTATTCAACAACGTGTTCGCCGAAACCGGCGGTAGCGGCGTCTGCGGCGGCTGCGGGGCGGCGGGCGGCGGCTGCGCCTGAGCGCCCCGCGTTCACTGAATAATTCCACTCGCAATCAACCGACCAAGCCTGGCATCACGCCGGGCTTTGTCGTTCTGGTAGCTCCTTCCGGAAGCTACCGCGTCGCGGCCTACAGCGCGGCGGCAAGATCTCTCGGCTTGCCCATCCTGGTGGTATCCAACAGCGGGCACTCGCTGGTCCCCGACATCGCCAACGGCGTCACCGTCGACTTCTCGGCTCCCGACGATGCATTGCAGACCATCATCGACGCGCTCGGTTCGCGCAAGGTCGCCTGCGTTCTGGCCACCGACGACAGCTGCGCCGAACTCGCGAGTCGCGTCGCCGACCGTTTCGGACTGCGGCACAACCGACCCGGGGCCGCGCTGCTGACGCAACGCAAGGACCTCGGGCGCGAGGCGCTCGCCAAAGCGGGTTGCCGCACGCCGGATTTCCAACTGATCGATATCTCCCGGCCGCCGGTCGACCAGCTCGCGATCGAATACCCGGTGGTCGTCAAGCCGCTCAGCCTGTCGGCGAGCCGCGGCGTGATTCGCGCTGACGACGACGACGCCTTCGACGCCGCCTGTCGGCGCATCGACAGGCTGCTCGAATCCATCGGTCTCGACGGAGTCGCGCGGGAACGCCTGCTGGTCGAATCCTATATCGACGGCGAGGAATTCGCGATCGAGGGATTCATGGTCGACGGCCGTTTCGAGTTGCTGACCGTATTCGACAAGCCCGAGCCGCTGACCGGCCCGTTTTTCGAGGAAACCTATTATCTCACCCCCAGCAGGCTGGACTCCGCGCGGCAACGGCAACTCGTCGACGAGGTGGCGAAATGCTGTCACGCATACGGGCTCGAACAGGGTCCGGTTCACGCCGAGGCACGCATCTCGGCCGTCGGGCCGGTGCTACTGGAGCTGGCGGCGCGCACCATCGGCGGTCAATGCGGGCAATTGATCGAATTCTCGCTGCAGCAAAAACTCGAGGAACTGGTGATTCGCGGGATGTGCGGACTCTCGCCGGGCTCTCGGGCGCGGGCCGAATCGGCGGGAGTGCTGATGATTCCGATTACCGACAGCGGAATCCTGCAGCGCGTCGAGGGCCTGACCGATGCGATGCAAACGGAATTCGTCAGGGATATAGAAATTCATATCAACCCGGGCTACGAACTGCTGCCGCTGCCCGAGGGCGCCAGTTACCTGGGCTTTATCTTCGCACAGGCGCCCGATTTCGATCGTACCTACGCGGCGCTGAAACGGGCCTACTCCAGGCTGAAATTCGTCACCCGGCCGAACTGGAAGCTGGAAAACCTGGCGGGATAGCTATTTCTTTGCGCCGGGGGGCCGAAAGCCTTCCGGCTGCTGGCCCATGTCGCCTTCCTTGAAAAGGAATCCGAGCATGTGCTGCTCGAGAATTTCGAGGCTTGCCGGATCGATCGTGGACAGACCGTTCTCGTTGATGATCATCGTCTGACGCTCTATCCAGCGCCGCCAGCCTTCCGCGGACACGTTTTCATAGATTCTCCGTCCGAGTTCTCCCGGGTAGGGTACCTGCTCGAGCCCCGGGGCTTCCTCGCCCAACACCACACAATTTACCATTCGCGTCATATCACAATCCAAAAAAAAGCAGCCGCTAAACGGCTGCTTTATATGATAACAGACTCGGGAAGTATCAAAACGCGTAATTGATGCCGATCGCCAGTACCGGCCAGAGTTCCAGGTCGTTGAATTCTTTTTCGGCATCCTTTTCGAGGTCGCGCAAGGTGGCATCCAGCTCGGCCTGATCAACGAAGTTGCCGCCCGCGGCCACGGTTGCGGTGAAATCGACGCTCGGGTCGACGATCGCAACGCCGAGATCGGCTGAAAACGAAAAGCCGCCCCCGCCGCCGGCACCGCGCCCCCAGCCGATGCCCAGATAAGGCTGGTAGGAATCGCCCAGACTGACTTCACCGCCGATCTTTGCATCGACCAGGTCGGTGGTGTCGAGCGGCTGCCCGTTGATTACGATGTTGTCCTGCAAAACCCCGGCGAGCTTGGCGGCACCGTTGTTTTTGTACATGCCCGCGGTCAAGCGAAAGCCTCCGCCGAGCACATGCCAGTCGAGAAATACCGCGCTGGCGCCGTAATCGAAGTCGAGATCGGCATCGATATCGCCCTCGGCACCGGAATCGCCGACCGTGACGGTTTCATTCTCGCCCTCGATATCCACCGAGGTGCCGGAAAGACGCAAATTGAGGTTTTTTGTGAGGCCGACACTGAGGTCCAGTCCGACGCCATTGATCCCCGCCTTGGCGCCCACGCCGAGATCCAGGGCCTGTGCACCAGTCGAACATATCAGCAGGCCAGCAGCCAGCAAGAGGTATTTCTTCATTGAAACTCCCGAGAAATCAGCCCGAAGTTAACCGCTGAGTATAGGAGAGAATGGGAACGACGCTTAATTAAAATTTTCATCGGGTTATGCGCACTTCTTCACGCTATACATATCATTTTGTTATTAATTTACTATTATAATTATAAGTGCCAAAATAAT
>JASFKL010000396.1:0-3508 GCA_050118655.1 Gammaproteobacteria bacterium | reverse complement strand
GATTTCGTGTTCGACGGCGGCTTCCGCCCGGCGGCATCGATTCCCGGGCTCCACGACCGCCTGATCACCATCGGCAGCCTGTCGAAATCCTATGCGATGTCGGGCTGGCGCGTCGGCTGGGCGATCGCGCCGCCGGCGATGGTCGAAAACATGGACAAGCTCGCGCTGTGCATGCTTTACGGTTTGCCCGGATTCATCCAGCAAGCCGCGCAGTACGCGCTCGAAAACTGCCGTGCAGACCTCGAGCGCATGCGTGACGCCTACCGGCAACGGCTGCAGACCCTGCACGCGGCTTTCAGTGCGATGCCGGGTCTCTCGCCGCTGATGCCCGACGCCGGCATGTTCATGCTTCTCGACGTGCGCGGTACCGGCCTCGAAGTGCCCGAGTTCGCGCAGCGGCTCTACGATACGGCCGGGGTCTCGGTGCTCGACGCGACCGCCTTCGGCGAGAGCGCGGCCGGCCACGTGCGAGTCTCGGCGACGGTCAGCGACGCCGAGCTCGAGGATGCGATCGGCCGTATCCGCGGCTTCGTGGAGTGCCTGTAGATGGGGAAGCCGATCGAGCGCTGCTGGTGGTGCGGCGACGACGAAGTCTACGTCCGCTACCACGACGAGGAGTGGGGCGTGCCCGTGCACGACGAGCGCGACCTGTTCGAGTTCCTCTGCCTCGAGGGCGCGCAGGCCGGTCTTTCCTGGATCACGATACTCAGGAAACGCGACAATTACCGACGCGCCTTCGACGATTTCGACGCCCACAGGATCGCTCGCTACGGCGATCAAAAGATCCAGGCGCTGCTGCAGGACAGCGGTATCGTGCGCAATCGCCTGAAGGTCAACGGCTTCGTCAAGAATGCGCGCGCCTATCTCGAGCTGCTCGACGAGGGCAACACGCTCGACGCCTACCTGTGGGATTTCGTCGGCGGCGAAACCATCCAGAACCGCCGCAAGAATATGTCCGAAGTGCCCGCGACGAGCGCCGAATCGGACGCCATGGCGAAGGCGCTCAAGAAACGGGGCTTTACATTCGTCGGCAGTACCATATGTTATGCATTCATGCAGGCGGCCGGGCTGGTCAACGACCACGTCGTCGGCTGCTTCCGCCATCGAGAACTGACCAGGGGTTGAAATGAGCGTCCAGGCCGAAGTCGAATACCTGTCGAAACGCACCGAGCGCCCGATCTACTACGCGTCGAGCGCCGGACGCGACGCCAGGCACGAGATCGACCAGCCGATGAATCGCGTCACGGTCGAGGTCGCCGACGCACGCGAACGCGAGGACGAGGATGCGCCGCGCGAATTCGGCCAGCATCCGTCGGGATTCGATCTGCTGGTATTCCCGACGCTGGTCAACAACTTCCTCGACCCCGGGCAGATCGAGCAAATCTACGAGCCCGAGGTGATCGAATTCCTGAAACGCGTCACGGGCGCTCACCGCGTGCACCTGTTCGACCATACGGTGCGCGCGTCTTCTCCCGAATTGCGGGAAATCAACAACGTGCGCGAGCCCGCGACCCTGGTGCACAACGATTACACCTCGAAATCGGGCTTCGTCTGTCTCGAAGAAAATCTCGGCGACGAGGCCGCGAAACTCAAGCAGGGGCGCTTCCAGATCGTCAACGTCTGGCGACCGCTGTCGGACCCGGTCGAGGACTACCCGCTGGCGCTGGTCGACGCGCGCAGCATCGCGCCCGCGCAGATCGTCGATACCGAGCGCCGTTCGCCGATCCATGTCGGCGAAATCCAGCTCGCGCTGCACGACCCGGCGCAGCGCTGGTTTTACTATTCATCGATGCGCCCCGACGAGGTGCTGATGTTCAAGACCTTCGATTCGATCGACGGCGGCACGCGGCCCTGCACGATTCATACCGCGATCAAGCTGCCCGACGCGCCGGCGGGCGCGAAGCCGCGCGAAAGTATCGAAACCCGCGCCTTCGTGTTCTACGACTGATCATGTCATCGGCGGAGGCGCGCAAGCGGGCACTGCTGGAGATCTGGCAGGCCGCGATCGACGCGGTCGCGGGACGGCCCGCGGTGATCAACGCCATCGACGCCGACGAGCCCTTCGATCCCGACCTCATCGTCGCGGTCGGCAAGGCGGCGAGCGGCATGTGCGCGGGCGCGCTCGAACGCTATCCGCAGTGCCCGGCGCTGGTGGTCACCAAGTACGATCACAGCGACGCCGAGTTGCGCGCGCTGCCGCAGGTCCAGGTGATCGAATCCGCGCACCCGATCCCGGACCAGAATTCGCTCGACGCGGGCAGGACATTGCTGGAGCGCCTGCAGTCGATGCCCGCGGACAGCAGGTTATTGATGCTGGTCTCGGGCGGCGCCTCGGCGCTCGCCGAAGCCCTGCCCGAGGGCATGACGCTCGACGACCTGCGCGCGATCACCGACGAAATGATCGCCACCGGCAAGACCATCGGCCAGATCAACGCGCGGCGTAAGCAAACCTCGCTGATCAAGGACGGCAAGCTGATCGCGGCCTTCGGCGGCGCCGAGGTACGCGTCTACGCGATTTCCGATGTCGAGGGCGACGGCATCGCCACCATCGGCTCCGGGATCGGCGACTGCCACCGGGCGACGATCAAAGCCGAGTCGACGATCGTCGCCTCGAACTCCATCGCGCGCGAACGCGCCGCATGGCGTGCCGGTGAACTCGGCCTCGAAGTCCGCCTGAACGAAGAGATGCTCTACGGCGACGTGTTCGAACTGGCGCCGAAGCTGGCCGTCCTGCTGCGCGACCCCGAGCCGGGCGTCTACATCATCGGCGGCGAACCGACCGTGATGCTGCCGAAAAACCCGGGTAGCGGCGGGCGCAACCAGAGCCTCGCGCTGGCGCTCGCCGAGCATATCGAGGGCAGGGAGGATATCAGTATCCTCGTCGCCGGCACCGACGGCACCGACGGACCCACCGATGCGGCCGGCGGCCTCGTCGACGGCGCCACCTGGCATGCCGACGCGCGCGACGCGCTCGAACGCGCCGACGCCGGTACCTTCCTCAAGCAACACGACGCGCTGTTCGTCACCGGCCCGACCAATACCAACGTCATGGATCTTGTCATCGCGGTCGTCGACTGACGGCATGACAGTCAAGCCATGCCTGGATTATTAAATGGGCTTGATCGGCTGGCACTATACGCCTATGGTAGGAATCGAAGCGGCGCGCGGCCAGCGAGCAACACTAATGAGGGATTAAAGTGACCGTTTCCACTCTAACGGGTAAAGGGAAATTTCAACACAAAAATAGCATGGAATTTCAACCACTTGCGTCAGCCTGCATTCCAGAGAAAATTAAGAAGGAATTCCCTCTAATATATATTAGAAGGCCGAAGGCCTTCTAAATGAGCTGTTAGGCGGTATTAAATTTTTGTAAAAAATCTTGGCTTAAAGCTTTATGAAGAAACAAAAGTCAATTTCCACTACCGTAATCATTTTGCTATTCATCACTGTTGCTCAAGCAAACGAATCTGAGATCAACAGAGGCTTGCTCGCTTGGTCTGCCTTTCAG
>JASFKL010000395.1:0-3513 GCA_050118655.1 Gammaproteobacteria bacterium | reverse complement strand
CGCCGAACTGGTCGGTAATCAGCACGTACTTGCACTGTCCGACCTCGCAGGTCGACAGATCCCGGGGGGTGAGATACTGGGTGAACCGCGCGGCGTCCGGACCGGTGATCTCGACCTGGCGCTCGACGGCGACGTCGCACAGGATGGCTCCGTTCACCAGGTTCCAGAAGTTCTGCACGCGATCGCCGAAGTCGCGCGCGATATACATGTGGTTGTAAACCGAGAACTCGACCGCTCCCCAGCGTAACGCGACATCCGTGTACGGGGACTTGCGGATTTGCGTGCCGAAACTGAGCCTGTTGATCAATATGTTTTCGTCGGATGACATTTTCTACTTTTCCTCTTAATGAAATCCCTTGCCGGCCAGTCAGGCCGCGCTTCAGGCGGCTGAGCGCGCGAGATCGCGCAACTCGTTCTTGCGAATTTTCCCGGTGGACGTCTTCGGCAGCTCACCGATGACCAGTCGTTTCGGGCGTTTGAATCCGGCCAGCCGCTCGCGGCAATGCTCGAGCAGCTCGTGTTCCTTCACCTTCGCGTCCGGCACGAGTTCGACGTAGGCGCAGGGAATCTCGCCCCATTTTTCGTCGGGCGCGGCGACCACCGCCGCCACGCATACCGCGGGATGTTCGTAAAGCACCTTCTCGATTTCGATCGACGAGATGTTCTCGCCGCCGGAGATGATGATGTCCTTGGAACGATCCCTGATTTCGATGTAGCCGTCCGCGTGCATCACCGCCAGGTCGCCGGTCCAGAACCAGCCGCCCGCGAAGGCTTTCGCCGTCGCTTCGGGCGCTTTCAGGTAGCCCTTCATGACGATATTGCCGCGCATCACGATTTCGCCCATGGTCGCGCCGTCGGCGGGAACCGGCAGGAGGGTCGACGGGTCGAGCACCGCGCAGTCCTCCTGCAGCTCGTAGCTCACGCCCTGCCGGGCCTTGAGACGCGCCCGTTCGGCGAGCGGCAGTTCATCCCATTGAGGTTTCCACGCGCAGACGACGGCGGGGCCGTAGACCTCGGTCAGGCCGTAGACGTGCGTAATCGAAATCCCCAGTTCCTCGATCGCCGCAATCACCGACGCGGGCGGCGGCGCGGCGGCGGTCATCATCTCGACCTTGTGCGAAAAAGGACGCCGGTCCTCGTCGCGTGCGCCGGAGAGCATGCTCATGACGATCGGCGCGCCGCACAGGTGGGTCACGCCATGGTCGGCGATGGCGTCGAACATCGCCCGCGCTTCGACCTTGCGCAGAAAGACATGCGTGCCGGCAAGCAGCGTTACGGACCACGGAAAACACCAGCCGTTGCAGTGAAACATGGGTAACGTCCACAGGTAGACCGGGAAATGCGGCATCGCCCAGCAAACCGTGTTGTTGACCGCGTTCAGATAAGCGCCGCGATGGCTGTAGACGACGCCCTTCGGGTCGCCGGTGGTTCCCGAGGTATAACCGACCGTGATCGCATCCCATTCATCGTCGGGCAGGGCGTAGTCGAATGCCTCGTCGCCTTCCGCCAGCAAGTCCTCGTAGGTCAGTTCACCGATACGCTCGCCGCCGGGACCCTCGGGGTCGACGATGTCGACGACCCACGGGGACGATTCGGCGAGCTCGAGCGCCGCGGCGGCAATCCCGGCGTACTCCGTGTCCACTATAAACACGGATGCCTGCGAGTGATCGAGAATATAGGCGATCGTTCTGGCCTCCAGGCGGGTGTTGTTGGCGTTCAGCACCGCGCCGGCCATCGGAATCGCGAAGTGGCATTCGAGCAGCTCGGGGATGTTGGGCGCGAGCACCGCGACCGTATCGCCCTTGCCGACACCGCGTTGCCGCAACGCCGACGCCAGGCGGCGGCAGCGCCGTTCGACCTCCGCCCAGCTGCGGCGCGAAGCGCCATGGATCGTGGCAAGCTGATCGGGGTGTACCTGCGCCGTGCGCTTGAGCATCGAGATCGGCGACAGCGGGACGTGGTTGGCGGGCGTCTTGCCCAGTTCGGCTGCTTCGTAGATAGCATTCATTTCGGGTTTACTCCCCGGTCCAGTTGGGCATGGGTTGCTTGCCGACAAACGCGCCGATGCCGGCCTCGGCATCGCGCGCCATCATGTTTTCGGCCATTACCCGGCCGGCGTATCGGTAGGCGTCGTCGAGGGTCATTTCGGCCTGGCGGTAAAACGCCTCCTTGCCGATCCTGACCGCCGCGGACGACTTGTCGGCAATGACGCGGGCCATCCGCATGGCCTCGACGGCGACCTGGTCCTCGGGGACGACGGCATTGACCAGGCCCATTTCGGCGACGCGCGCCGCCGGCAGGAATTCTCCCAGCAACAGCATCTCCATGGCCTGCTTGCGCGCGACGTTGCGGGACAGCGCCACCATCGGCGTCGAGCAGAACAGGCCGATGTTCACCCCGGAGGTCGCGAACTTCGCCGTATCGGCGGCCACCGCGAGATCGCAGGCCGCCACCAGCTGACAGCCGGCCGCCGTCGCGATGCCCCGAACCTCGGCAATCACGGGTTGCGGCAGGCGCTGAACCGATTTCATCAACTTCGAGCAGGTTTCGAACAACTCGACGAAGTAGGTCTTGCCGCCGTCGGCGTCCGCGCGCCGCGCGGTCATCTCCTTGAGATTGTGACCGGCGCAGAAGTGATCGCCGGAACTGCGCAGGACGACCGCCCTGATCGAGCGGTCCGCGGCGATCTCGTCGAGACAGGATTGCAGCACCGAGAGCATTTCCTCGGACAATGCATTGATCGATTTCGGACGGTCGAGCACCACGCGCGCGACACCGTTGTCGGCGTCGAAATAGACCGGGCTCTCGCCGGGTGTCGAAGAATCCAGGGCTGAATGATCTGACATCATGGGTGCCTTTTGCGTCACGTTATTTGGCTTGTCTGAACCAGAACCCCGATCAGCGGGGGCCTTTGAGTGGGGCGAAGTTTAGCGCTGGTTGCGGTCCGGATTCGGACCAAAAATGCGGCAATGAAAGCCTGAACGGACTATTGTTTTCCGGCCGGCAGGCCGATCAGGCGGGCGGCATTATTTATCGGCCGCGGCCAGCAGTCGCGCAAGATTCGGCGGTCCGGATTTTATCTCGCGCGTAACGATGTAGGTCATGTAGCGATCGACCCCCAGTTCGGCCGCAAGCAACGATTCCATCAGGCTCTGAAAATCGCTCAGGCCGGGGGTAAAAATTTTCAGGACGTAGTCCATACCGCCGCCCGTGGCGATACATTCGGTGACCTCGTCCAGCTTACGGATATGGTCCTCGAAACGTTCGAAATCGGACTTGCGGTGATGCGTCAGCGCGACCGTCACGATAACCTGAGTCAGGTTACCGATATATCCGAGCGCGATGTCGGCGTGATAGCCGCGGATGAAACCGGCTGCCTTGAGCTTCTTCAACCGCGCCCAGCACGGTGTCGGCGACAGGTTGACGATTTCCGCCAGTTTGGTTTTGCTCAGCTGGCCGTGTTTTTGAACCGCGCTGAGGATTCGAATATCGATTGCATCAAGCCTGGTTTTC
>JASFKL010000394.1:0-3521 GCA_050118655.1 Gammaproteobacteria bacterium | reverse complement strand
CGATGGTTTCCTATCTCGACGGATCGGTAATCGCGCAAATGGGCAACCCGGACATGCGCACCCCGATCGCCAACGCGCTGGCCTGGCCGGAGCGTATCGAGAGCGGCGTGGAACCGTTGAACCTGTTGCAGGTCGGACAGTTAGACTTCACACTCGCGGACGAGTCCCGTTATCCCTGTCTCGCGCTGGCGCGTGAGGCCTGGCACCGGGGTGGAACCTGCATGGTGGCGCTGAATGCGGCCAACGAAATTGCCGTGGAAGCCTTTTTACAGGGCCGAATCGGTTTTAACCGGATATCGGTGACGATTTCGAAGGTCATGCAGCAAGTCCCGAACGGGGACGCGGACAGTCTCGACAGGATTTTGCAGGTCGATGCCGATGCCCGCGAGTTGGCGTCCGGACTTTTGCAAGCGGGAGTTGGATAAGATGAATTTGCTGGGAATATTACAGAGCGTATT
This sequence comes from Gammaproteobacteria bacterium, assembly GCA_050118655.1. Taxonomy (GTDB): domain Bacteria; phylum Pseudomonadota; class Gammaproteobacteria. Next base: position 3,063 of record JASFKL010000394.1, on the reverse strand, counting down.
GGCTTTTATCGTTGCCATCGGCGTGCTGGTTACGGTACACGAGTTCGGCCATTTCTGGGTCGCTCGGCGGATGGGCGTCAAGGTATTGCGATTTTCGGTCGGTTTCGGCAAGCCGTTGTTCAGCTGGCGTTCGGCGAAAGACCAGACCGAGTACGTAATCGCTGCCCTGCCGCTCGGCGGCTATGTAAAGATGCTGGACGAGCGCGAGGGAGAGGTCGAGCCGAACGAACTCGAGTACAGCTTCAACCGCAAGTCGGTCTGGCGCCGTTTCGCAATCGTTGCCGCGGGCCCGATATTCAACTTCCTGTTCGCGATCCTGGCCTATTACCTGATTTTCCTGGTCGGGGTCGGGGGCCTGAAGCCGATTATCGGCGAGGTAGCCGACCCCAGCCCGGCCTATACCGCCGGCATCCAGCAACAGGATCGTATTCTTTCCGTCAACGGTATCGATACACCCAGCTGGGAAAAGGCGCGCTTCACGCTGCTCGAGCAAGCGGTCGACTCGAATCGAATCGTGCTGCGCGTGCAGGGCGCGGATTCGCAGATCAGCGACAAGGTCATCGATATCAGCGGCCTTGATTTTCTGCAGCGCGATCAGATCGACCTGATGAAAGATCTGGGGATATCCTCGTGGCAGCCGAAGTTGCCGCCGATCATCGCCGACGTGCTGCCCGACGGGGCCGGGGAACGGGCCGGCCTGCAGGCAGGCGATAAAATCCTGGCACTCAACGGCACCAGGATCGAAACCTCGCAACAATGGGTCGACATCATACGCGACCACCCGAATATCCCGATGTCGCTCCAGGTGATGCGCGACGGTAACCCGGTCGACCTCAAGCTGACCCCCGGGATTCGCAGCGAGAACGGCAAGGAATACGGTTATATCGGCGTCAGAAGCAGGGTCGAGATACCCGATTCGGTACGCCGCGAAATGACCGTGGTCGAACGTCACGGCCCGCTGGAGGGATTCGCCGCAGCGCTCGATAAAACCTGGCGCATGAGCTGGTTGACGTTACGCGTGCTCGGCAAGCTGGTGACCGGGGAGGCGAGTGTCAGGAATCTCAGCGGCCCGATCACCATCGCGCAGTACGCGGGGATATCGGCAAGCATCGGTATCGAGCCCTTTCTCGGCTTCCTGGCCATAATCAGTATCAGTCTCGGGGTGCTCAACCTGTTGCCGGTACCGATGCTCGACGGCGGCCACCTTTTTTACTACCTGGTCGAAATGTTCAAGGGCAGCCCGGTTTCGGAGCAAACCGAGGTGATCGGGCAGAAAATCGGCATCGTGCTGCTTTTTTGCCTGATGTCGATTGCAATCTATAACGACTTGCTGCGCCTGGTAGAATAAATTTGAGAGCTTGCGTCTGGATCGGTGCGCTACTTTTGTTGTCGGCATCCTTCGGGGCGCGGGCCGAGAGTTTCGTGGTCGAGCATATCGAGGTCGAGGGCATCAAGAAGATCACCATCGGCACGGTATTCAGTTACCTGCCGATCAACGTCGGCGAAACCTTCGATCTCGAGCGCACCCCGGAGGTCATCCGCGATCTGTACTCGACCGGGTTCTTCGACGACATCAAGCTGCTGCGGCGCGATAACACGCTGGTGATAAAAGTCGTCGAGCGGCCCTCGATCGCCGAGGTCAACTTCGAGGGTAACGACGATATCGAAGACGATGCCCTGCAGCAGGCGCTCGATCAGACGGGCATGGCGAAGGGACGGATTTTCGACAAGAACAAGCTCGAAAAGCTCGAACTCGAACTGCAGCAGGTCTATTACTCGCTCGGCAAGTACGCGGCGCGTATCGAGGCCAAGTCTCGCAAGCTCGACGAAGACCGAGTCGCCATCGACATCAATATCTCGGAGGGTATCTCCGCGACCATAAAATCGATCAATATCACCGGCAACCGCAGTTTCGACGACGACGAACTGCTCAAGGTATTTCAACTCGAGCCCACGGACGCGGGCTGGTTCGCCGACGACGAATACTCGAGTTCCAAGCTCACCGCAGACCTCGAGTCCCTGAAATCCTACTACCTGGACCGCGGTTACATCCAGTTCGACGTCGATTCGCAGCAGGTGACGATCAGCCCGGATCGCAAGGATATATCGATTACCGTGAATCTTCGCGAGGGTGACCAGTACCGGCTCGGGAAAATCGATATCACCGGCGAAATGGTGGTCGACGAGGTCGAGTTGCGCGCCCTGGTTACCCTGCGGGAGGGCGATATATTTTCCCGCAAGAAAATCAATTCGGTGCTCTCGGCGATGCAAAAGCGGCTCGGCGAGGAAGGATATGCATTCGCCGAGGTTCGGGTGCTGAATGACCTCAACCCCGAGGAAAAGACGGTCGACCTGCAGTTGCTGGTCGTCCCGGGCAAGCAGGTGCGGGTGCGGCAGATCCACTTTTCCGGCAACGAGAAGACCCAGAACATCGTCCTCCGGCGGGAAATGCGCCAGCTCGAGGGCGAAATGTATCGTCGCTCGAAAGTCGACCGCTCGCGGGTCCGCCTGCAGCGCCTCAATTACCTCGGTTCGGTCGACATCAAGCTCAAGAAAGTGCCCGATGTCGACGACGAGGTCGATCTCGAGGTGACGGTCACCGAGCGATTTTCCGGCAATCTGCAGGTCGGCGTCGGCTACTCGCAGGATCAGGGCGCGATCATCAATTTCGGATTCGCGCACGAAAATATCTTCGGTACCGGCAATTCGCTGAAGTTTACTTTCGATAATTCGGCCGCTTCCGAGCGCTATGTCCTCAGCTACGAGAATCCCTACTATACCGATGACGGCGTCAGCCGGGGATTCAACTTCAGCTTTACCGAAACCGATTCGTCGCAAAACAATACCAGTAACTATTTCATCGATCAGTTCAAATTCTCGGTCGACTACGGAATACCCTTGTCCGAGTACAACAGCCTGAGGCTGGAGATCGGCGTTTTGCGCAACCAGATCGATACCACCGATTCGTCTTCCGACGAGGTGTACGATTTCATCAGGGACAACAGCGACGAATTCGACTCCTCGACGCCGAATTCGGAAATCGACGGCGATCAATACGATACC
>JASFKL010000393.1:0-3540 GCA_050118655.1 Gammaproteobacteria bacterium | reverse complement strand
TCGCAAAAACGCGAGCGCCGGATCGGCGATATTTTCAAGCGCGACACGTTGATGTTCAACGGCTACGAGGACGAGGTCGCGTCGCTCTACGACGATCTGGATCTGACCGTAAATTTCTAGGATGACGATAAACGCGGTACTGACTTCGGCCTGGCTGAGACCCGTCCTGCATCTGCTCTGTCTGCTGCCTTTCTGCGCGCTGACCTGGGCGGCCTTCAACGACGGGCTGGGGGCCAATCCGGTCGAAAAACTGACTTTCGAAACCGGGTTGTGGACGCTGCGCCTGCTACTGGTTACGCTCGCCCTGACGCCGCTACGGCAATGGACCGGTCTCGCCGCGGTAATCCGCTACCGGCGCATGGTCGGCCTGTATTCCTTTTTTTACCTCTGTTGCCATTTCCTGATCTGGTTCGTTGCCGACCATTCGCTGTCGTTGTCGTCGATGATCGAAGATATCGTCAAGCGGCCCTATATTACGCTCGGTTTCAGCGCTTTCGTGCTCATGATCCCGCTCGCAATAACCTCCAACCGGGCGATGCTGCTGCGTCTCGGCAAGAAATGGAAAGCCCTGCATCAGCTGGTTTATCCGATTTTGCTGCTCGCTGTACTGCACTTCGTCTGGTTGACCAAGGCGGACTATCTCGAACCCGGTATTTATGCGATTATCGCGGTCATACTGCTGCTGCACCGGGTGGTTCCGATCAGGCGATTCTTCGTCCGCTTCTCCCCGGTAACGCGCTAACCCGGACGCGCCCCGAAGGCGCCCGTTGACGGAGCCTCTATGAAGTTACTGGTTACCGGCGCCGCCGGTTTCATCGGCAATGCCCTGGCGAAATCCCTGTGTGAGCGCGGCGACCAGGTTGTCGGTATCGATAATCTCAACGACTATTACGATGTCGGGCTCAAACAGGCCCGCCTGCGGCGTCTCGAAGGGCGAGACAACTTCCAGTTCGAGCGCCTGGATATCGCCGATTCGGCGGCGCTCGGTGATCTGTTCGAGCGGTATCGGTTCGAACGCGTGCTGCATATGGCCGCACAGGCCGGGGTGCGTTACTCGTTGAAAAATCCCCGGGCCTATGTCGACAGCAACCTGGTCGGATTCGCCAACCTGCTCGAGTCCTGCCGGCACGGCCGGATCGGACACCTGGTATACGCGTCCTCGAGTTCGGTTTACGGCTCCAACCTGAGGATGCCGTTCTCGACCGCCGACAACGTCGATCATCCCCTGTCGCTCTACGCCGCAACCAAGAAGGCCAACGAGGCGATGGCGCACAGCTATAGCCACCTGTATGGATTACCCAGTACCGGACTGCGGTTTTTTACCGTCTACGGGCCCTGGGGCAGGCCGGACATGTCGCCGATCCTGTTCGCCGATGCGATCATGCGGAGCGATCCCATTCGCGTATTCAACCAGGGACACCACCGCCGCGATTTCACCTTTATCGACGATATCGTCGACGGCGTGATCGCCTGCCTGGATCGAGTACCCGCGGCCAATCCCGACTGGTCGGGACTCGATCCGGATCCCGCGAGCAGCAGCGCGCCCTGGAAGCTTTACAATATCGGTCGTGGCGAGCCCGTCGACCTGATGCATTACATCGACCTGATGGAGCGCGCGCTGGGCAGGACCACGACCCGCGAATTGCTGCCGGCGCAACCCGGCGATGTCGAGAATACCTGGGCGGATATCGCTTCGTTGACCGCCGACATCGGCTACCAGCCGCGTGTTTCCATCGAGGATGGATTGCAACTTTTCGCGGACTGGTATATAGACTACTATCATAAATAATAACTTATAATTGCGCGACAAAGTCCCCCGGGACCATCGTTCGAGGAGTCGCAGGTCGTAAACAACTCTAAAAAAAAGTCACCCTTGTTGTCGGTAAACGAGTTGGCGGTCGATTTTTCCCTGCACGGCAGCCCTGTGCCCGCGGTCAGGGACGTTTCGTTCCGCGTCGATGCCGGCGATACGGTCGCGCTGGTCGGCGAGTCCGGCTCTGGCAAGTCGGTAACCTCGCAGGCGATCATGGGCATACTGCCCGTCAATGCCACTATCCGCAGCGGCGAAATCCTTTTTGCCCTGCCCGATGCGGAACAACCGATCGATATCGCCGCTCTCGATCCGGAATCGGAACAGATGCGGCGGATCCGCGGTGGCAATATTTCGATCATTTTCCAGGAGCCGATGACTTCGCTGTCGCCGGTGCATACCATCGGCGATCAGATCAGCGAGGCGCTGTTCCTGCATCGCGACGCGAGCCGCGCGGAGGGCATGAAGCTGACCGAGGCAATGCTCGGGCACGTCGGTTTTCCCGATCCACGGCGCGCCCTGCGCATGTATCCCTTCGAGCTATCGGGTGGATTGCGGCAGCGCGCGATGATCGCCATGGCGATGATATGTCATCCTTCCCTGATGATCGCCGACGAACCGACCACCGCGCTCGACGTTACCATCCAGGCTCGTATCCTGAAACTGATACGCGAGTTGCAGGCGGAACTGGGCATGGCCCTGCTGTTGATTACCCACGACCTGGGCGTGGTCGCCAACATGGCCCGCGAGGTGGTGGTCATGTACCACGGCAAGGTAGTCGAATCCGGTCCGTTGACGGAATTGTTCGCCAATCCCAGGCACGACTACCTGAAGGCCTTGATGCACGCGGTGCCGCGTTTCGACCTCGGGCCGGACGAGAGACTGGTGCCGGTGCGAGAAATTCATTCCGAGGCCGGCGGCCTGATCAGCAAGCGCCGGCCGTCGGCCGATTCCGATCACGGACTGCCGCTGCTGTCGGTAATCGAGGTCAGCAAAACCTTTCACCTGCGACACGGCCGAGGAGCTGAATCGGCGGCGGCCGAACTTCTGGCCGTCGATCGGGTTTCCTTCGAGGTCGAGCGCGGCGAATGCTTCGGCCTGGTCGGCGAGAGCGGCTGCGGCAAGACAACCCTGAGCAAGATCATCATGCGCGCGATCACCCCCGACAGCGGCGAGATCACGTACCGCGAGGACGGTCACGAAATCGACGTCCGCGCGCTGCATAACCCGGAATTGCTCGCCTTCCGCCGCAAGATGCAATTCATTTTCCAGGACCCGTACAGCGCGCTCAATCCGCGCATGCCGATCTTCGATATCCTGCGCGAGCCGCTGGTAGTACACGGGCTCGGCGATATGGACTATCAGCGTGAGATGGCGATCGAATTGATGCGGCTCGTGGGACTGGACCCGCGTTTTCTGAATCGCTACCCGCACAGCTTCTCCGGCGGACAGCGCCAGCGCATCGGCATCGCCCGCGCACTCGCGCTGCAGCCCGAAATGATCATTTGCGACGAGCCCGTGTCGGCGCTCGACGTTTCCATCCAGGCGCAGGTGCTCAATCTGCTCAAGGATCTGCAGCAGGAACTCGGCCTGACGGTCATGTTCATCTCGCACAACCTGGCCGTGATTCACTACGTCGCCGATCGCATCGCAGTGATGTGCAAGGGGCGTATCGTCGAACTGGCCCCGCGCGACAGACTGTTCGAGAATCCGTTGCATCCCTACCACCG
>JASFKL010000392.1:0-3551 GCA_050118655.1 Gammaproteobacteria bacterium | reverse complement strand
GACCCGAGCGTGCCGGTGACCTGCGAAAACGCGTGCTCGTTTTCGTCGCCGTAGACGAACACCTTGGTATTGTGCGTCTGCGTCGACTGGCGAGTGCTGACCAGCCGCGATTTGCCCGGGTTGGACAGGATAGCGTTGACGTGCCAGCGGATTTCGAGCGGATGGTGGCGCAGGAAATAGTCGCCCGGAACGCGCTCGAATACCGACTCGATCTGCTCGTAGCTGAACGGCAGGTCGGACATTTCCTCGAGAGCCGCGTCGCGGTTTTCCTGGATGATTTCCTCGATATCGGGGGCATGATCGATACCGCGCCGGAGGAACGTCTTGGTCGCATTGTAGAGCTGCTTCAGGAGCGCATCTTTCCAGTTGTTCCAGAGCTTCGGGTTGGTGCTGCGAATATCGGCGACGGTTAGCAGGTAAAGATAATTGAGCATGTTCATGCTGCCGACCTGGAGGGCGAATTCGCGCACCACGTCCGGGTCGCTGATGTCCTTGCGCTGTGCGGTCACCGACATCAGCAGGTGGTCGCGCACCAGTTGCGAGACGATGCGGGTTTCCTTGCGGTTGAGCTTGTGTTGCAGGCAGAATTGCATCGCTTCCTCGGCGCCGAGTATCGAATGGTCGCCGCCGCGGCCCTTGGCGATGTCGTGAAAAAGCGCCGCCAGATACAGCAGGCTGGGATTTCCCAGCTTGGCGAACACCAGGTTGCAGAACGGAAACTCGTCCTCGTGCTTTTCGAGCGCGAAGCGGCGCAGGTTGCGGATCACGAAAATCGTGTGCTGGTCGACGGTGTATGCATGAAACAGATCGTATTGCATGCGCCCGACGATCTTGCCGAAGGCCGGGATATAGGCGGCCAGGAAACCGTAGGAATTCATTCGCCGCATCTGGTGCGTCAGGCCGTTGGGCGCGCTCATCAGCTGCATGAACAGGTGATTGACGGTATCGTCGCTGCGAAATTTGTCGTCGACGAGGTAAAGGTGCTCGCGCACCAGGCGAATCGTCGATGCGGTCACGCCCTCGCAGTTTTCGTTGAGCGAGATCATCAGGAACAGTTCCATCAGTGCGGGCGGATAGTCCTTGAAGACCCGCGGATGGGCGACCTCGATATAATTGTTGCGCAGATGGAAGCGCTCGTTGAGCGGTTTGACCTTTTTCTGCGCGGAAGTAATCAGGATCTCTTCACGGAAAATCTGCAGCAGCATTTCGGACAGACGCTCGAGTTCCATGATCCAGCGATAGTACTGCTGCATGAATTGCTCGATGGCGAGGTTGTATTCGGCCGACGTGAAGCCGAAAATCGCGGCGATTTTCTTTTGATAATCGAACAGCAACCGGTCCTCGCGCCGTCCGGCGATGCGATGCAGCGCGAATCGCACCTGCCAGAGGTGCTTCTGGCCGGCGTCCAGCTTCTCGTATTCCGCCCGGGTCAGGAAACCGTGTTCGACCAGCTCGGCAAAGGACTTGTCGCCGAAATGGCGCTTCGCCACCCAGCCGATAATCTGGATATCGCGCAGTCCGCCCGGGCCTTCCTTGATATTGGGTTCGAGGTTGTAGGCGGTATCGTTATAGCGCAGGTGGCGCTCGTGCTGCTCCTTGAGCTTGGCTTCGAAGAACTTGCGCGACGACCATATCTTGCGCGGCGAGATCGCCGCCTGATATTTTTCGTAGAGCCCGGTATTCCCGTAGATCAGGCGGGATTCGATCATGTTGGTCATCACGGTTATGTCCGCCTTGCCCTGGCGCACGCAGTCCTTGATGGTGCGCACGCTGTGTCCGACCTCGAGCCCGATATCCCAGAGAAAGGTCAGAAAGGCGGAGAGCCTTTGCTGCTGGTCCTTGCCCGCGCTCTTCTCGAGCAGGATCATCAGGTCGATATCGGATCCGGGCAGCAATTCCGACCGGCCGTAGCCGCCTACCGCGACCAGGCAGCAGTTGCAATGCTTCGAATCGCCGATGTGGTTGAGAAAACAGTATTGCAGCACATGGTCGACCAGGCCGGACATTTCGCGGATCAGTTTTTCCGCGGGCTCGCCGTCGTCGAAGCGCCGGAAGATGTCTTCGCGCGCCGCCTCGAGTCCGGCGGAGATCGGCGCGGCCCGCAGTTTCTCGCCGGGTTTCAGCGGCGCGAGGAATTGTTCGTTTATGGCGGTCACGGAGACGTCAAAAGCCGAATTCGGGATGCAGGGTGAGCACCTCGAAGCCGGATTCGGTCACCAGGTTGGTATGTTCCCATTGCGCGGACAGGCTGTGGTCCTTGGTTACCACGGTCCACTCGTCGGGCAGCAGTTTCACGTGCCGCTTGCCGAGGTTGATCATCGGTTCGATGGTAAAGGTCATCCCGGGTTCGAGTACCAGCCCGGTGCCGGGCTTGCCGTAGTGCAACACCTGCGGGTCTTCGTGAAAGACCTTGCCGATGCCGTGCCCGCAATACTCGCGCACCACGCTGCAGTTGTGCTTTTCGGCGTGCTGCTGAATCGCGTGGCCGATATCCCCGAGACGAATCCCCGGGCGGATCATCTCGATACCGATTTTCATGCATTCATAGGCGATCTGCGAAATGCGTTGTCCCGGGATACTGGGCTTGCCGACCTGGAACATGCGGCTGGTATCCCCGTGGTAGCCGTCCTTGATCACGGTGATGTCGATATTGATGATGTCGCCGTGCTTGAGTTTCTTGTCGGCCGGGATGCCGTGACAGACCACGTGGTTGACCGAGGTACAGATGGATTTCGGAAATCCCCGGTAATTCAGCGGCGCCGGCACGACGCCCTGTTCCCGGGTCATGAATTCATGACAGATCTCGTTGAGCTTCTCGGTGGTGACGCCGGGCTCCACGTAGGGCTCGATCATGCGCAGCACGTCGGCGGCGAGACGGCCGGCGACGCGCATTTTATCGATTTCTTCGGCGGTTTTGATCGTTGCGCCCATAAAAATTAACTACTTGCTGGTTGTTGGCGATACGGGATTATGGTATAAAGCGCGCGCCCTCGGCAACAGCGGGGGTAAATTAATCGGAACATCGGCTGGTCCGGCGTTTCAAACGACACACACATGCCGTAACGCGTTCATGGGTGCCCGTATTTTACCAGAGAGCGGGTCGTGGGCGTCGGGTATGTGGAGGCTTAACCCGGGATAACCCCTGGCGGTTGTCCAACAGACATCTGGAGAAACCATGTCTAACGTCACCATGCGTGAAATGTTGGAAGCGGGCGTGCATTTCGGCCATCAAACCCGCTTCTGGAACCCGAAGATGGCTCCTTTCATCTTCGGCGAGCGTAACAAGATCCACATCATCAACCTCGAGCAAACCATGCCGATGTGCAAGGATGCGGTCAATTACCTAGGTAAGGTCGCCTCCAAAAAAGGCAAGATCATGTTCGTAGGTACCAAGCGTGCCGCCAGCGACGCGATCAGGGAAGAGGCCGAGCGTTGCGGCATGCCCTTCGTCAATCACCGCTGGCTGGGCGGCATGTTGACCAATTTCCGTACTGTCCGCGCTTCGATCAAGCGCCTCAAGGAACTCGAGGAAATGGCGGAAAACAAGAATT
>JASFKL010000391.1:0-3572 GCA_050118655.1 Gammaproteobacteria bacterium | reverse complement strand
GGATGGCGGCTACCGCGTGATCACCAGCCGCGGCGAGTGGCGCGCGCGCGCGGTGGTCATCGCCAGCGGCGCCTGCAACCTGCCCCGGGTCCCGGCGCTCGGCCAGGCGCTGCCGCCGGATATCGACCAGGTGACGCCGCACGACTACCGCAATCCCGGCGAGCTCGAAAGCGGCGGCGTACTGGTCGTCGGCGCTTCCGCGACCGGCCTGCAGCTCGCCGCCGAGATTCGCGAGTCGGGACGCGAGGTCACGCTCGCCGTCGGCGAGCACGTGCGCCTGCCGCGCACTTACCGCGGCAAAGACATTCAGTACTGGATGCAGGCGATCGGCGTACTCGACCAGCGATACGACGAGGTCGACGACATCCGCCGCGCGCGCGGCGTGGCGTCGCCGCAATTGATCGGCAGCGCCGACCGGCGGACGCTGGACCTGAATTCGTTGACCCGTTCGGGCGTGGAAATCGTCGGCAGGCTGGCCGGCGTGCGCGACGGCAGGCTGCAATTCTCCGGTTCCCTCGGCAACGCCTGCCGGCTCGCCGACCTGAAGATGAACCGGCTGCTGGAAGGGATCGATAGCTGGATCGCGATACACGACCCGGACGCGGAAACCCTGCCGGCCGAACGCTACGACGCGACCGAATTGCCGCGCGCGCCCCGTCTCGGGCTCGACCTGCGCGCGGGCGGCATCCGCACGGTCGTCTGGGCGACCGGTTACCGGCCGGATTACTCGTGGCTGCAGGTGCCGGTGCTGGATCGCAAGGGACAGCTGCGTCACGATGGCGGCGTCGTCGAGGCGCCCGGCCTGTACGTTCTCGGGCTGCCTTACCTGCGCCGGCGCAAGTCGACCTTCATCCACGGCGCCGAAGACGACGCGCGCGATATCTGCACGCATATCTCCGCCTACCTGGACGCGACGGCATCGGCCTCGCGTGTCCGCATCGCCGTCTAACCCAAAATTCGCAAAATTCGCAAAATTCGGGGACAGTATACTTTTTTCAAATTCGCAAAATTCGGGGACAGTATACTTATTTCTTAAGCGCCGGTTTGCGCCCCCGTCGTTTGGGGGCCAGTACCTTGCCCGTAATTGCTTCCAGTTTTTCTATGAACGCGGGACTCCCCAGGGGACGTCCGGTCCGTGTGTGTCGGCGTATCAAATCCGCGCCGTCATCGGCAACGGCGCTCGAGAGAAAGGCGTTCCAGTCCGGTATTCGCTCCAGCATGGGTGAGACGCGAACCAGGCCATCGTTCATCCCCTCGAGGTGAGCGCTGGCACTCGACCACTGCCAGTCGCCGGCAAAGTCGCATAACCCGGCTGCGACCGGATTTCTTTCGACATAACGGACGGTAGCCCGCAAATAGTTTTCGTCCATCAGAAACGAGTGAAAACGCTCCTGCCACAAGTGCCCTCGCCATCCGTAGCAGAGATTGATGTGCCTGGTATAGTGCCTGTGCGCTTCTCCCAGCGCGGCTCTCAGGCCGTCCTCGGTGTGCGGTACCATCACCAGGTGTATGTGATTGGGCATCAGGCAATAGGCCCAGATTTCGGTGTCAGCCTGCCGCGCGTACTCGGCAATCAAGGCGATGTAGTAAAGGTAATCGCCCCTGCAAAAAAACGTTTTCTGACGGCGATTTCCGCGCTGAGTGACATGATGAGGAAAACCCGGAACAACGAGTCGTGGCATCCTGGCCATAACTTAACTCCCTTTAAGCGATCCGAAGCTGAATTATAACGCTTCCCGTCAATAGGTATACTGTCCCCGATTTCTCGTTCAAGGGAGATAAGTATACTGTCCCCGAATTTGCTTGCGGGATTCGTCGATATCGACAGGTAGCTGGTGGCCGATGACTTTTGAAACTGCGGGGATAGTCTTGCCGGCCTGGTTGCCGTTGCTGTGGGGCGTGCTGGTGGGACTGGTGTTTTCCACGGTCGGTGCGGCCGGGGGTATCCTGGCCTCGGTCGGCCTGATTTCGGTCCTGGGGATACAGGACGCGAACCTGGTCAAGCCGATGGCGCAGGCCCTGACCCTGGCGACGCCGCTGATCGCGGTGCCGGGATACTACCGGCAGGGCCGGGTGGTGCTCAGCCTGGCCTTGATCCTCGGTGCCGGGGGCATCCTCGGCGCCCTCGTCGGCAGTACCCTGTCGCATACCTATCTCACCGAGATCGACCTGTTCCGGTCGGTCTTCGGTGTGCTCGTGCTGGGAATTGCGCTGCAGGTTTTATCGCGGGTGTTGATTCATAAACGAAAGCCCGGCACCCGCTCCGAGCGTGCCGCCGCCGCCTTCGAGGGCCTCGTGCACGATCACGGCTCGCCCCGTACCATCGGCGTCAGCCACCGGCACCGCTCGTGGCGGCGCATCCATTTCGTGTTCGCCGGCGTGGAATTCGAGTATGCGCCCTGGGCCCCGTTCCTGGCCGGGGCGGGGATTGCCGTGGTTTCCTCGGCGCTGGGGGTCGGCGGCGGTTTCCTGCTGGTGCCGTTCATGGTCCTGCTGCTGGGTTTGCCCATGTTCCTCGTCGCGGGCACCGCGGCACTGGCGATCGCGGTGAGTTCGATAACCTCGATCGGTAACTACGTCCGGCTGGGGGTCGAACTCGACCTGCCGCTATTACTGATATTGCTGGCGGGTACCGTTGCGGGAGCCTGGATCGGGCCGCGCCTCAGCGGCCACCTGCGCGAACGCTGGCTGGAGGCGATCCTGGGGCTGGTCCTGTTACTGATCGGGATACGCTACCTGGGTGGTTTTTGAAGCCCCGGACGATCGAGACTGCAACCTGAAGGCGGGGACGACTCGAGGGGAGCAGCCAGCCGGTGTCAGGGCAGGAAACCGTCCCGGTCGGCCAGTTTGCGCGGCAGGTATTCGTCGATCACGTAGTTGAGACCCCACTTGGCCAGCGCCTGCTGTTCGGCGCGCACGCCCGTCTCGAGCAGCTGTTCGATGGCGGCGATCCACTCGGGGTGGGCGGTGAAGAAGGGATCGTTGGCGATGGCGTCAGCCGCGCGCTTGATGTCGGTTTTGGAGAGCGGGTGGGTTGCGTCTTCGAGGCCGTAGTCGACGATGTCCCGCGGCGTGACGCCGAGGAATTGCGCCCGCGGCACGCAAAAGAAGCGGTTGATGTGCGCGGCGTTGCCGGAACCGGCCTTGAGGGTGCGGTAGATATTGGCGAAGCCGTAGGGATCGCAATCGACGAAACAGTACACCGGGATGTCGGCCGCGTCGGAGAGCCGCCGAATGAAGCGGCGCGTGGCGCGCGTCGGTACACCGCCCATCTCGACGAGAATGCAGTTGGCTTGTTTCCAGAAGCGATGGTTGTTGAGCCGCTGGAACATGCCGCCGGTTTCGATCGCGAGGATGAAATTCGCCTCGGTGCGAAAGTCCAGGCGTTCCACCGAGCGCGGCACGCTGTAGGCGCCGCTGCCGAGCGCGGCGCAGTCGATCTCGAGCGTCTCGCCGGTTTCGGAGTCGGCGTCGATGACGGTCAGCGGTCCGGCCACCGAACCGCCGTGGGATTCCGGGTAGAAGCGTAACTGTTCGCGCGACAGACCGTGTATCGAGGCCAGCGCCTCGAT
>JASFKL010000390.1:0-3589 GCA_050118655.1 Gammaproteobacteria bacterium | reverse complement strand
GGAACTATACGCCGGCATCCAGACCGATTAAAACGGGATATCGTCGAAACCGTCGTCGATCGGCGCGGTTTCGCGGGCGGGTTTGGGCTGCGACTGGCCGCCGGATTCCGCGGGCGCGCCGCCGCCTCCGCCGCGACCGCCGAGCATTTGCATTTCATTGGCGACGATTTCGGTGGAATAACGATCATTGCCGCTCTGGTCCTGCCACTTGCGGGTCTGGATCCGGCCCTCGAAATAAGCCTGCGAACCCTTTTTCAGGTATTGCTGGGCGATTTCGGCGAGCTTGCCGAACATCACGATGCGGTGCCACTCGGTGCGCTCCTGCGCCTCGCCGGTCTGGCGGTCCTTCCAGGTTTCATTGGTGGCGACGCTGAGATTGGCGACGGCGCTGCCGCTCGCGGTATACCTGACTTCGGGATCCTGTCCCAATGTGCCAACGATGATTGCTTTGTTTACGCCTCTGGCCATGCCACGCTCCGCAAGTATTGGTTATTCCGCTAAATGAGGGCGCTATTTTACTTGCACCAATCCGAATAAGCGAGTCGGATTTTCCCTCAGGGCGCCCTTTCCTGGCGCCTTCCGAGCATCTGCATTTCGCTGGCGACGATTTCGGTGGTATAGCGCTGGTTGCCGCTCTGGTCCTGCCATTTGCTGGTCTTGATGCGCCCCTCGAAATAGGCTTGCGAGCCTTTCCTGAGGTACTGCGAGGCGATTTCGCCGAGCTTGCCGAAAATCACGATACGGTGCCACTCGGTGCGCTCCTGCGCCTCGCCGGTTTCGCGGTCTTTCCAGGCCTCGTTGGTGGCCACGCTCAGGTTGACCACCGCGTTACCCTTCGACGAATAGCGAATTTCCGGGTCCCTGCCGAGCGTGCCGACGATGACGGCCTTGTTGATTCCTCTAGCCATGATTTGCTCCCTGCAATTTGAAAGAATTCCTGAATCGGCGTCCCTGCCGAACATTCATCCCTGAAAACGGCCTACTCGACGAGAATATCGGCCTTGTTGCTCTCGTAGGTCGAGGTCCCTATACCGCGCACGAAGACGATTTCGTCGGCGCGGCTGAACTCGCCGTAGGCCTCCCGGTACTCGACGATGGCCCGGGCCTTGCTCGGCCCGATTCCGTTCAGGGCATCGGCGATTTCCTCGGCGCTCGCGGTATTGATATTGACCGGCGCGGCGGCGGTTACGGACGAGAATACGAATGCAGCGATCGCTGCGATTGTGGTGATGGTTTTCATGGTTACTCCTTGTAAATGTTCAATTCCGATTGAACGTTTCCATTAGCCTAAGATCCTTTAGGCACCTACAGACTGTCAGCCTGTAGGACGATAGAGTACGCATTCAGTTTTAAAAAGCAACTCTTTTTTTTATCCATTAAATTTGGGTCAGAGTAAAATTTCAGTGCAATTCGAGAAATTTTACTCTGACCCGAATTTACCCTGGCCTGAAATTGAAAAACTTTTCGGCCGATTTATCGAAGATTTGTCTGGGGGATCAGTGCCCGACGAGGGCCTGCAGGGCATGGTCGTCGAAATCCTTTTCGACCTTCAGATAAGCCACCCGGTCATCCTCGTATATCGAGATTTCACGCACTCCCTGGATTTCTCCGGCACCCGCCACGAAGCGGTCGAGGGCGTCGGCATCGAGATCCTTGAGCGACACGATGCGCGAGGCCAGGTGGGCGGGTTCCTTCATGGTCAGGGCCAGCGCGAACCAGCACAGCAGCAGCACCGCGAGCGTGGAGAACGTCCTCGAGGGTCCGCCCGAACCGAGCAGGATGCCGCCCAGAACCCCGCCGGTGAAGGCGCCGAAGAATTGCGCGCTGGAATAAAGCCCCAAAGCGGTGCCTTTCATGTCCACCGGCGCGATACGGCTGACATTGGCCGGCATGATCGCCTCGAGGAAATTGATCGCACCGAAGAAAAGCACCAGCATCGCGAATACCGAGATATAGGAATGGCTGATCGCGAGCCCGATTTCGGCGGCCGCCAGCATGATCACCGCGACGGCGAAAACGATCCGGGATTTACGATATTTCTCGGCAGCGATGATCATCGGCAGCAGCAGCAATATCGACAACAGGAACACGGGCAGATAGGTCCGCCAGTGTTCGGCCTCGCCGACATGCAGGTAATCCCGCAGCAATAGCGGGAACACCACGAAGGTCGAGGATAACACCATGTGCAGCATGAAGATCCCGCCACAGAGCTTGAGCAACTCCGGATTGGCGGCGACCCGGCCCAGATCGCGCATCGATGCCTGGGCGTCGCGGTGAAATTCCCGCCGCGGCGCCCTCGGCGTAATAAACAGGACCACCAGGATACCGAGCACCGCGAGCCCGGCCGTGATCCAGAAAAGCACGCGCAGCCCGTATTCCGAGGCGATAACCGGGCCGACGACCATCGACACCATGAAACTCGCGCCGATGGCCATGCCGATCGCCGCCATGATCCGCAGGCGCACCTCTTCGCGCGTCAAATCGGCGGCCAGTGCCATGACCGCGGCGGCGATGGCGCCCGCGCCCTGCAAGGCACGCCCGATAATCACCTGGTAGATCGTATCCGCCTCGGCGGCGAACGCGCTGCCGACGGCGAATATCAACAACCCGAAAACGATTATCGTCTTGCGTCCGAGGCGGTCGGACAGGAAACCGAAGGGCAGCTGGAAAAGACCCTGGGTGAGCCCGTAGATACCGATCGCGAGCCCGGTCAGCAACGGCGTCGCCCCGCCGTAGTTATGCGCATGCAGGCTGAAAACCGGCAGGATCATGAACAGGCCCAGCAGGCGCAACGAATGGACCAGCGCGAGGGATGCCGCGGCTTTTTTCTCGGTTATCAGCATTTCCAGGGGTGCAGATAGAGTGAGGCAATAAGCGATTCTAGCGATTCCGCCCGGGGATGGGAACTGATCAATATCAATGAATCCCCGGGTCGCGGCCCCGCAGCCAAATTATTCCGAACAAAGCGGGAAAATTAAATCACGAGTCGGTATAATTTTCGGTTTCGCCCCCCTGATTGAAGGTCAATGGAATCCATCACAATTCGCGGTGCGCGCACCCATAATCTCAAGAATATCGACCTGACGCTGCCGCGCGACCGCCTGATCGTGTTCACCGGGCTTTCCGGCTCCGGCAAGTCGTCGCTCGCCTTCGACACGATATTCGCCGAGGGGCAGCGGCGCTACGTCGAGTCCCTGTCGACCTATGCGCGGCAATTCCTGTCGGTGATGGAAAAACCCGATATCGACCATATCGAGGGCCTGTCGCCGGCGATTTCGATCGAGCAAAAGACGACCTCGCACAACCCGCGATCCACGGTCGGCACGATTACCGAGATTTACGATTACCTGCGGCTGCTGTTCGCGCGCGTCGGCACGCCACGCTGCCCCACGCACGACCTGCCGCTCGAGGCAAGCACGGTCAGCCAGATGGTCGACAAGGTGCTCACGCTGCCGTCGGACCGGCGCCTGATGCTGCTCGCGCCGGTAGTCAGCAACCGCAAGGGAGAGCATGTGCAACTCTTCGAAAGCCTGCAGAAACAGGGTTTTCTGCGCGCGCGCGTGAATGGCGAAATCTGTGAACTCGACAA
>JASFKL010000389.1:0-3605 GCA_050118655.1 Gammaproteobacteria bacterium | reverse complement strand
CGACGAGATGTGCTCCGGCTGCGGGAATGTGACCAGCGAGTAATACGGGAAATCTCGTGGCAGCGCATTTTCGGCCAGCCATGCCTGGCGGGTCGATGGACGCAGGCTTTCGAGAGCGCCGTTGTCACCGACGGAACACTGCGCACCCGGCCAGTATCTCATCAACTCCGCCTGATCTTGAGTCGCGTCGTTGGCGAGCGGGGAGCCTCCGACCGCGCCGGCGGCGCTGACCACCGCGGCGATGCGCGCGCGAATCTCGGGATAGGCGGCCGCGGACTCGAGAATATCGGCGACTCCCTTGGAGTACCCGATGAGCACGAGATCGGGATTCGCGCCCGACGATTTCATCGACAGGATCGCGTCGCGAATCTGGCGCGCATTGTTCGCCGAGCTCGACAGGGCGTCTACGGGTATCAGTACCTGGCCGTAACCGAAGCGGCCTACGTGGGCGGCCACGCTGTGTTTGAGGTCCATCCACTCGGCAAAACAGTCCCAGCCGATACCGGGAACGATCGCCGCGACGAGCCGCCTGTCCGATTGCCCCAGGGCAACCGGTTTTCCCGAGCCCGCGGGTTCGGTTCCGACCCGGGTCAGCGCCTCGTCGCAGGGCCGATAATCGGGCAGCTCCGGCCCGCGCGCCTCGAGAACGGCGCAGAAAATCTCCCTGAAGCGGTCACGCCGGTCCTCTACGCCGGCCCGGGTGACGGGAAGAAGCGCGAGGGGCGCGTTATCCTCGGAGTAAGGCATAAGCGGTGCGTTGTAACAACCGCCGAGCGAAACCGCCGCGCCCAGGATCGTTGCGGACAAGATGCCGGGCCGGCGCCGGCGAGCCCGCGCCGCCGATTCAATTTTGCGCATCGTCATTCATTGCGCGGGTAGCCGAATCCCGGGGTTGCGAATAAGGAACCCAATCTAGCATTTCGACGCTCGATACCGAGCGCGGGCGGGTGACGAAAAACATCGCCGCGCGCAGGCCGTCGGTGAAATAACGCGTGCCGTCGAGGCTGTCGCGGGGTTTGCCCGCCGCGGCGGCGCCGACGCCGTTGGCGAATCCGAGCCGTTCCAGGCCGCCGGAATACAGCATATCCTGGATCAGTATGTCTCTCGCCTCGTCGACATTCGGATGCAGCCGCAGTTCGCCGCCTCGAGCGGCCTGGAAACGCCCACCGATCGGCCGCCCGGCCTGCGCCAGGAAAACCAGTTGCCCGCGGTAGCGAAACGGCGCGACCCACAGTCGCAGCCAGTTGGCCGGCACGCCGCCCTGTCCCGACTTGCGTACCACGGCGTCCGGCGCGCGCCCGAAAAGCCGCTGCTCGGCGTCGACATCCATTTCGAGCTTGCGAAAACCGCGGCGTACCAGCGCGGCGACGATATCGGCGAACTCACCGACGATGACGACATTGACCGGGTCGCCCGATGCGCTGCCATCGACGCTGCTGGCGCAGCAGGGAATCTTCTCCAGCCTGGCACGCAAGGCGCCGGCATCCTGAAAGTCTTCGTTGCCCTTGTCGGCATAACCCATGATGGTCTTGAGCAGCGGTTCTTCGGGCCTGTCGCCGGGTACCGGCAGAAACAGGCTGAATGCAAACACCTGGCCCTCGCCGAGGATATCGACGCTGAGGAACCTGGTTTGCCGTTGGGGATTGGTGAACAGAATGCCCGCGACCTTGCTCCCGGGAGGTATGGGATTCGGAAATCCCATGGCGCGGAAATGATCGTCGAGGCGGGCGTTTGCGCTGGACGAGAATGCGGCATGAAATGACCAGGCTACCTCCAGTGGCGAGAAGTAATCCGGGTCGGTGCCGGAACGCAGTAACCAGAGTATTTCCGGGGTGGTGTTTTCCACCTCGATCCACACCGGCTGTACCCCCGTGGCGTTGACATTGGTGCCGAACATCTGCCGGCTGTCCTCGCTGCCCAGAACCGTGGCGCTCAACCGAACTCCCCGGATGGTTTCCGACTCCGCGCGGGCGCGCAGATCGCCGCTATCGTTCCACGATGGCACCTGCCAGCTCGAGCATCCCGTAGCCGCGAGGCCGAGCAGTGCGCAAATCACCAGCGTGGCGACGAATCGCCCGGGGCGGCGGAATTGCCGTGGGATCTCTGCGTACCGGGAATTCGAATTCATTGCGTATCCTGTTTGCGGTTGTGAATACGCTCGATGTAACCGCCGCTGCGGAACTCCCATGGCAGGAACACGATTTCGGTCAGCGCGGTGGGGCGGGCGGTGAAAATCAGTACGCCGCGAAAACCGTCCGTATAATAGGGGTCGCCGGTAAGATTTTCGCGCGCTGAATCCGGGTCGGCTTCGCCGACCCCCTTGACCAGCCCGAGTTTGACCAGTGACTGCGAATAGGCCATGTCTTCGAGTAGCGCGGTGCGCGCCTCGTCCACGTCCGGATCAATCTTATGGGTCGTCAGGTAAGGCGAGTGTATGGTCAGGCGCGTGCCTATGTCGCGGCTGATCTGGCCTGCCCAGACCGGCTGGCCGCGGAATCGAAGCGGGCTCAGCCAAAGCCGCATGTGGTTGCGCTGGTGGATATTGTCCCGCGCCTTTTGCAGCGCCAGATCCTGGGGTCTGCCGTAAAGATAGAGCGGGCTTACCGGGGCATAGGGATAGCGTTCGCCCGATAGCGCCGAATCGATCATTTCGAGTACCGAACCGGTCCAGGTTTGTTCCGTCGGATGCCAGCCCCGCCTCACCAGTGCGGGGAACGCTTCCTCGACCCCGCCGATGACGACCAGGTTGAGCGGGTCGCCGTTGCGCGAGGCATCCTCGTTGGTAACGCAGCAGGGGAGCGATTCGAGCGCCTCTCGAAGACCGGCCTCGTCGTCGTAGTCGACGATTTCCCCTGGCGGGTAAATCGCTTCCTCGAAAACCCTGCGCGCCTTGTAATCGGAGCGGAAGCCCGGCACCGTGGCGAGGAACGAGAACGACTTGAAGCGGCCGCTCGCGAACAGGTCCAGCTGGACCATTTTCACCCCCTTTTGCAGATTCGTCAGCACGAACCCGGAAACCGTTTTCCCGGCGGGAACCGGGTTCCGAAAGGCCAGCGCTTCGAATCTTTGCTCGAGCCCCGGCGCGAGTCCGCCGCGCGACCCGGAAGCGAAGGCGTCGGCGGCCTCGGAGGCGGGAAAGAAATTGGGGTCCAGGCCGGTCGATATCAGCCAGAAATCGGACCGGCCGCTATTGGTTACTTCTATCCACACCGGTTGAATATTCTTTTTCGCCAGGTTGACGCCGTAAACGTCCCGGCTCTCTCCCGCGGATAGTACGCTGATGGATACGCTAACTTCGTCGTCGCCGCGCGTGGATACCCGTTCCCTGTAGTCCGGGATCCCCGATTCGTTCTGCGAGCCCGTCGACGCGCAGGCAGCGAGTGCGAGAATCACGAGGAGGTTCAGGAATATTGCGGCGGTTAACCTGTTCATCGAATGGAAAGCTACAACAAATCCCGCGTCTTTTGTAGATAAACCGGTAACGGATCGCGGCCGGGCGTCGGGAAACGATCTCAATCGCGACCCGCCCGCCGTCGCGGTTTTTTCGCGATCCCGGACTCGCGAGGCGGTCAACGGAGTCTATGCCAATGGCTGCAGGTCGGCGC
>JASFKL010000388.1:0-3612 GCA_050118655.1 Gammaproteobacteria bacterium | reverse complement strand
CGCTGCTGCAATCCGGTTCAATCGCTCGCGGGTGACCTCGGAGAGTAGATCGTCCACGGTATCCACCTCGACCCAGCCGCCATGCACCGGGACCGCCTGCAGTCGATGTCCGGCATCGATCATCGCCTGTAGCAAATCGGTCATGTAGGCATTTTCCGGACTTTTGCCCCCGAGCGTACCCGCGGCCCGGGCCTCGTGAAATATCAGCTTTAAGGTTTCGACACCGCGCGCGGAAAACTTCATTAAACCCATGTACTGACCCTCGATCTCGGCCAACGACCGCGGTTGTTGACCGATTTCGAGAATCGCGCCGTCGGTGGACAGGCGCAGGGTTTCGGCATCGTCGAGCGGGTCCTCGTTGCGTGCCCGCCAGTACGACTCCCATTCCAGGTCTATGGCGACGGTGATATCGGCCTGCGACTCGAGGACCGCCCGCAACGCGTCACGGGAATAGACGATATCGCCGTAACACAGCAACAGGTCGCCCTCGAGGTCGGATTCGGCGCAAAATAATGTCCATACCATGTTGGTCTCGGCGAACCTCGGGTTCAGGCGCAACTCGATTTCCGGTCGCTGCAACATCTCCGCCCGATAGCCACCAATAACAACCACTCGTTCCACCGTCTCCGAGCGCAACACGTCGAGCTGACGCTCGAGAAGACTCTCGCCCTCGACCTCGACGAGGCATTTCGGGCGATCTTCGGTATAAGGACGCAGGCGTGTGCCCTGCCCCGCCGCGAGAATGATCGCCTTGACATCGCTTCGACTAGCCACCGAATAGTTTCCTCATGCGTCTGGTGTCCTGTGGCGCGAACTCGGTCTCCCGTTCCGGGTGCCACATCCAGCCTTCCCAGGGCAATTTTCGGTGCCGAATCGCCTCGATCGAGCCGTCATCGGCCAGTGCCGCCACTTCGAATCCCTCGGGAGTTGCGGGCAAACTCCAGCCGTGAAAACTGTTTACCGTCTGCGGCCACTCCGAGCGCGACTCCGAATCCGGCAGCACCAGCGAATGACGAGTAGCAACGTGGCCTTCGATTGCCTGCAATTCTACCCCGGCCCAGACCGCCATCATTTGCAGTCCGCGACAAATTCCCAGAACCGGCAACGACCGATCGCTGGCTCGATCCAGCAAATAGTGCTCGGTGTCGTCGCGCATCGCGTACTGCCCGATATCGTTGCCGCCCGACAACAAAATTGCCGCCGGAGAGATGGCCTCGAACCACGCCTCGAGCAAGTTCGGCTGTTCCGGGATTGCCAGGGTATTGGGCACAACGGCCGGTAAGTAGCCGGATAGCTGCAGCCAGGCCAGCAGTCGCTGATCGACGGCATCGCGGTACTCGTTTCGGTCCGGCAGGTAATCGATGCGCTGGGATACCGCGATTATGGGTGGCCTGGCCATGGCGCTTTAGTCCTTGCGAGCGATGATGACATAAATGTTACAGAATTGATCGCGAAAAAAACGCATCAGGAAATTCTGTAACCGCTGCCCGAACCAGGAGAGGCGGTAACCCTCGGCACGGGCCTTGTTTTCGTCAAAATCTTTATGCGTGGTGGCTCTGAACAATCGAAATTTGTACAGAATCGGCATGTTTTCCACGGGATACACGGCTTCGATCTCGAAGCCGGCTTTTTTAAACAATTGTTCGAACTCGCTGCGCGTCAGGTTCATCTTATGGAACGACCTTTCTCCTTCCAGGTTAGCCGTTTTACGTCGCCGGCGTTCGGTTAACCAGTCGGTCAGACGCGTCTGAATATTGTCGGCACGGAACGAAGCGCAAACCTTGCCGCCGCGTGTCAATACTCGATAGGTCTCCGCAACTGCTTCGTCGAGCCCCTGCGCCAGATTGTGGTAAAGACCGAAGGCGAGCACATAGTCGAAAGACTCGTCCTCGAAGCGAAGTCCGGTAATATCGCCCACTTCAGCCCGAAGGCTCTGGTCGGCTTGCTTGAGTTTGTCGATAGCAACGTCGATGAAGTCAAAGCCGACGATGTCGTAACCGTGATTGTGGTAATAGCGCAATATTCTGCCTGCACCGCAGCCGGCCTCGAGTATTTTCCCCGCCCGGTCGGTTACCGTCAGCTCGGAGTATTTGAGCGGATAAGCCGATTTGTTCTCCATCGGCAAATCGGCCGGGATATCCCCCCAGCGCTTGGTCCAGTAATCCTTGTTAGGCGCGTGTCGATATGTAATTCTCATTGCCAGCCAGATTCGTCAATTTGTAATTATTTGGCGCTCGCGTAACCAGCTTACCAGCTCTTGCGCCACGATTCGGTTGCCTTCAACCGATAAATGACCGCCATACTGGTCATTGATATACAGATTTTCAATTTTCCGTGGCAAAAAAGTCTGCGTCAGGTCGATAACCGGCATCAATTCGCTCAATTCGGCAAAAAAGTCAGCGTAAGCACCCCGCCCCCCGGCGATTTTTAAATCCAGCAACTGCGGCATGACCAGCACCAGCGGCAAATGCCCGCGCGCATCGGCATGCTGGCAAAAACGGGTTAATACTGCCCTGAGCAGCGCAGTCGCGTCAGGGTCGGTGTAGAGTTTATGCGAATCTCGAATATTATTCTGCATCACTAGCATAAATGGCAGGTCTTCCGCCCACTGACGAGATAGCCCGACACTGCGCAACATTCCGCGCAACAAAAGCGCCAGCATCAGCGGAATCTGTGACCGAGGCCGGCGCAGGAGGGTCACAAGGTAGGGGAAGCGGAATTTACGCACCAGGAACTTGCGCCGGTAAAACCCGTCATCCTCGCGGATCTGCGGCAGCTTTTGCGCCAGGTGTAAAAAATCGTCCAGCGATTGTACCGGGTTTTCGAGCAATTCCAGATCGCCGTCGTCCGCCAGTCGGAATCGCGGCTTGAACGCAAAGGTATTACCGAACTCGAGGTAATGCTTCCAGCAGGACTGCACGCGGCAAATGGTTTCGGGTACGAATCCCATCACCACCACGCGAACCGAGTCCGGCAAGGATTGATTTTCGTAGCGCAGCAGGGCCTGATCTATACCGTAATTGCCGACACCGAAGTTAAGCACGCCGCAACCCGCCAGCCCGACAAGCTGCGCGGGCCAGGTTTCGTCGTCTTCGACCTGGCGGCAAAAGGTGTAGGAATCGCCGAAGGCGGCAACAACCGGGGGCACCACCGGATTCGGGATAAACCTCGAGCCGTGTTCGTCGATATGAAAGCGAATCGTGCCATGGCGGCCCTGTTCGGTACCGCTGCTATTCGGCCTACGAACCCAGCCAAGCACGGGATCGAAACTGGAATTGATAAATTTCTCCAGCGCCTGGCGGTCAAACTCGGGTGTTTCGTCGCGCTCGGTGACCAGCCACTGGAACTTGCCGCGCTGGCCCGAAACAAGCAGAAATATCCCGACTTCGAGCAATACAATCGAAACCGCGACGAGCACTAAAGTCATGCCTGCGCGAGTGATTGTTTGACAACGTCTATATCGAGGACCGCATCGACGAGTTCATCGAAATTCTCGCGCTCGGAGTTATTGTCGAGCACCAGGTCCGGGTTGACCGGATCCGGAAAAGGGATATCCACTCCGACCACGTTGGGAATTTCCCCCTTTAGGGCCCTGGCATATAGATTCTTGAT
>JASFKL010000387.1:0-3618 GCA_050118655.1 Gammaproteobacteria bacterium | reverse complement strand
CGGGTTCACAATCGCCGCGGGCAGACCCTCGCGGGTATAGGATTCGCCGAGCAGGTAATTCTTGTAGGGCAGGATGCCGTTATTGTAGGACGCGCCGCCCCAGAGCATTGCCGAGGTACTCATCAGGCTGCGTTCCGCGGCCTCGATCAACTCGAGGTGGCAGGCGCCGCAGGCCTCGCGCGCGACGCGGTAGTCGGACGGGTTGACGAAGCGCACGTATTCGGGGCTTTCCCGGTTGAGCAGCGTATAGCTTTCCCTGGGGTTGGCGCTCGACGGGTAATTCCAGTCGTCCGGGTAACGCGGCAACACGTGGGCGCGATCCTGCGCCGCGCGATAATCGGCCTCGCCTTTTTTCGACTCGCCGGGCCTGACGATTTCGCTGTCGCCGCCGTGGCAATCGACACAGGCGAGATTGACCGCCGGGCTATCGTGCATCGTCAGCCGGTCGGTCGCGGTATGGCAGCTCATGCAGCCGCGATTTTTGGCATCGACCGAGGCCTGGGCTTGCGACGCGGGCGCATCGGGATAAACCGGGTATTCCCGCGGCACCAACCTGTGTCCCTCGGCGGCTGGCGCGTCCGGCGCCGCCAGGCACAGGCCGGCGAGCGCCAGGCCGGCGAGGAATAACTTGTTTAGGGATGCGGTCATTTTTCTGCGGTAATCCTAATAAGTTAACACCAGGTTGGCCAGAATCGAGTACTGCGTATCATCGCCGAACATTTGCTCGTAACCGTCGCCGGGGACCAGCGCCGCGGCCGAGAGCCTGAACACCACGTTTTGGGTAAAGAAGGGCCGGTAGATCGACGACACCGATACGTCCCAGCCGATGTCGTTGTCGATATCTCCCTGGTTGCGCGCGGTCTCGAGGACCTCGGTGGTCGCGAACCAGAGATGATTCAGGTTGAAGCTCACGCGCCATTCCGGCAGCAGGTCGAAGTCCATGCCGAAACCGAGCAGCTGGATGCCGGGATTGGTGAAATTGGACTGTCCCTGCTCCTTGGAAGACCGGAGCGAATTGAGGATCCCGTTGCGCCCCGACAGGGCGACCCCGCCGCCGCCGATGTTGCCCACCGGCTGGCGGATCCAGTAACTGGTGTCGGCGCCGGCGAACAGCGGGTTTTCGAATACCGCGTCGAAACCCGTCGACAGGTTATCGAAGGGATCCTCGTCGCCGCTGCCGTAAAGCACCGAGAAGCGCGCGCGCATCCAGTCGTAGTCGCGCGAGTATTCGAGCGCGCCGAAAAAGGCTTCGACGTCGGACTCGCGGCCGGTGAAGGTCGCCCGATCCTCGCTGCCGATGGCGAGGTAAGTCGACAGGCTCAGGTTATGGCGCCCGAAGTGGCCGTCGCCGTTGTAGCCGAGATAGGTCACGTCGTAGCTGTTGAGTTGCTCGAAGCCGAGCGAGGCCGGCCTGATCAGGAAGCCGTTGGTATCGAACTGCAGGTCCTCGTCCTCGGTGTTGCGGTTGTAAAGCAGGGTAACCTGCGAGGTGAAGCCGAGCACCGGGAAGTCCTGCCGGTAGAGGTTGGCGAGGAAGATGTCGTCGTCGCGCAAGCCCTCGGAGAGGTCGTTGAGTCCGCTGTTGGTATCCTTTTCGATGCGCCGGAACCAGGCCAGGTTGTACTGGTAGATATTGTTGTCGCGGGTGCCGAACAGGCGCAGGCCGAAGGGGTTGTCGATGAACAGGAAGCCGCGGAAGTCGGCGGTAATCGGCTGTACGCCGAAGCGGATACTGTCGAAGTCGTAACGCTCGGAGACGTTGCGCAGGTGCTTGTCGACGTACATGTCCTGTACGCCGATGTGATCGTCGGTGCGCGTCGTGCCCTCGTCGGGATCGATTCTGAGTGCGCGCACCTCGTCGGCTTCGACGCGGTTGTAATTGGCCACGGCGGTGAAGCGGTACTCGTAGTCGGGCGGCCGGAAGATCGTGTCGCCCTTGTAGTAAACCGCGGAAAATATCAGGTTTTCGACCAGGATGAGCTGCTCGTCGGAGCCGAGAACGTCGAGCGAGCCGGCACTCTCGGTGGTTTGCGGTCCCACGGGAGTGGGCAGGTTGCGCGATTCGATCACGGTATCCGAAATCAGTGACAGGTTCAGGAACCAGTCGTCGTGGATCGGTTTGTCCGCCTTGTAGGTATTCTGGTTGTAGGGGTCGTACCATTTTTCGTCGACCAGGCCGAGCGAGTCGACCAGCCGCCAGCGGTCGGGTATGGCGATCATTTCGCGCGGCGGGCCGGGCGGCGGCGGGCGCAGCGCGGTCGGGTTGATCACCTCGACGCGGCTTTCCGGAGTCTCGGTCTTCTGGCCGCCGGGCCGCTGCCGCTTGATAACCTCGGCAGCCTGCGCGGCGGACGCGGCGAGCAGCAGGCAGCAGAGTAGTGGCAGGCGTCTACTTGCCATCGCAAACTCGGGTCGCCGGATCGTCGATGTAGGGCGATTGCGGGCATTGCACGAAGCGCAGCCGCGTGCCCATCGGCGTCAACTGGTCGGCGCGCATGTTTTTGGGCGCGTTGTTGATGCTGCCGAGCGCCTGTCCGGCCTCGTGCAGGCCGAGAAAGGAAATCATGTCGTCCTGGTCGACGCCGTCGCCGGAGACGCCGATACCGCCGACGAGCGTGCTGCCGCGGTAAATCGGCACGCTGCCCGGGAAAATCTGTATGCCGTTGGGCAGGCGTGCCAGCGTGCTGCAGTTTTTCCCCACTTCGGGGACCGGGCGTCCCGCCACGTAAGCCACGTGCTGGACCACCTGATTGATCGCCAGGTCGAGCTGCAGCCCGGTCGAGAACGGGCTCCAGGAGGCAAAAGGTTTGCTCAGCGGGCCGTTGACATTGCCGTTGATGCCGTCGGGAAAAAACGGTCGCGACAGGTTGCCGCCGGAACGGTCGGCAAAGGCGAAGGCGCCGTCGGCTAGCGCGGTCGGCGAGCCGAGGAAATTCCGCACCCGGGTGACATAGTCTCCGATCGGGATACTGGCGATAAACGCCGTCGCATCCGCGTTCGGATAATTCGCGTCTGGCGCGCCGCCGAGGTCGGCGGCGGCGTTGCTACCCGAGAAAAAGGCCGCCGTGCGTGCTTTTTGCAACGACACGTCGGTGCCGAAGATCGGCGCGTCACGGGTGCGCGCGATCCCGAGCACGCTGCCGTCGGTATCGACCACCGACACGGTCACCTGCGCGTGGCTGCCGGTCGGCAACCGGATTTGCGCGCGGGCGCGCAACGCAACTCCAAGCGCGCTGCTGATCAGTGTGCGCACCTCGGCGGCGGTCAGTGCGGCGCCCGCGGTGGGCGGGAAGCGCTCGGTATCGGTATTGTCGACCAGTACGAAAGCGTCGAGCCCGCCGTAGGTGCCGCTTTGCGGCCGTATCCCCGAAGCGGCGGTGCCGAAGGCAGTGCCGGCCTGGATCGCGGCCGCGGTGTAATCGGTTACCGCTTGCAGGGTACCGCTGGTCCCGTCGATCGCAGCGAAATCCGGCGCGTCGGGGGGGCGGGTCGCGAGGTCGTCGAAGTCGACATCGGAAAAACGCGCGATCTTACCGTCCAGAGTGACGCGTTCGCGCCGGTTTATCGGTGCCGCGTAACCATAGCTGCCGGCGAAAGCGATCAGTTCGTCGAGGTCGC
>JASFKL010000386.1:0-3624 GCA_050118655.1 Gammaproteobacteria bacterium | reverse complement strand
CCCAGGGAATGATCGCGGTTGCCGCCATGTACCAGACGACGCCGGCAGCGGCAAAGAGAATGGCAGCGATATTCGCGCGTGCAAGCCGCTCGCGAAAAACCAGCACGCCTGCTACTACGTTCAGCAGCGGAGTCAGGAAATAACCCATGCTGGCCTCGACCACGCGATGGTTGGCCACCGCCCAGATGTAGATTCCCCAGTTGAAGGAGATTACCAGGCTCGACAAGACCAGCCATTTCAACTCGTGCGGGGACCTGAGCGCGGTGCTCACCTGACGACGGCGTCGCGGGCTCAGCAACACCAGTAACAACAGGACCGGCGACGACCACAACATACGATGCAGCAACACTTCGAGCGCCGGCACCCGCGCGAGCAGCGCCCAGTAAAGCGGCAACAGCCCCCAGCCGACATAGCCGGTGAGGATCACCAGGTAACCCTTGTTCATGCGCTAGTAACGACTCCGGTTGCGCGGCCGAACCGGGAAGAAGAATCTCTCCCCGGGCACAATCCCGGTGCACGAGTACGCCATGATTTCAGGCGAACATCGCCTGCAGCCGCGCGCCGTGCGCGCAGCTGAACAGCGGCAGGTCGCTGTAGGCGGCGAGGTCGGCGGCATTGTCCATCCCCGCATCGGTCGCGGCCGATACCTGGTTTAACACCAGCGCCGCGATGGGCAAGCCGCGACTGGCGATCGCGGCAATCGTCATCAGCGACTGATTGACCGCGCCGATCCGGTCGTCGATTACCGCGATCACCGGCAGCCGCAACGCAAAGGCCAGATCGGCGTTCAACCCGTCCGCCGCCAGCGGCGAGTAAAAGCCGCCGGCCCCTTCGACGATCAGGCGGGAATCCGCACGCTCTCGGCCGCAGGCATCGATCAATTGCGCCAGGCGGAGCTCGAAGCCTTCGAGACGCGCGGCCCGGGGCGGCGCCAGCGCCGCGCGGAACCGGTAAGGCGCGATGCGCTCGATGGTCTCGAGATTGTCGTTGGCCTGGCGCAGCGCGTGAGCGTCGTGGGTCTGCAGTTCGCCGTTCGCATCGGGCTCGCAACCGGATTCAGCGGGCTTGCGGGTCTCTACCGTCAGGCCCCCGGCACGCAATTGCCTGACGATTTCGCAGGCGATGTAGGTTTTGCCGACGTCGGTATCGGAGCCGGTGATGAAATAGCCGCTGGGGTCGGGTTCGATCATCCGCGCATTCTGTGCAAGTTGCCGGGTAACTGCAAGCGCGTGGACCGGCCTGACCGCGGTGCTGAGAATGCCCGCGCGCCCTGCTATAATCGCGCCCGAAATTCAGGGTAGTCAAGCAGATGCAGGAATTTACCGTCGGCCAACGCTGGATCAGCGCCGCCGAGCTCCATCTCGGTCTCGGAATGGTGATCGAGATAGAGCATCGTACCGTCAGTATCGTCTTTCCGGCGACCGGCGAAACGCGAATCTACGCGCGCGCCGACGCGCCCCTGACCCGGGTCCGGTTTCGCGAGGGCGACTGGGTGGAGAAGCAGGGCGGCATGCAACTCAGGGTCGTGCGCGTCGACGAATCGCGCGGCCTGATCGTTTACCGCTGCGAGGACGAGCAGGGCAACGCGGTCGATTTACCCGAGGGCAGGCTCAGCAATTTCCTGCAGTTCAACCAGCCCGGCGAGCGCCTGCTCAATGCGCAGGTCGATCGCAACAAATGGTTCGCGCTGCGCTGCAAGACGCGTGAAATCGCCAATCACCTGCAAAAGTCCCCGGTCTACGGGCTGGCCGGCAGCCGCACCAGCCTGATCGCGCACCAGATCTACATCGCCCACGAGGTTTCGCGCCGCTACGCGCCGCGCGTGCTGCTCGCCGACGAGGTCGGTCTCGGCAAAACCATCGAGGCGGGATTGATAATACATCAGCAATTGCTGCTCGAGCGCGCCCGCCGCGTGCTGATCGTGGTGCCCGAGTCGCTGATGCACCAGTGGCTGGTGGAGATGCTGCGCCGCTTCAACCTGATGTTCAGTATCTTCGATGCAGACCGTTTCGCAGCCGACGACCTCGACGAGGAGGTTGCCGAGGAAGAAGTCGCCCCCGAAATCGAAAATCCGTTTCACGCCGAGCAGCTGGTGCTGTGCAGTCTCGAATTCCTGCTCGATCATCCGCAGCGTGCCGCCGAGGCGCGCGCCGGGGAGTGGGATCTGCTGGTCGTCGACGAGGCGCATCACCTGTTGTGGTCGCCCGAATCCCCGAGCGACGAATACCGGCTGGTCGAGGGGCTGGCGGAAAATACCGCCGGCCTGTTGCTGCTGACCGCCACTCCCGAGCAGCTCGGCAAGGAAAGCCACTTCGCCCGCCTGCGGCTGCTCGATCCGGACCGTTTCAGCGAACTCGACAGCTTTCTGCGCGAGGAGCGCGGCTACGAGGACCTGGCCCGGCAGGCAGAGGCCCTGCTCGAGGATCCGGAGAGAGTCCACGAACTCGACGACCTGCTCGACCGGCACGGCACCGGGCGCGTGCTGTTTCGTAACACGCGCCACGCGGTGCAGGGTTTTCCCGAACGCGAGGTTCACCCGGTGGCGCTGGGCAGCGGCGCGGGTGATGAGGCTTATGCGAGCTGGCTGGGAGATTTCCTGCGCGAGAAACGCGATCGGAAAGTACTCGTGATCGCCGCCGAAGCGGATACCGCGATACAGCTGGCGGAGCGCCTGAAGCACCAGTTCGGGCTGCGCGCGGCGATGTTCCACGAGGGCCTGAGCCTGGTGGAGCGCGATCGCGCGGCGAGCTGGTTCGCCGATCCCGAGGAAGGCGCGCAAGTGCTGGTATGCTCCGAGATCGGCAGCGAGGGGCGCAATTTCCAGTTCGCGCACCACCTGGTGTTATACGATTTACCGCTCAATCCCGATTTGCTCGAGCAGCGCATCGGGCGGCTCGACCGCATCGGCCAGAACGCGGTGATCAGGATACACGTTCCCTTTCTGCCCGGCAGTGCGCGGCAAGTGTTGTTCCGCTGGTATCACGAAGCGCTCGACGCCTTCCAGCACACCTGCCCGGCGGGGCACCAGATCTGGCTGCGCTGCCGCGACGAATTGCAGCAATACCTCGACGATCCGGGTCTGCCGATGGACGACTTCGTCGATCGCTGCCGGGAGCTGCGCGACGAGCTCGACCGGCAATTGCAGCAGGGGCGCGACCGCCTGCTGGAAATCAACTCTTGCCGGCCGGCAATCGCCGAGACCCTGATCGACGAGGCGATGCAGCGTGAACAGGAGCTGGACCTGTTCGGTTTCATGGAGCGCATCTACGACTGTTACGGCGTCAACAGTGAGATCCGGGGCCGCGACCGGTGGGTCATCACCCCGGGCGACAACATGCTCACGCAGATGCCCGGATTGCCCGAGGACGGCATGACCGTGACCTACGAGCGCAGCGCGGCGCTGGCCAGCGAAGACCTGCATTACCTGACCTGGGAGCACCCCCTGGTGCGCAACGCGATCGACATGGTGCTCTCCAGCGAGTTCGGCAATACCGCGCTGATCGCCGCCGAATATCCCGGGGTTTCGGCCGGCACGCTGCTCGCCGAATGTCATTTCCTGATGGATTTCAGCGACGATTTCCAGAGTCACAACGAGCGTTATTTCCCCAACGCGAGCATCCGCGT
>JASFKL010000385.1:0-3634 GCA_050118655.1 Gammaproteobacteria bacterium | reverse complement strand
ACTCCTATCCAGGGATAAGTTCCCGAGACCACGAGCAGGGTACCGACGAGTGCCGAAAACCCGATCCCGGGATTTCGATTCAGGACTATAGCGGCCACGACATAGAGCACCCCGGCAACCGCCAGCCAGGGAGTTACCCGGTAAAGTACGATACTTTCCCGTGGATCCGAGGGGAAAAGCAGGTAGAGACCGATCACGCTGGCAATCAGCACGCCGACCAGGCCGAACTGAACCCATACCAGGAATCGGAATAGCCGGGAATGCCTGGTCTCGTCGCCCGCGGTACCGAAGGCATTCAGCAGCGACCAGGCCATCAGGGCAGTACAGACAGGCAGCAGTGGCAATACGTAATGGTTGCGGAACTGGCTCGAAAAGCTGACCAGGAAAATTGAAATCAGCACACAGATCGCCAGCAGCAAGGCCATGGGATCGCGGCGCTTCCAGACATCCACCACCATGAAACCGAAGGCGATTATCCAGGGCGCGAGGGAAACGACCAGGATCGTCGGATAGAAGAAGCGCAGCGGACGAATCCACAGCGGGCCCCGATTCGCGCCCATCATCTCGTCTCCCCACAGCGAGATCACATTATCGAACCGGAATACCAGATAGCCGTAATAGGCGAGCGGCACTGCGATCGCCAGGAGCGCCATCCAGGGATGCAGCGTCTTCAGCAGCGGCGGTCGCGACCGCCTTGTCAATAACGAGATCAGGACCCCGAGAATTATAAATAGCGGGAACTGCGGGCCCTTGGCCATCAACGCCAGGCCGAAGGCACCCCAGGCGACTACAGCCGCGGCGAACGTGGATCGTCCGTCTTCGGCGCATCGCAAAGCCCAGACCAGGCCGAAGGTCATCAGCGCACAGAACATCGAATACAGCATTTCGGGCCGCGCGCTCCCGCTGTAAATGTAAAACGACCAGTTGGTGGCCATGAGTGCCGCCGCGATCAGTCCGCCGCGAGGGTCGCGGGTCAGCTGAAATCCGATCCCGAAGGTAACGACGATGATCAGCAGTCCCGAAATCATCGAGGGCAGTCGCGCCTCGAACTCGCTGACATGCGAGCTGCCGGAATCGCCCAGCATCCGGTGTGCGGCAATCGATAGCCAGTAACTGAGGGGAGGTTTCTTGAGACGAATCCGGTCACCGATGTGCGGGACCAGGAATTCGCTGCGCTCCAGCATCTGGCTTGCGGTCTGCGCCACCAGGATTTCGTGCCAATTGAGGCGTCTCGAATCAGAACCACCTGGCGTCAGCATGATACCGGAGGCCAGCAGCAGGACGATCATCGCGGCCCAATGCCGGCTCGATTTACGCATCGCAATCGATCCCGGGAAAACACCGCAAGCCAATTACCGGATGTTGCATGTCGATGAACGCATATACCGGTCGATTAGCGGGTATTCCGGCTCGGTCGTTACGGTAGCAATCCAGAGTGAGAAAAGGTGATCGAGCGTAAAAAGCCGACCGGGGGCAGGCCGCAGTTTCCCGGTATATGGTTTTCGCATGGAATGCAGTCATCATTCGCGGAGGAAAAATCAGCCAGCGAGGCTCGAGGATTCCGTGTATACCGAAATCTAATGACGCTGACAACCTGGATTGCGGGTGCCGCAGATCCCGAGGCTCATAAATTAGGCTCGATCGCGGCCAGGAAACCCCCGGATATCTCGCCACGTCCCACCTTGTCGATGATTTCCTCGGAGATTTGCACGATCGTGGACAAGGGGGCGGTGATCAGCACGACGCCCAGCTGCAGGGTGGCGCGCATATCCGCGATCGGGTTGCTGGTATTCGCATGCTCCGGCGGCAGGAATATCATGCGAATCTCTCCGAGGTCGGAAGGCATATCGTCGCAGCCGCCGCCCGGGGAGATGAATTCGAACATTTCTTCCAGGCCGGCGAAAGTGACGCTGTCTTCCCTGAAGGAGCCGTCGCCGACTTTAACCGTAAATTCGATAGTTATGGGCTTCATGCCTTCCCCCGCGATTATCTGGCCAAGACTCTACTCCGGGTATGCGCGCCGGATGTTGTCTTGAGTCAAATATTCGTCAAGGAATCCCGGAACCGGGCCGCGGACTAGTGAGCTCGATTAAATCAGCTAGAATTGAGTGCGAGGGCATAGACAGGAGTATCGAGGGAGCAAGTTATGGGCGAAGTCATCAGCTTTCCGGTTGTACCCGGAAAACAAATCGAAGAAAACATCAACGTTCTCCTCGAGAATATCGTCCACGATCACCCCGGGGTACAGGAGCTGTGGCGGCAACTGGTTCGGGAGTACTTCGAAAAGCAAATTGAAATCTCCGCCTACAGCATCGAAGTCAATCTGAGCGGCAGCTTCACCGAATCCGAAATGGAAATCAACAGCGAGGCAGTCCGGGATGCCATTCGGCAATACGAAGTTAACGTTCTGGCGCCGATCAATGTCGAAGTGATTCAGCTGATCCGGCAGATTGCCGAGTTGCGGGCGGGGCGGTAATTTTCAACCTGTCGCCCGGACGTCCGACCTCCAGAGAAAGGTTGGGCATCCAGAGATCGATATTCGTCCCTGCCGGGAAAATTCTCTCCCGGATACCTGCTGCTCTACCTGTCGGTAGAATACGGCCGATGAAATTTCTACAGGTGATATAGAAAATTGACCTGCAGCGAATCCACCTCGTCGCGCGCCACATACTCGAGACGCAAAGCGGATTTTTTGTCGAGCGTGAACTTCAGGCCCGCGCCAAACAGTAATCCGTTATCGTCGCCGATATCCAGGCCTGCCTGCGCGAGCCAGCCGAAACCCCCGGAAAAGTTTCCGTCGACGACATAGCTACCCCAGATACCGGTATCGTCACCGTCCAGGCCGAAGTCCATGAAACCGAACTCGACCGAGCTGTCGACTCCCTCCACCAGGTTGACCTGCGGCAGGTCGTAGGCGCCGAAAAACTGAAACCCGGTACCGTCGTCGTCCGGATTACTGACTTCGTTACTCGATATCCCGGCGCCGATGGAAAGCTGGCTTCTTTCCAGCAGGGGCTTGTTTGCCTGGGCGTGGACCTGGGTCGTTACGACGAGTGCCAGCAATGCGATCTGGCTTATCTGGAATTTTCGAAAACCGGGCATAGTGGGTATTTTCCCAAAAAAGATTCACCGAATCGCGGCGTCTCATTCGGGCACCGCAAAAACACAGGGCGTATTGTGAATAAAGAAGGATCGTCGAATAAAGAGAAATAGTTAATACTGTGCCGACAACAGGTATTAAAAGAATGGCGGGGGCAGACCTTTCGGCTAACAAAACCTGTAATCAAAGTTGTAAATTGTAAGGCCTGACCCCCTTGGCCCCTTGACCCCCTTGGCCCCCTCTTGCCGGATGCCGGTCCGTACTTACCTGCAGCGTACGCCGGGAACGATATCCGCGCTATTGGTTGCAGCTTCACTACCGTCCTCGGATAGCGCGGTATATTCGTATTTAGCACTTTGGAACTGCAGGGTTACTTTTTCCTTCAACCCGCCGTCACCGCCGTCACCGTCCGTCGATACCGAGGTTATCTGGACATTCGCAAAGGTGATCACGAGGAAATCGAAGCTACTATCGCCGCTGTCTTTCCGCGCCGACAGGATTGCCTCGGGGTATACGGTTCCCTGGATTTGTACC
>JASFKL010000384.1:0-3647 GCA_050118655.1 Gammaproteobacteria bacterium | reverse complement strand
GGTCCCGATCCCGACACCGCGATTCGTAACAGGAGCCCGAGCAGGAGACTGGCAGGTGAAACACCCGGATAACGAACCACCCACCTCTTCGGTTACCTATTCCATGCTGATCTCGGAGTCGGTTTATCGGCTGGTGGTGGTAATCGAACGATGCCTGCGCTGGTTTTCGAAGCATATACTGCCGCCGGTCATGCTGCTGGTCTGGTGCCTGCGCTGGTGAAGACGGGGATGGAAAACGGGACGGGAAAGATTTCGCTCGCCGTCGCCGATAGCCTGCCGCTTCGAGTCCACCGGGCTTCGACTGCCTGTAATTTCATCGCCGCGAGGCCACCGGCATGTTAACAATTTGCACCAATATCGAGCTGGCAAGACCGTCGGACGCGGCCGAGATCAGCGGACTTTCGCGCCGCTCCATAGAACGCGGCCTGCGCCCGAGGTACACGCCGCAACTGGTACGCGAGCTGATGCGCAACAAGTCGAAAAACGTGGTCGTCGCCCGCAAGCGCGGCGAGATGCTCGGCTTCGGCATCATGACTTACGGCCGGGACAGCGCGAACCTCGATCTGCTCGCGGTCAAGAAACCTTACCGCCACCGCGGCGTCGGCAGGCAAATCATGCAGTGGCTCGAAAAAGTCGCCCTCACCGCCGGTATCGGCAATGTCTTCGTGCAGGTCAGAAAAAACAATGCCGCCGCAATTCGCTTCTACGAAAAGCTCGGCTTTCAGATCGTCGACCAGGTAACGGGCTATTATCAAAAACGGGAGACGGCGGTGATCCTGTGCAAGGGCATCCGGCCGATCGCCGTTTCCCTGCGCCGCGCCGGGTTGCGAACGGGCGGAGAGGCCGAATCCTGATCGCCGGCTGCGGCGTACCCGGACGATGACAAGACGCCGAAGCACGCGGAACCTGCTCCAATGAGAAAACTATTCCTGCTCCCGGTCTTGCTGCTGATGTCGGGCTGTCTCGGCATGCCCGACAAGGTGACGCCCGTCAGCGGTTTCGAGATCGATAAATATCTCGGCAAATGGTACGAAATCGCTCGCCTGGATCACTCCTTCGAACGCGGCCTGGTCGACGTTACCGCCGAGTACGCATTGCGCGGCGACGGCGGCATCTCGGTCGTGAACCGCGGCTACTCGCCGCAGGAGCAGGAATGGAAACAGGCCGAGGGCAAGGCTTACTTCGTCGGCGAATCCGGCGAGGGTTACCTGAAGGTATCCTTTTTCGGGCCGTTTTACGGCTCCTACGTGATCTTCGGCCTCGACCGTGAAAATTACCGCTACGCCTTCATCTCGGGCCCGACCCGCTCCTACCTCTGGCTATTATCGCGTACGCCGACCGTCGAACCCGCGGTAATCGACCGCTTCACCCGGGAGGCCAGGCAGCGCGGATTCGATACCGACAAACTGATATTCGTCGATCAAAATGCGCAGGCCGTAAACGACTGACCCGGGTCGGGGACTTGCCTGCATCCCCGTAATTCGGCCAGACTATACGCCGGACGAATCGCCGCGCGGCGGCGGGAGGAAGCATGATCGTACATAAAGGCGGTTGCCACTGCGGACGCGTCCGCTTCGAGGTGCGGGCCGCGCCGACCATCAACGTCTCCGAATGCAATTGCAGCATCTGCTCGAAGTCCGGCATGCTCGGCCTGATCGTCCCGGGGGAGCGGTTCACGCTGCTCAGCGGAGAAGATTGCCTGACCGACTACCGCTTCGACAGCGGCGAGGCGCGGCACCTGTTTTGCAAACACTGCGGTATCAAGTCGTTTTATTACCCGCGATCACACCCGCACGGTGTCAGCGTCAACGCGCGCTGTCTCGATCCCGGCACTGTCGAGGAAATGAAAGTCACGCAAATCGACGGGCAAAACTGGGAACAGGAATACCCCGAAGGCCGGGCCGAGAGTTATCCGAACTAGTGCCGGTCTCCCGGTGGCGGGCGCATGTCGGCCCTTGAATTATCTCGTCGCATCGCAATGTCTAAACCGAAGACCCGCTTTTCGCCTTCTACCTCCAGAGACTGACATGAACGCCGACCACCAACGCCGCGCCGACGACAACAATAGCAAGTCGCTGAACCGGCTCGCGGCGAGCGCGACGACCCATTGCATGACCGGCTGCGCGATCGGCGAAATACTCGGCCTGGTAATCTCGCAGGCCGCGGGCTGGGGCACCGGCGCATCGATCGCGATTGCGATAGTGCTTGCGTTTTTCTTCGGTTACTCGTTGACCATGATGCCATTACTGCGTTCGGGTATGGCCTTCGGCGCCGCCAGCGGCCTGGCGCTGACCGCCGATACGGCTTCGATCACGGTGATGGAGATCGTCGACAATGCGATCATGCTCGTCATCCCGGGCGCGATGACCACCGGCCTGGGTTCGATGCTGTTCTGGATCAGCCTCGCAGTCGGGCTCGGCATCGCCTGGCTCGCGGCCTTCCCGGTCAATCGCTGGTTGATCGCGCGCGGGCGCGGCCATGCCGCCATCCACCAGCATCACCACTGATCGCGGCAAGACCGGACCCGCCCGACGACGAACACGGATTGCCCGGGATTCACAAAACGGCAAGCCAAACGGGTATAATGCCGGGGTCCGATGAAATATTTACGCCCCATATTTTTCGCGCTGATTACCCTGTACTGCGCCGATGCAGCCGCTGCGGCCGCCGAACAACTGTCGCACCTCGAACTGAAATACGACGGCGTGACCCGCAGCTACGAACTCTACGTGCCGCCTACCTACGACGACAATACCGCGCTGCCGCTGGTACTCGCGCTGCACGGGCGCTCCAGCAGCGGTGCACGCATGGCGCATCTGACCGACTTCGAAACACGCGCCGCGGAGCACGATTTCATCGTCGCCTACCCGGATAGCCTGAACGGTACCTGGAACTACGTGTACGGCATTCCCGGCGCCCGCGAGGGACCGAACGACGTCGGTTTCCTGCTGCGCCTGGTCGAGGAGATCGGCGAAAAATACCGGATCGACCGCAAGCGGCTCTACGTCGCCGGGATTTCCAACGGCGGCTTCATGGCGCAACGTCTCGCCTGCGAGCACGACAGCGGGATCGCGGCCTTCGCCTCGGTGGCGGCCAGCGGTTACGGCGCGATGCCCGGGACCTGCAAGGCCGATCCGCCCATCGACGCGCTCTACCTGCACGGCACCTCCGATCAACTGGTTCCCTGGACCGGCCACAGCGTGATAGACGATAGCGGCGAAAGCCAGCTGGTCACCATGCCGGTTTCCCAGTCGCTGGAGTTCTGGTCCAGGCTCAACCATTGCGAACAGAAACTCGATGCCCACGAACTGCCGCGTTCGGGGCGCTCGCCCGAAACCCACGTCATGGTTTACTCGACGAAGTCCTGCGCCGACGGCGCCCGGGTGGCCCTGTATGCCGTCATCGGCGGCGGGCACAACTGGCCCGGCAGGGACGGCCTGATCCCGCCGCATATCTCCGGCGCGGTGAATCTCGATTTTCATGCCACGGACAAGATCTGGGCGTTTTTCGACCATCAGCCGATTCCCTGAACGCCGGCGAGCCGCGCGGATACGTCTTTTTTTCTCTCTTCCGGCATCCGCGCGGAAACTTTACCGGGCGATGGCAAATACGTTAGGGTGTACTGTCCGCAAACGAACCAGCCGAAC
>JASFKL010000383.1:0-3654 GCA_050118655.1 Gammaproteobacteria bacterium | reverse complement strand
CCGGCTGGCCAAACCCAAATCCAAACCCAAGGCCAGGCACCGGGATACCAAAAACAAGGGCAAGCCCAAGCGCGCACGCCACACCAACATATAGGGGGCAGACCCCGATTTCGTAAAACGGGGTCTCTCCCTTATTTATTTCGTAAAACGGGGTCTGACCCCTATTTGCCAGGGGGCGTCGCCGCGCTGTGTGGATTCATCTCCGCGAAGACGGGGATCTTGTCGTGGCGGCGTGTTTTAAGATTCCGATCCGTCGGACCGCCGCTTGCGCGGGAAGGACTCCAGGGCGCGGGAATGATTTCGTCCGGGAGGCTGCGGCATACTGAACGGGTACCGGCGCGCGATTTTCGATAATATGGGACACGATTGCTCCGGCAACTGATGCCCCGCAGATCTCGATCGCGGGAGCCCGATTCGATGGAGGAACGCCATGTACGAGATCGACCCGGCGAGAACCGACCTGGCGCGCGAGTTTCTCGCCAATCCCGGCGGCCCGCACGGCCCCGGGCTCACCCGGCTGGTCAACCGCCTGCGCCTGATGCCGATCGCCGAGCGGCACGTACTGATCTGCCTCGAGCGCGGCCGGCGCTGGATGCTGGCGCGGATTCCCGCCGATCGCGGCGCGGGGATCGAACGCTTCGAGGACCAGGTATTCACCGACTACGACGACGCGCTCCGCGAAGTGTTCCGGCGGCGCTGGAAAACGCTAACCGGCGAGGATCTGGCGTGAGCGCAGCGGCGTTGCAGGCGGAATCGGCGGCATGAAAAAGATTCTCGGTTATACCGACGCCTGGAGCGTGTCGCCGGGCGACACGCTCGGCTTCAAGGTCTCCACTTACGGCGCCGAGCGCTACCAGGCCGACCTGGTGCGCGTCGTCTGCGGCGACAATCACCCCGATCGCGGCATTTTTCGCGTCGACCAGGTCGAGGCGCCGTTCGCCGGCGT
Source organism: Gammaproteobacteria bacterium (assembly GCA_050118655.1). Classification (GTDB taxonomy): domain Bacteria; phylum Pseudomonadota; class Gammaproteobacteria. Next base: position 2,708 of record JASFKL010000383.1, on the reverse strand, counting down.
GTATGCGGGCCGCGAGCAACCGGTCGATGCGGGTTCCTACGCGGTCGTGCCGCCCGCGGGCGCCTTCGATACGCTCGACAGCTTCACGCTGATGGCCTGGGTCTACCCGACCACGCCGGCGAAAGGCCGGCAGGCGCTGCTGGCGCAGTGGCGGGACGACCCGGCGGCCGGCTTCGCGCTGATGCTCGACGAGGCGGGCGCGCTCGCGCTGCGCATCGGCGATGGGCAGGGCAAGATTACCGAAGTCGGTACGGGTGAACCGCTCGCGGCGCGGCGCTGGTACCTCGTCGCGGGCAGTTACGATGCGGCCGGCGGGACCCTCGTTGTCTGCCAGCAGCCGCGGGACGGCTACACCGATCTCTTGCGGCCCGCGCGCGCGAGCACGGAAGGCGGCGGGTTCGCCGCCGCGCCGGCCGAATTCACCTTCGCCGCGCTGCGCGCGCCACTGGCCGACGGCAGGCCCGGGTCGACCTGCCATTTCAACGGCAAGCTCGACCGCCCGCGCCTCGCCGCGGGCGTGCTCGGCGAAGCCGATATCGCCGCCGCGGCGGCACTCGACGATCCGTGCGAGCGCTATCCGGAGTTCGTCGCGGCGTGGGACTTCGCGGCGGGCACGGGCACCGATATCGTCCACGACCTCGGGCGCAGCGCGCTGCACGGGCGCACCGTCAACCTGCCGTCGCGCGGCTGCAAGGGGTTCAACTGGAGCGGTACCGAGCAATGCTTTCGCCATGCGCCGGGTGAATACGGCGCCGCGCATTTTCACGATGACGACCTCTACGACGCCGGCTGGGAAACCGATTTCGAATACACGCTGCCGAAGGATCTGAAAAGCGGCGTCTACGCCGCGCGCCTGCGTGCCGACGACGACGAATCTTACCTCACCTTCTTCGTGCGCCCGCCGCGGGGCAGGGCCACGGCGAAGCTCGCCTTCCTCGCTTCGACGGCAACCTATCTCGCCTATTCGAATTACCAGTGGCACGTGCACGAGCGCTACGCCGAGGTCACCGAGACCTTCTGGACCACGCTCGAGAAGACCGACGTGTTTCTGCACCGGCACCCCGAGTTCGGCCTGTCGACCTACGACACCCATGCCGACGGCAGCGGCGTGCGCTACGCGTCGCGCCTGCGCCCGGTGCTGAACCTGGCGCCGACGACGCCGCTGTGGAGTTTCAACGCCGACACGCACATTCTCGGCTGGCTCGAACACGCCGGCATCGACTATGACGTGATCACCGACGAGGACCTGCACCGCGAGGGTACGGACCTGCTCGAAGGCTACCGCGCGGTGCTGACCGGTACCCACCCCGAGTATTACACCACGCCGATGCTCGACGGTTTGCGCGCGTATATCGCCGGCGCCGGGCGCCTCGTCTACCTCGGCGGCAACGGCTTCATCTGGCGCTGCGCGCTGTGCGACGCGTTTCCCGGCGCGCTCGAACTGCGCCGCGCCGAGGACGGCATTCGCTACCGCGACGAGGAACCCGGCGAATACTACCTCGAGTTCAGCGGCGAGTACGGCGGCCTGTGGCGGCGTCTCGGCGTGCCCCCGCAGGCCGTGGTCGGCGTCGGCACGATCGCGGTGGGATTCGATGCGTCGGGGTATTTCCGGCGCACCGCGGCGAGTTTCGATACGCGCGCGGCGTTCGTCTTCGACGGCATCGGCGAGGACGAGATCATCGGCGATTTCGGCTATCTCGGCGGCGGCGCCAGCGGCTCGGAAATCGACGCCGCGGATCCGCTGCTGGGAACGCCGGCGCACGCGCTGGTGGTGGCCCGTTCCGAGGGCCATTCCGCCAACACGCTGATCGTGCCTGACGAGATCGGCTTTCATCACCCGGCGATGGACGGTGAGCAAAGCCCGCTGGTGCGCGCCGACATGACCTTCTTCGAAACCCCCGGCGGCGGCGCGGTGTTCTCCGTGGGCTCGATCGCCTGGGGCGCCAGCCTGCCGCACGACGGTTACGACAATAACGTCGCGCGGATCTCGGGCAACGTGCTCGCGCGCTTCCTCGACGAGGCGCCGTTCGAGGCGCCCGGCTAGCGCCGCGGCGCCGACGACTGCGCTATTCGCCGACGATCACCAGTTCGGTCTTGCTTTTGAGCGGCCGCGAGGCGGCGTCGGCCCTGAACAGCAGGGTGTCGATGTAATAGGTGATGCCCGCCATGCGCGGCGCGAAGAACTGGCTTTCGAAATTGACCACGGTGCCGGGCTCGAGCAGCCTGTCGCTGTCGGTATCGGTCATTTCGTAAACGTAGTTGCCGACCCAGTCGGGCGGGAAGGCGAGCCCCAGTTCGTAGCCGCCGACCCAGCCCGCGTCCGACCAGATCCCGACCTCGTCGTAATAGGCGCGTGCCGTGCGCACCAGTTCCGCGACCGGCAGGCCGGGGCGCAGGATGGAGTCGATGACGTCGAATACGCCCGCCGAGCGGCGGTGGTAGTCGAGTACGTCGGCCGGCGGTTCGCCGACGAAATAAGAGCGCCCGCCATTGGCGTGATAGCGCTCGTAGACGCCGCTGATGTCGACGTTGACCTGCTCGCCGGCGCGGATCTGCCTGCGGCTGGCGAGCGCGTGGCCGCAGTTGGCCTTGAGCCCCGAGTTGACCGGCAGCGTGATGCCCGGCTGCTCGCCGCCGGCGCGGGTCATCGCGTAATTCATTTCGGCGTAGACGTCGAGCTCGGTGACGCCCGGCCGGATTGCGTTGCG
>JASFKL010000382.1:0-3727 GCA_050118655.1 Gammaproteobacteria bacterium | reverse complement strand
CTCCCCCACCAGGCGCAGCGGGATCGATGCCACGGTGCGCGCATTGGCGGTAATGTCCTCGCCGCTGCGCCCGTCGCCGCGGGTCGCGGCGCGGGTGAATTCCCCGGACTCGTAGAGCAGGCTGATTGCCAGCCCGTCGAGCTTCGGCTCGGCGCAATAGGCCAGCGGTCCCTGGTGATCGAGCCGCTCGCGCAAGCGGCGGTCGAAGGCGAGCATTTCTTCCTCTTCGAAAGCGTTCTCCAGCGACAGCATGGCCACTTCGTGAGTCACCGTATCGAAATGACTGGCCGGTTCCGAGCCGACCCGCTGGGTCGGCGAATCCGGGGTCGCGAGTTCGGGGTACTCGGCCTCGAGTTGCTGCAGCCGGCGAAAGAGCCTGTCGTAGGCCTCGTCCGTTATCGACGGGTCGTCGAGCACGTAGTAGCGGTAATTATGCTCGTTCAGCTCCTGTCTGAGGCTCGCCGCCTCGGCCTGGATAGATTTGGAAACCGGCATGCGCTGGTCGTCCGCCTTCAGCAGAATTGCTCGCGCACGGCGGTGACGTCGCTGATCGTCAGCAATTCCTGGTCGGGCTTGTATACCTTGACATTGAGCATGCGCACCAGCTCGTCGATCTTCTTCAGCATCGCCTCGTAAGCGAGCCCCGGATCGCGGCAGGCGTCGAGGTCGACATAGCAATTCAGACCGAGCGTCGTGAAATCGAGCTGATCGAGGCTGTTGAAGGTGCCCGGCGCGCTCAGGCTCGCGACCCGGAACGCGACCTCGCCATTGTCGCGATACTCGAGATACCCCGCGCCGTTCAGCTGCAGGCCCGCGTGTTCCGCGGCGGCGCTGGTCTCCTCGCCGGTAATCAGCCTGTAGTCGCCGTGACGCAGGTGATAACTGACCAGCTTGGCCTCGTCGCGGCCCGCCAGTATCGCGGGCACGAATATTTCCGGATGGGGTAGCTCGGACGGATCGCGCACCGAGTCGGCGGCGGGATTGATACTGATTTCGCCGACCTCGGCTTCCGCCTCGTTGTCCCTGAGAATGCGATTCAGATTATCGATTTCGAGATGCAGCTCTTCGTCCTCGATAAACGTAGAGTCGACCTCGTCGCGGGTAAAGTTTTCCATCGCGCTGCGTTTGCGCAGCCGCGCCTGGTGCTGTCCGAAGAAGTAAACCGCGAGCACCACGATGACGGCGATAACGATCAGCACCCATCTGAACGTGGCCGCGTCCATCACTGCACTCCGGCAAGCACCACCGCTTCGCCGACATCGACGCTTACCAGGCGGGACACGCCGGGTTCGTGCATGGTTACACCATTCAGATTCTGCGCGATCTCCATGGTGATCTTGTTGTGCGTAATCATGATGAACTGCACCTGTTGCGACATTTCGGAGACCATCGCGCAAAACCGCCCGACATTGGCGTCGTCGAGAGGCGCGTCGACCTCGTCGAGCATACAGAAAGGCGACGGATTGAGCTCGAAGATCGCGAATATCAGCGCCACGGCGGTGAGCGCCTTTTCGCCGCCGGACAGGAGCTGCAGGTTGGTCACGCGCTTGCCGGGGGGGCGCGCCATGATTTGCACGCCGGTGTTGAGCAAATCGTTTTCGGTCATTTCGAGGCGCGCCTCGCCGCCGCCGAACAGTTTCGGGAAGCGTTCGCCGAGCTGGCTGTTGACCTGCTCGAAAGTTTCCTTGAAGCGATCGCGCGTCTCGCGGTCGATCTTGCGAATCGCATCCTCGAGGGTTTCCAGCGCGGAAATCAGGTCCTGGTGCTGGGCGTCGAGGTATTGCTTGCGCTCGGCCTGCTCGCGCTGTTCCTCGATCGCCGCCAGGTTGATCGGCCCGAGGCGCTCGATGCGCCGTTCGACCGACTCCAGCCGCCGCCGCCACCCTTCCAGTTCGGCGCCTTCTTCCAGGTTTTGCTGCAACATCTCGGCATCCTCGCCGGTTTTCTGCAACTGCTCTTCGAGCGTATTGGATCGGATCCGGGCTTCCTGCAGCTGCATGCGTTCCTGTTCGAGCTGGTTGCGCATATCGTCGACGAGCTGCTGCCGGCGGTTGCGTTCCTCGTCGAACTCACGCTGACGATTGTCGAGATCCCCGACCTCGCGCTGCGAGGCGTTGAGCGCCTGTTCCGATTGCGCGCGTTCCTGCAGTAATTCCTGCAGCGCGGCTTCGAGTTCGCCGATCGGATCGTCGGCGCCGTTGACGGCCATATCGAGTTCGTCGATGCGCGACTTGACCTGCAGGTTCTGTTGCCTGATCCGCTCGATATTGGCTTGCGTCGCGCGCTGCTCGGCTTCCAGCGACTGCTGCTGAATCTGCTGGCCGTGCAATTGCTCGCGGGCCTGTTGCAGGGCTTCGCGGCTCGCGGCGAGCGATTGCTGGCGCGCGGACTTCTGTTCCTGCAGACCCGCCTCGAGTTCGGCCATCTTTTCGATTTGCTGCAGGAACTCGTTGCGCTTGGCGCTGTTGGACTGCAGCTCGCTGGCATGCCCCGCCTGCAATTCGTCGAGTTCGAGCAATTGACGCTGCAGCTGTTCGCGGCGGCTCTGTACCTGTTCCGCCTGGCTTTGTCGGTTGCTCAATTGCTGGCGCAGCTCGGACAGTTGCTGCTGCATTTCGGCGAGCGATTTCTGGTCCCGGTCCCATTCCTGCTCCAGCGCCTGCAGGCGCCCCCGATCGGCATCGTTACGCGACTTGAGCGCGGTCGCGGCCTGGGTAATGTCCTGCAATTGCGCCTTGATCTGCACGATTTCGCGTTCCCGCGCCAGCATGCCGGCATGCTGGTCCTCGTCGCCTAGCTGCAGAATCCAGTTGCCGCCGGCCCACAGGCCCTGCGGCGTGACCAGGCTTTCCCCGCTCTGCAGCTGCCCCCGCCGCTCGCGCAGTTCCTGCAGGTCGCGGCACAGGTAAATACCGTGCAGGATCGCCGACAGGTCGACCTCGCAATCGACGAAATCGGCGAGCCTGGGCCAGTCGCGCTGCGGCTGGCGCGACTGCACCGGGTCGCAATCGAAGATCGCGAGGTTGTGGTTGGGTACGAATGCATCGGGAATCGCCGCGCCGGGCCTGACGCAGTAAGCGCCCAGGAACGGTGCCAGCACGACTTCGACCGCCTTGCCGATGTCTCCCTTGACCTTGAGCAAACCGGTCAGGCGGCGGTTCGAGTCGATACGGTTGCGCTCCAGCCAGTCCCTGATTTCGTCGCTGGACTCGGCCAGCACATGCTGCTGCAAGGCCTGCAGGGAACTCAAACGCCCGCGCAGGGTTTGCACCTGGTTACGGCGCTCGTCGAGCTGGCTGGATGCCTGTTCGCAGGTTTCGCGCAATTGCTGAATCTGTTCGGCACGGCCCTGGGCACGCGCCATGGTCGCCGCGTATTCCTCGCCGCGGGCCTCGACACTGCTTTCGAGCGCATCGATTTCGCTGACCGCGGCGGACGCATCGAGCTGCTCGAGTTCCTGGGAGAGCCTGGCGCGCTGCCTGCTGGTGTGCTCGACCTGGCGCTCGATGTGTTCGATGCCGCGATTTTCGATTTGCGCGGCCTCGTGGATCTCGTGGTACTCGCGCCGGAATTCGTCCCACAGCTCCTGCCATTCGTGCATTGCCGTCTCGGCCGCGGCGACCGCCTGCTGGCGCTCCTGCAGGGTATTATTGGCGGCCTCCAGGGCCGGCACCAGCTCGGCGAGCTGGCGCTGCTGGTGTTCGAGCTTTTCCTCGTCGGCAGCCAG
>JASFKL010000381.1:0-3740 GCA_050118655.1 Gammaproteobacteria bacterium | reverse complement strand
ACCGGGACCGGGGAGTGCCGGAATCCTTCGAAGGCGCGGCTGCCCGCCCTGTTACTGGCGGTAACCGGAGAGGAAATGCTCGATGCGGCCGATGGATTCCTCGAGGTCTTCGACATGCGGCAGGAAAACCACGCGGAAGTGATCCGGCTCGGGCCAGTTGAAACCCGTGCCCTGCACCACCAGCACCTTTTGATTGATCAGCAGGTCGAGAACGAACTTTTCGTCGTCGCGGATATTGAACTTGCGGGGGTCGAGTCTCGGGAAAAGGTAGAGCGCCCCCTTCGGTTTCACGCAGCTTATGCCCTCGATCGCGTCGAGCATTTCCCAGCTGCGGTCGCGCTGCTCGTGCAGGCGTCCGCCGGGCGCGACCAGGTCGTCGATGCTCTGGTAGCCGCCCAGCGCGGTCTGGATCGCGTGCTGCGCGGGTACGTTGGCGCAGAGGCGCATCGAGACGAGAATATCCAGTCCCTCGATGTAATCCCTGGCGCGCAGCCTGGCGCCGCTGACCACCATCCAGCCGCTGCGAAAGCCGGCCACGCGGTAAGTCTTCGACAGGCCGCTGAAGGTCAGCGTCAACAGGCTGTCGGGGGCGAGCGTCGCCAGCGGGATGTAGCGCGCGTCGTCGTAGACGATCTTGTCGTAGATTTCGTCGGCCAGCAGCACGAGGTCGAATTCGTCCGCGATCTCGACCAGGGCCTCGAGCATCGCCCGTTCGTAGACCGCGCCGGTCGGGTTGTTCGGGTTGATGACCACCATCGCGCGGGTTTTCGGCGTGATGCGCGCGCGGATGTCGTCGAGATCGGGCTGCCAGCCCGCGCCCTCGTCGCAGCGGTAATGCACCGGCTTGCCGCGGCACAGGTTGACCGCCGCGGTCCACAGCGGGAAGTCCGGCGCCGGAATCAGCACCTCGTCGCCGTCGTTGATCAGCGCCTGCATCGCGATGCCGACCAGTTCCGAAACCCCGTTGCCGATATAGACATCGTCGATGTCGACGCCGGGAATGCCGAGTCGCTGGTACTGCTGCATCACCGCCTTGCGCGCCGAGTAAACGCCGTGCGAATCGCTGTAACCCTGGGAGGTCGGGATGTTGTGAATCACGTCGCGCAGGATTTCCTCGGGCGCCTCGAAACCCCAGGGCGCCGGGTTGCCGATGTTGAGTTTGTAAACCTTGTGGCCCTCTTCCTCGAGCCGATGCGCGGCACGCAGCACGGGGCCGCGAATGTCGTAGCAGACGTTTTCGAGCTTGCTCGACTTGGCGATCGGACGCTGCTTCGTCGGCAGCAGCGTGGGCACGGATTCGGACTGGGTCATGGCTTTCCTGAATTCGGGGTCGCTCGGCATCGATGGAACCGCCTGGAACCTATAATAGCACTCCGCGGGATTTAACCAACCGCGCCAGCGTCCGACGCCGGCCCGTCCGCCTAGTTATTTTTCGCGCCCTGGTCGATCCACAGCTCGATGTCCTTGATCTGCCCTTCGGTCAACGGCTCGCCCCGGCCCCTGGCCAGGGATTCCTCGTTGTGCGGCGGCATGCGGATCTTCGGATCCACGCTGTCGGTGACCACCCGGTAAAAGGTACTCGACACGGCGCTTCCCGGCACCACGACCGGGCCGAATTTCGTACCTTTCATCAGGCTGTCGTAGGTTTGCAGATTCAATCCGCTGGCGGTCGAGCCCTCGCCCTTGCCGTCGTGGCATCGCAGGCAATTGGCTTGCAGTATCGGTCGGATATCTTTCTTGTAGCTGACCGGTTTTTCGCAACCGGCGGCAATAGTGGCAAGGAGCGCGGCGATCAGAATGCGTATCGAAGTTTGCATGACATTGACCTCCATCGTTGCGGGTGCCGCGAGACCGCTTTACGATAGAGCCCGCGATCGTCGCAGCGCCCGATATCATTGACTCCTTCATTAAACAACCCCGCGAATCGCGTCATTTGACGTCAATCAAGTCGCCTTCGAACTCTGCCGGCAAATGCGGCTCTACACCGCGTGGTCGGACTTGCGGCGGGACAGGCTCGACGCCTGCCCCGCCCGGTGCTCAGGCCGCCCGCTCGCGAGCCGGTATGGCGCCGATGTCCGACATCAATTTCAGGCTGTCCATCGACAGCCAGGTTTCGGCGATCATGCCGTCCTGCATACGGTATTGCACCATGCCCTCGAAACAGACCGGATTACGGGTCGCATCCACGCCGGCGAAACGGGCGACGTGGCGCGCCCTGACCTGCCAGCGCGCGCAGACGTATTCGTCGTCCCCGACCAGCGAAAACACCGTGAATTCCAGGTCGGCAAAGCGTTGCTGAAATTTACGGAAGAAATCCTTGTAGCTTTCCCGGTCGTATGGATCGCCGCCCGGAAACCCGTGGCAAACGATGCCTTCTGCGACCGTACTGTCGATGATCTCGACATCGGCCGATTCGTTCGAATGGGTGCCGCGCAAGAATTGCGCGACGACTTGCTTGTTGTGCCGCGTGGCGGCGGATTCGCGTGACATGTTCATTGCTCCTGTTGAAGGCTCGAGTTCAGGCTGCGATGGCAAAGCGGCTCATCAGGTCCGCGAAAAGCGCGCGGTGGTCGGTTGCCAGAGGCGCCAGATGGCCGCCGAGTATCTTCGCCGGACGCAGCGCGAAAAAGTCGGCATGTCGCCGCAATATATCGTCCGGCGAAATGCCGGCGAGCCACGGCGTGTCGATCTCCGACCAGGTGTGCATCCCGCGCAATAGAGTCTCGCGCGGCAAGTCGCCGGCATCCTGAAGCGGCTGCGGCACCAGCGCGCCGAAACAATCGCCGGTAAACAGCGTGCGGCTCGCGGTATCGAAACCGCCGAGGGTTTCCGGGGCGTCGTATGTCGGTACCTGCAGGACCTGCAATTCGCGATCGCCGAGGTCGAGTACCGCGCCCGGTTCGACGATTTCGGGCTCGATCGAATCGAAACCGAGCAACGACAACTTGCCCGCGCCGAGAAAGTTGGTGATTACCCGTGCCTGCGGCGCGGCTTCGAGCACGGCCGCGAGATTACCGACGTGGTCGGGGTCCATGTGGGTCAGGAATATCCAGCGCAGCCGCGACAAGGGGCAGACGCGATCCAGTTGCTCGAGGTAAGCGGATTCGAGCGGCGCGATACCGGTGTCGACCAGCAGCGGCTGTCCGGCGTTGACGAAGAAGCTGTTGACGGCGAGCAGGCTTTGCGGGCCTATCGGCAGGTAACTGCCGAATTGCCAGGTATCCTCGGCAACCAGGCGCGTGCCCAGGGTTGATGGTAGATTCATGGGTTTCTCCAGGTAAATATTTAAATAAACAGTAATGTTCATCGAAAATTATATGTAGCGAAATCGACTTGTCAACATTCAAGTAAACATATGTGGTTACTCAAATTAAAACGCGCTCCTATCGGCCGAAGCGCGCCGGGCAGCAGGAAGAAACGCGGCAACCTGTCGTCACCGCGGCCATGGAACCGCACGGCGAGGTCGGGCCTCGCCACAGTTCGATCAAGGCGATCGCCGAGTGTGCCGGGGCGCGGCGCCCGGCGGTTTATCGCCACTTTAGCGACGAGGCACAGTTCTTCCAGGCCTGTTCGGCGCACTGGCTGGAACTCAATCGGCCGCGGCCTGCTGCCCGGCCGGGCTCAGGGGCAATACCGCAAAGCCGGCTGCCGCCACCCTGCCCCACGTATTGTCGATTCCTGCCTGGCAATCGCTCGAACAGCGGCAGGTTGTGGACCGGGACAAGCCGCGCCTGTACCAG
>JASFKL010000380.1:0-3754 GCA_050118655.1 Gammaproteobacteria bacterium | reverse complement strand
TCCATGATCTGCTTGACGAATCTTCTTTCTCTATCAGTCAGGCGCTGATAGTTCTCATAGACGATTTTTTGCCCGGACGGGTGATAAACAACCTCTTCCATGATGGTTTTATCGGAAGAAATCTCCGCCAATGAATGAAATGTTTCGATCGGAAGAAAGTAGAAATCGGCGCTTTTCACCAGATCTTCGTCGATGACGACTTCAAGTATTCGCGAGAGTTCGTATCCGCAATTACGATGCAGAAAATAATACTGGAACCTCTGCCCCAGGATCTCCCACATATGAAGCTGAAACAGCAATAGCTGCTGATCGGTCAGTTTTAACTGGTACTCCCAGATATCCCGAAACTCCGTACTGGAAAACACCAGATCGTCACTGTAGAAATACTTGTCTGAAATCTTTGCTTCGTACTTGCCAAATAGTCCGCGATATATATACAGAAACACGTTCTCGTTTTCGGGCACGTCTGCCCCGTAGCTGATCGAGAGATCGAACAGGCTGCTGTCGCCGAAATTATTGCGAGTGTTGAGCTTGATAAACGAATGTCCGAATGAAGATGCCGGATTGCCGAGGTAACCCGTCACGTACATCAGGCTGATGGATTTCAGTTGCAGCTTGCGCTGACTTTTTCGAAGGCTCACGCACTGAGGGGGAATAACCCGGTAGTCGTCGAGAACCAGTCTCTGACTCAACCACAGATATCTTGCGGGGAATCTGCACCTGGCGTGCTGGTCGGCTTTGTCATCGAACGGCTCCTTGTAAGCTTTTAGCGTTGCCGTCAGCTCTTTTAGCGGGTCGGTTCGTCCTTCCGGGGAAAGAAAGTAATCGATACTGATAACGTCACTGCGTTCTGCATCTCGATCGTAGTAAAGCAGCCGTTGCCAGGTACGATCGTCTGCAATCTCGACTAGATCCGGCTGATGCTGATCGGCGTGAACCGTATTATATGTGAGCGATAGAAACAGAAACGCAATAGCGATACGGACCACGAATACATGGTCGGGAATCGAGGATAACTCGGGAGAAAAAGAGGCCCTCGGAATAGAGGGCCTCGTCGGACTAATCAAATAGCGATGTAATAAAGTTTTTCGACCTTTTCGAGGCGCGACAGTTGCAGATATGATTCGTCGGCAACGACGTCAGCGAACTGTGCTCTCACTTTAGCCTGATACTCGTCGGAATTACCTTCCGGACCCATGGCCAGGGTTGTCAGGGCATCGAAGTACTTGCCTTTACCCATGGCAATTTCTTTTTCCAGTTGCTCGAACGATTGATTTATGAACGCGACCGTAACAGCCTTGTTGTTGTAACAGGTGTCATCGGAACTGTAGTAAGAAATACTCGCGGTGGTACCCAGGTCCCAGGTGATGTTTGTGCTGATTGCCAGACCACGGCTCCATGCCTGGTCTTCTACCCCAGCACCAATCATGCCACCCAAACCGCAGCCGACATAAATCTTTTGAAAATCAAATTCTTTTGCCGCGTTGGCATTACCGGAAACCAGTTATGCACCCAGAATAGAGGCGACGGCCATAGCCTTCATCGTTTTAAACTTCATTGTTCAACTCCTCTTCAAGAAATCTTTGCAGGATGAGAATCTCATTCCTTCGTCAAAATACCTATATTTACTTTTCGCGCAACTACATCCTAGTTTCTTATAGGGGTCACTGGCTGAATGTCAAAAAAAAGCCATGAATATAAAAGGAATCTGACGGAAATCGAACCTTCGAGCTCTGTTATCGCAACCTCCCCTGAATATCCAAAGCTCTGCGATTGCATGCCGGCGACCATGTCCGACGCCGATTACACTCTGGCAGGAAGGGGCCCTAGCTCGAGAAAACCAGCGCCTCGCGGGCGACATCGGTTTCCTCTTCGCCTCCCTCCAGCCGCTGTTTCACGATGTCGCGGACGCTGAGTATGCCGCAAAGCCCGTTATCTCCGACCACAGGCATATGGCGGCAGCGGTGCTGCGCCATCATCGACATGACCTGCTTGACGTCGTCGTGCGGCGTGCAGGTCTCGACATGCCGGGTCATGATGTCCTCGACCTTCATCGTAATCAGGTCGGCGCCGTATCTGCCCAGGGCGTGGAGTATATCGCGCTCGGAAACGATGCCCTGAATATCACGGCCGCTGCTGCTGACGACCAGCGCGCCGATCCGGTCCTGGGTCAAGCGGCTGGTTGCCTCCAGAACCGGCGCCGTTTGCTGCACGGTCAGGACACGCCTGCCTTTCTTCTTGAGGATTTCCGCGATAATCATATCAGTCTCCTTCCAGTCGATGCGGGCAGCTTAGTTTGGGTGCCGGTCGGGGTCAACCGCCTTAAGTCGATCTGCGCTAACTGTGGCAAACCTCGGTACTTCTCAACTCTTTTATTTGCAGGCCGGCAATGCCCTGCCCGCACCTGCCTCGGACGGACGGGGCCCAGGGCATTCGCTCTATTCACGCGGCGATCTTGACATTCCGGGGACAGTATACTTAATTCGATTTCGAACCGACCGGATCGTGAGATAGGTATACTGTCCCCGAAATTGCACAACATGGCTTTGTTACAGATTTCGAATTGGAGCGGCCGGGGGCGAAAGCCCCCGTACGTTCAACCGGTTTGCTTGGCAACAATAGCGTTCTGGACCCACCTGATCCCATCCCGAACTCAGAAGTGAAACGGAACAGCGCCGATGATAGTGTGGGGTCTCCCCATGTGAAAGTAGGACATTGCCAGGCATTTATTCAAAAGCCCCGCAGCCTGCTGCGGGGCTTTTTTTTATCATTCGGCAATGTCCTACTACGTAGGACACGCCCTAAGCGTTCGCTAACGCTCACGGGGCGGGCCCTTGCCAGGCATTTAATACTAAACCCCGGTCGGTTCCCGACCGGGGTTTAGTATATTTTCGCTGGCAATGTCCTGGTTTGGATACGGGCGGCTCGAGCATTACTACATGTAGAACTGCAGACCCGCGCTGGCGCGAAACTCATCGTGATCAATCACCTCGACAGAAAAAGCGACATCTCGGGCGATGGGAACGAGTGCGGAAAAACTGGTCTCGGTGGAACTTGAGTCTCCATCCGGATTGTAATCCTTTTCGATCTTGAGCAGGCCGCGCGCAAACCCCAAATCTATACGCAGGCCGACTTCGGGCGTTAGAAGCACGCTGTCTCCTTTCGAATATAGACCGCCGTTGAACATTACATAGCCCATTACCGGCCGGCTCTGCAGCCAGGTCTTTCCTATCCCTCCCCGAAAATATCCGAGACGCTCGTCATGATCTTCGTAGTCGATATTTTCGACCGCGGCTTCGATTTGCCACGACAACGGCAGTTTACTCTCCAGCGGTATATGGAATCGGTCGTAGCTTTTAATTTTCACGAAGTCGAATCTATCCAGAAATATATCGTCTTCGGTTATACCGATTTCGGTATTCAGCACGATCAGTTCGTTGCCGTTCATATCGTTTTGGCCCAGGCTCTGAGCAGAGTACGGCGAATAGCCGAGTGTCAGGAAATCATCCCCTGATTCGAGGTCATTGTATTTTGCGGCAAGCAAGCCTGGCTTATCACTGGCTAGCGGCGATGCGTATCGGTCGATCTCGATTTCCGCCGCTTTCCGCGGCGCGAGGCCGAACCTTTTTACCAGCAATTGCCTCTTCGATTCCTCAAAGGCCTCGTTATCTGGCTCTCGCGTCAGCAGGTAATTGTGATATTCCAGCAGAAAATCGATTATCGCGATTTGCTGACCTTCCTCCAGTGACTCCAG
>JASFKL010000379.1:0-3763 GCA_050118655.1 Gammaproteobacteria bacterium | reverse complement strand
TATCGAAATCTCGGTGCTGGTCGAGCACTTCCCGCGCATTGTCGGTCTGGCTGTCGACGTTGAGCACGGCCAGCGCGCAGCGGCGGAAGGTATCGTAGAGCGTATCGTCGGAGTTACCCTGTTTGAGCTGGCTGACTTCGAGGCGCGAGAGGATGTCCATGCGGCCATGAGGCGTCAGGCGGGTAACTTTACGGGTTCTGGTCATGGTACCGGCTTGTGGAAAATGTTCTATAGTATACTTTAGCAGTTACGGGAATATGTCATGAGTGAGCAATTATTCGAAGTCGCTTTTTCCGGGCAGGTCAGCGACGGAGCAAATCCCGAAGAGGTCAAGGCGAAAGTCGGCAAGATGTTCAATGCCGACGAGGGCAAGCTTGCGCAACTGTTTTCCGGCAGGCGCGTGGTGATCAAGAAGAATATCGACAAGGCCACCGCGGCAAAGTACAAGACCGCGCTCAATCGCGCCGGCGCCGAATGCGAAGTGAATCCCATGGGCGGGGCAGCGGCTGCCGCGCCCGCGGCGCCGGCGAAGAAACCGGCAGCACCGCCGGCCGGGAAACCCGCGGCCGCGGCTGCCGCTCCCGCCGATTACGGCGACGTGGCGCCGCCCCCGCAAACCGATCCGCTCGGCATCACCGGCGACCAGATCGAAGATATGAGCGCTACGCTGGCCCCGGTCGGCAGCGAGTTGCAGGACAGTTACGAAGTGCCCGAAGAACCCCGGTTCGATCTCTCCGAATTCGACGTGGCTCCGGTCGGCGCCGATATCGGCAGCGGCAAGAAGGAGCCCGATCCGCCGCCTCCCGATACCTCGGGCCTGGCCCTCGAAGACTGAATCCCCCGGGTTCCCGATAGAGGCGCCCGGAAACCTGCCGGCAGCTAGAGCGACTCGGAGGCGTAGTCGGCAAGCCGCGAACGCTCGACGTTCATCAGCGTGACATGCCCGCTGTGTTCCCAGTGCTTGAACCGATCGACGACGTAGGTCAGGCCCGAAGTCGTCTCGGTCAGGTAGGGGGTATCGATTTGCTGCAGATTACCGAGGCAGACGATCTTGGTGCCGGTGCCGCTGCGCGTGACCAGCGTTTTCATCTGTTTCGAGGTCAGGTTCTGGGCCTCGTCGATGATGATGTACTTGCTCTGGAAGGTGCGCCCGCGCATGAAGTTCAACGAGCGGATCTTGATACGGTTGCGCAGCAAGTCGTTGGTCGCCGCCTGTTCCCAGGAATTTTTCTGATCGCTGCCGGTCAGCACCTCCATGTTGTCCATCAGCGCGCCCATCCAGGGCGTCATCTTTTCTTCCTCGCTGCCGGGCAGGAAACCGATATCCTCGCCGATCGGTATGGTTACGCGGGTCATGATGATTTCCTTGTACAAGCCCTGGTCGAGGGTCTGGGTCAGGCCGGCGGCTAGTGCCAGCAGGGTCTTGCCGGTGCCGGCGCTGCCGGACAGGGTGACGAAATCGATCTCGGGGTCCATTAACAGGTTGAGAGCGAAATTCTGTTCGCGGTTGCGCGCCGTGATACCCCATACGGAATGCCGGTGACCGTAATAGTTCTGGCAGATTTCGAGCAGAAAACCGGTCTCGTTGCGGCGCCGCACGATGGCCTCGAAATCGTCGTCGATATAGAGGAACTGGTTCGGATACCACTCGTCGCCGTTGACTCCGGCGACCTCGTAGTAAGCCTTGCCCTCGTCCTGCCAGCTTTCGATCTGCTTGCCGTGGGTCTCCCAGAAGTCGACGGGCAACTGGCGCGATCCGCTGAACAGCAGGTCGAGGTCCTCGACGACCTGGTCATTGGCGTAGTCCTCGGCCTTGATACCGAGTATCGCGGCCTTGATCCGCAGGTTGATGTCTTTCGAAACCAGCACGATTTCGTGATCCCGGATCTCTTCCTTGAGCGAGATGATGGTATTCAGAATCGTATTGTCGTTCTTGTTCCCGGGCAGCGATTTCGGCAGATTGCTGCCGTGGGCCTGGGTCTGGAAGAACAGGCGCCCGCTGCATTTGTAGGGTTCCTCGCCGAAGCTGAACTGGTTCAGGCGCAGGCCTTCCTCGATGACGACCGATTTTTGCGCGGTCAGCAATTCGTCGATGAAGCGATTGGTCTGGCGGACGTTGCGCGCGACCTCCGAAACCCCGATCTTGGCGTTGTCGAGTTCCTCGAGTACCGTCATCGGCAGGAACACGTGGTGTTCCTGGAACCTGAAGAGGGCAGTGGGATCGTGCATCAGGACGTTGGTGTCGAGCACGAAGATCTTGGTATCGGCGCTGGATTCAGCGAGTACTACAGGCGACATGTTACAAACTCGTGGGTGACGGCTAATGGTAATTCAATCGATGCGGCCATGCACTCGATTACTGGTCGGCCCGGCAGATACGGCGGATCGCTCGCCCTGGAGAGCTCGCAGCGCGGGTAATCGCGGCTCGCGACCGCGATGGCCGGTACGAAAAAGCGCTGCAGTATACGGAATCCCGGCGGCCGCGAAAAGGCCGAATCCTGTCTTTCGGCTGGCCTGCCGGCAAATTCCTGCGTAACATTTCGAGAAGCCGGTGTCGGGGAGGCATTATGAATAGTTCGGGTCCGCTCGCAGGGTATCGCGTCATAGAACTGGGCCAGTTGCTGGCCGGCCCGTTCGCCGGCTGCATGCTGGGGTATTTCGGTGCCGAGGTCATCAAGATCGAGCCGCCCAGGGGCGGAGATCCGATCCGGCGATGGCGCGAGATGCGCGGGGATACATCACTTTGGTGGCGCTCGCTGGCGCGCAACAAGAAATCGGTAACCATCGATCTGAAGACGACCGAGGGCGTCGACCTGGTGCGCCGGCTGATCGACAGGGCCGATGTCGTGATCGAGAACTTCCGGCCCGGCGTGGTCGAAAACTGGGGTCTGGGGCCCGAGGATTTCCATGCCAGCAACCCCGGTCTCGTCTATGCGCGGATTTCGGGCTACGGCCAGGACGGCCCCTATGCCGGACGACCGGGATTCGCGTCGGTCTGCGAGGGCATGAGCGGCTTCCGTTACGTCAACGGTCATCCCGGCGAGGCGCCGGTGCGTCCCAATCTCAGTATCGGCGATACCATCTCGGGCATACATGCCGCGCTCGGTATCGCGCTCGCGCTGCTGGAGAAAAACCGCAGCGGCGAAGGGCAGGTGGTCGACGTGGCGCTGGTCGAATCGATGTTCAACCTGATGGAGGCCGTGGTACCGGAGTTCGACGGCAACGGGGTGATTCGCGAACCCTCGGGGAGTACCGTCACCGGGATCGTTCCGACCAATACCTATCGCTGCGCGGATGGCAAATACATCGTCATCGGCGGCAATGGCGACTCGATATTCAAACGCCTGATGGAAGCCGCGGGCTACCCGGAAATGGCAGCAGACCCGCGGCTGGCGAGCAATCCCGGACGCGTGGAGCACGAGGCCGAGATAGATGCGGCGCTGGCGAGCTGGTGCGCGGCCGGCAAATCGGCCGAGTTACTGCGCCGGCTCGAGGAGGCCGGGGTGCCGGCCGGGCCGATATACAATGTCGAAGACATGCTGGCCGATCCGCATTTCCAGGAACGAAAACTGTTCGAAACGGTCGAAATAGATGGACAACCACTGAAAATACCGGCAATTCTGCCGAAATTATCGCGTACCCCGGGTGCGACCCGCTGGCCGGGCGCCGAACTCGGCAAGGATAATCGCGAGGTACTCGGCGGTTTGCTGGGACTTTCGGAGGAACAAATAGAAGTCCTCAGGTCGACAGCGGTAATTGCCGA
>JASFKL010000378.1:0-3764 GCA_050118655.1 Gammaproteobacteria bacterium | reverse complement strand
AATGCACACACGCCTGACCGGCAGGCGGCCGCCGTCAGCCCGCCGGCAATATCGAAACATTTTTCGGATATGCCTCGATCCCGCCATTATCCCGTCTTCACACGCAATCGTCGTTTTGCATGCCATCCCGCTCGAAAATATATTGATTCGAATTTTTCGAATAGTTTCTAAATATTAATCGAATTTACAATATAAAAAGGGTTAAATAACATATCCCGGTTGTAGCCGACTGGCCGACTACAGGCCACCAGATCACGCTTGCAAAACGACCGGCTACGCTTCACCGCAATCGTTGAATCGCGGAAAGATAAACGGCCTGTAACCAGGCGATAACGGTAACGAAGCACCGATACCGTCCGGCTTTTTCCTGATCGTTGCGGCCATTTGGTATAACCAGGGGCTCATAGAATGTCGAAATTTACTCTCGCGGCGGCAGCCGTTTTGGCGCTCGTCACCTACCCAGATCAGAATACACGGGCGGTCGAGCCGCTTGCCAGCGGCGAATTCGCCTCCCACTGCATCAACTACCGAAGCGCCCCCGAGGGCATCGATGGCATTTTTTGCGTGCGTTACATTCAAGGGTTCATCGACGGCGCGGTGGTCACCGACGAACGTGTGACGATGAATGTCTCGGATCAATACAGCGAGGAAGAAACCTTTGCCCAGCGCGCGATTCGCACCCGTCTGGGTACGGATCTCGAGCGCTTCGGCGGTTCGTATTTCGCCGAATTCTGCCTCGGCGAACCGATACCCCTGGCCGAGGTTGTCGAGCACGTTGTCAACCGGCTCGAAGAGATCGACTTCAAGCCGCAAACGCGGCTGGCGCGCGAGTTCGTCTACCAGGTGCTGCGCGAAGACTATCCCTGCAAGCCCGACGATCCCGCCCAGTAACCCTGTTCGATCATGACTCCCGTAAGCCGGTCGCTACCGTTGCGCCCCATGCTGATCCTGCTGGTTTCGCTGGCAGCCGCCTGGCTGTTGTGGTCGGGCCTGTACAAACCGCTGCTGTTACTGCTCGGCACCGCGTCCTGCCTGCTCACTTTCTGGCTCGTGCGGCGCATGGGGTATTTCGACGAGCGACTGTTTGCGCTGCGCTTCAGCCTGCGCCTGTTGCGTTACTGGTGGTGGCTTGGCGGTGAAATCATTCGCTCCAGCCTCGAGGTAGCGCGCATCGTACTCGATCCGAAACTGCCGATCAGCCCCCGCGTGATCGACCTCGAGGCCCAATCCCCGCACCCGTTCGACCAGGTCGTCCTCGGCAACTCGATTACCCTGACGCCGGGCACCCTGACGATCGATTTACACAAGGGCGTGCTCAAGGTGCACACCTTGACCGAAGCAGGCGCGCGCGAGCTGATGTCGGGCGAAATGAATCGCCGGGTCACCGGCATGCGGGAGGAGTGAACGATGTATTACGCGGTCACCATCGCATTGATCGTAACCATGGCACTGGCGCTGGTGCGCGCATTGCTGGGTCCCACGGTCTACGACCGGGTGCTCGCGGTCAACATGCTCGGTACCAAGACCGTGCTGCTGCTGTCGGTAATCACCTTCCTGATCGGCCGGCCCGACTTTCTCGACCTCGCGCTGGCTTACTCGCTGATTAATTTCATCGGCGTGCTCGCGGTGCTCGAATTCTTCCGCGACCGGGCACGGCAGGCAGGCTCCGACGACGGCGGGCATCGATAATCATGTTCGCGATCGTGCTGGATATATTGAGCTGGCTACTGCTGTCGATCGGCGGACTGTTCGTGTTCGTGGGCGGGGTCGGCGCTTTACGCATGCCCGATCTATATACTCGCATGCACGCGGCCAGTGTTACCGACAGCATCGGGCCGATCCTGATCATCGCCGGCATCATCCTGCAGGCCGGTTTGACGCTGGCGAGCATCAAGCTGGCGGCGATTCTGCTGTTCCTGCTGTTGACCGGTCCGACGGCGTCGAATGCGCTGGCGAGCGCCGCGCTGCTGGCGGGACATCGCCCGGGCCAGGCAAAAACGCTCGACGAGGAGTCGAGGCCATGACGATTGTCTTCGGCGTATTCCTGCTGACCTTGCTGTTGATTACGGCATTCGCGATCGTGCGCACACCGAACCTGTTCGTCGCGGTAATGCTGACCGGGATCTTCAGCCTGTTGCTGGCCACCAACTTCTTCCTGCTCGACGCCGCCGACGTGGCGTTGACCGAGGCGGCGGTCGGTGCAGGCATTTCTACCGTACTGTTTCTCGGCGCGCTGGCGCTAACCGCGGAACGCGAGGCCGCACCCTCGTCGAACCGCCTGATTGCGCTGCTGGCCGTGAGCGTCACGATCGTCGCGATTATCTACGCCACCTTCGACAAGCCCCGCTTCGCCGATCCTGCCGCGCCGGTTCACCAGCACGTTGCCCCCTGGTATCTGGAAAAGACGCGCGATGCGATCGACATCCCCAACGTCGTTACCGCGATTCTCGGCAGCTTCCGCGGCTACGACACGCTCGGCGAAGTGTTCGTCGTCTATACGGCCGGCATCGGGGTTCTGTTTCTATTGGGAAAAAGCACCGCGCGGCGCGAGAGAGATCTCGACGATACGCCTCACGGGCTGCGGCACTATTTGATACCGCGCGTTGTCGGCCGCATGCTGATTCCGTTCATCCTGCTGTTCGGTCTTTACGTGCAATTCCACGGTGACTACGGACCGGGCGGCGGCTTCCAGGCGGGTGCGTTAATCGCCGCGGCGATTATCCTGTACGCGCTGCTCGAGGGTGAAGACCGCGCGCTCAGGGTTTTGCCGCGCGGCTTGTTGACAGGGCTGATCGCCGGCGGCGCACTGCTCTACGGAGCCGTCGGGGTCGCCGGCATGCTGCTGGGCGGCAAATTTCTCGATTATTCGCTGCTGGGCAGCGACCCGGTCACGGGACAGCACATCGGTATCCTGCTGATCGAGGCCGGCGTCGGTATTACCGTTACCGGGGTGCTGTTGTCGATATTCCACGCTTTCGCCGCCCGCGGGAGGTTTTGATGGAATTGCTCGGCCTCTACTACTACTGGATTTTCGCGATCCTGCTGATGACCGGATTTTACGCGGTCATCGCCAAGCTCAACCTGATTAAAAAACTGCTCGGCCTGTCGCTGTTCCAGGCCGCGGTTTTTCTGCTCTACATCACCATGGGCAAGGTCGAAGGCGGTACCGCGCCGATACTTGCGGAAGGCTCCGCCGAGCAGCTGTTCTCGAATCCCTTGCCGCAGGTCCTGATCCTGACCGCGATCGTCGTCGGTATTTCCACCACTGCGCTGGGTCTCGGTATCGTGGTGCGCATCAAGGAAGAGTACGGCAGCATCGAGGAACACGAAATCCTCGAGATGGATCGCGAGTGAGCGCACTACAGGAGCATCTTCCGGCGCTACAGGTCATCGTGCCGATGCTGAGCGCACCGCTGGTGATGCTGTTGCGCGAGCGGCAGCTGTCCTGGATGCTGACCACCGCGGCCAGCCTGTGCGCGTTCGCGGTCTCGATCGCGTTGACCATGCAAATCCTCGCGGTCAAGGAATCCAGTTACCTGATGGGCTCCTGGCCGGCGCCGTTCGGGATCGAACTCAGCGTCGATTCGATGAGCGCGCTTCTGCTGCTGATCGTAACCGGGGCATCGAGCCTCGCGCTGATCGCCGGAGCCAGCAGCCTGCGCGAGCAAATCGAAAGCGAGCGCCAGCCGCTGTTTTTTTCCGCCTGGCTGCTGGCGCTTGCCGGTATGTGCGGCATCCTCGTCTCGGCCGACGCGTTCAATATC
>JASFKL010000377.1:0-3772 GCA_050118655.1 Gammaproteobacteria bacterium | reverse complement strand
TGCTGCCGGCGATGACGACGACCTTCAGACCGACCAGGTCCTCGACCGAATCCGGCTGTACGTTATCGCGGCGGCAGACCACCTGCTGGGTAACATCCAGGTAGGCCGGGCCGAAGAGAAATTTTTGCTGGCGCTGCTCGGTTATCGTCAGGCCCGCCGCGGCGAGGTCGCCGTCCGCGTTTTCCACGCCGGCGATGATTTCCTGGATCGTCGGCCGAGTCCGATATTCGACCTCGACACCGAGCGAGTCCGCGAAAGCTTCGACCAGGTCGAACTCGGGACCGGCCTGCTTGCCGTGGCGATCGATGTACAGGCTGGTCGGCGCATTCCGGGTCAAAACCACCAGTTTGCCGGATTCGACGATCTCGTCGAGATCGCGTGTCGGTTTCTGGGCTTCGTTGGTTGCCTGGGTACAGGCCGACAGCAACAGGACCAGGCCTGTAACCCAGCCTGTCGCCAGCTTGAAATATTTGAATTGCATGTGTCTTATTGTCGAACCCTGTCTCCATTAAAAGAGAAATTGCCGCAAAGTGCAATTCACTGGCCTGGCCCGCCCGATCCGGGAGCATCGATTCCGATTGCCAATCCACCGCGCCGCATTCGATAATACCGGTCCGGCCCGATGCGCGACACAGGCGCGGCGCGGACACAATGGAGGGTTATCTTGAAGCTGTTCGACGTCAGCGTGAAAGGTTTGAAGAAGATCCACGATCTGCCCGACAGCTGGAGCGAGGCGGATTACCGGAGCCTGCTCGGGGAGCTGGAGATCGACGGTGTCGACGACCTCGGCGGCAGTGACCTGTACGATGTCCTGTTGATGGCGTTACAGGACCTGGGCGCCGAACGGGCCGGCGAACGCGTGCTGGCCTGCAGGCTGCAACAGCGCGTCAGCCGCGGCGTTCGCGAAAATATCGCGCAGGATTTACTCGAGGGTCAGCGCGCCTGGGAGGAAAATTCCAACCTGTACCTGCACGCGGATATATTCGCCGCCTCCGTGCTGCTACATGCCGCGTTTCCCGCCGAATACCCGAAACCCGACATGATGCGGCTCGACCTGCACCTCTGGGCCGCGGGTTCGGCCGGTAAAAAACTGCTGGAAGAACCGCCCGGGGCAGCCTTCGTCGCCCGCATGCTGGCCGACGGCATGAGCGAGAAAAGCATCCTCGAGCGCCTGTTCGGCAAACAGCTCGCCGGCCGCAGCTTCCCCGAGGCCGAGGGAATCGTCTGGCAGGCCGAATTCGGCGAGCGTTCGGCCGACGGCAGCGAGGCGATACTGACGGTTTACTCGTCGCGCCACTGGCTACAGGCGATGGCCGAAGTCGACGACTTTCCGTCGAGTGCCTACGACGACCGCCCCGATGACGAAGACGAAAACGAAGACGAGGACTAGGCCCGATGCAGGAGAAAACGGATGCCGATCATTGAACGCGACCCCTGGCGCATGCAGTACTTCGAGCAGGTCGACTGCCCGGGGGAAGTCGTCATTCCGACCGACGACGAGCACGCCTACGAGTTGTATCCCGAGCACCGCTGGATTTACAACAAGCTGCTGATCTGCGATACCCAGGACTATGCCGGCGCCCCGCACGGCGTACCGCCACCCGGTTTCCCGGTTTTCAGCAAACCCATTTACAACATGCACGGCATGGGCGTCGGCGGCAGAATCATCCACACGCCGGAAGAACTGGAAGCTAACATGACCGCCGGCTACATGTGGATGGCGCTGGCGGATGGCGAGCACGTCAGCAGCGACGCGGTAGTCATCGGCGGCGAGGCCCAGTGGTGGCGCCATACCGTCGGCAAGACCCTCGGCGAGGGCGTATTCGATTACTGGACCGTGCAGGCCGACGAGCGGCCCGAAATAGAACAATACTGCGGCGAATGGCTGCACAGAAACCTCAAGGGTTACAGCGGCGCGGTCAATATCGAAACCATCGGCGGGCGGATCATCGAAGTACACCTGCGCTTCGCCGATCAATGGCCGGACCTCTACGGCGATGGATGGATCGAGGCCATCGTCGAGCTTTACCGCCGCCGGCGCTGGCGCTTCGACGACGCCGACCGCCGCGACGGCTACAGCGTGGTACTGTTCGGCGCTCACGGCGTGCCCTACCGCCATCCGCCGGCCAGTCTGGTCGACGAAATCGCCTCGCGGCCCGGCGTATCCAGCGTACAAATCACCTTCCACGAGGATCTGGCGCCCGAGTTGCACGCCATGCCGCCCGGCGGATTTCGCCTCGCGATCATCAATTGCCGGCAACTCGAAACCGGGCTGCAGGCGCGCGAGGATCTCGCGCTGGCGTTGTGGTCGACCCAGACGCTGGGCAAGCATCGACAGGAAGCCGGCGTGCCGGCAGCGGAGTAAAGCGACACATGGCACCCCGGCAGCGGCGGAGTTTTCCGCGCCCGATTCAGGAAATCGAAAATCTCTACATCCCGCTTGCCGACGGCACGCGGCTCGCGGCGCGCCTGTGGCTGCCCGAGGACGCGCGGCAACGCCCGGTACCGGCTATCCTCGAGTATATCCCTTACCGCAAGCGCGATTTCATGCGCATGCGCGACGAGCCTATTCACCGTTACTACGCGGGTCACGGATACGCGGCGATTCGCGTCGATCTGCGTGGCACCGGCGATTCGGACGGCGTGCTCGAGGACGAGTACCTGCCGCTCGAGCAGCTCGATGCGATCGAGGTCATCGAATGGCTCGCGGGTCAGCCCTGGTGCGACGGCAAGGTCGGCATGACCGGCATTTCCTGGGGGGGGTTCAATGCGCTGCAGGTCGCCGCTCGCCGCCCGCCGCCTCTCAAGGCGATCATTACGCTTTGCGCGAGCGACGATCGCTACGCCGACGACGCGCATTTCATGGGGGGCTGCCTGCTCAACGAAAACCAGATCTGGGGGACGGCATTCTTCAGTAACAATGCACTGCCCCCCGACCCGGAACTCGCAGGCGAAGACTGGCGCGAAACCTGGATGCAGCGGTTGCGCGCCAACCAGCCTTTTCCGGCGCTCTGGCTGCGCCACCAGCGCCGCGACGATTACTGGAAACAGGGATCGGTATGCGAGGATTTCAGCCGTATCCAGACTCCCGTGTACGCGATCGGCGGCTGGGCCGACGGTTACAGTAACGCGGTACCGCGCCTGCTTGCCGGACTCGAATGCCCGCGCAAGGGCCTGATCGGGCCCTGGGCGCACACCTTTCCGCACAACGGCATACCCGGACCGGCTATCGGTTACCTGCAGGAGGCGCTGCGCTGGTGGGACCGCTGGCTCAAGGATATCGATACCGGGATCATGGACGAACCCGTGCTGCGGGTATGGATGCAGGATTACGTCGAGCCGGAACCCTTCCACGAACAACGCCCCGGGCGCTGGGTCGCCGAGGCGGCCTGGCCGAGTCCGCGCATCGAGGTTCGTGACTGGTACCTGACCGGCGGCGCGGGTCTCGAGGATGCCCCTGCCGAGTCCGTCGAGCTGACCCTATCCTCACCCCAGGTCACCGGGCTGGCCGGCGGCGACTGGTGCGGCATGGGCAGCGAGGGCGAGGCTGCGCTCGATCAGCGCAGCGACGACGGCCGCTCGCTGGTCTTCGACAGCGCCCCGCTCGAAGAGGATATCGAAATTCTCGGCATCCCCGCGGTATCCCTGCGGCTGCGCAGCGACAAGCCGGTCGCGATGCTCGCCGTACGCGTCAACGACGTCGCCCCCGACGGCGCGTCTGCGCGGGTCACCTTCGGCATTCTCAATCTCAGCCACCGCGACAGTCACGAGC
>JASFKL010000376.1:0-3773 GCA_050118655.1 Gammaproteobacteria bacterium | reverse complement strand
CGACCTCCTGAAAAGCGTCGCTGCCGATCGCATGGCTCGGCACCTGGCCGGTGAGCACGATCAGCGGTATCGAGTCCATGTACGCGGTGGCGATACCGGTGACCGCATTGGTCGCCCCCGGCCCCGAGGTAACCAGGCATACGCCCGGCTTGCCGGTCGCGCGGGCGTAACCGTCCGCGGCGTGAGTGGCGCCCTGTTCGTGGCGCACGAGAATATGCTTGACGTCATCCTGCTTTTGCAGGGCATCGTAGATATGCAGCACCGCGCCGCCCGGATACCCGAACAGATGCTCGACGCCCTCGTCTTTCAAAAACTGGATTATTATTTCAGAACCCGATAACTCCACGCTCACCTCGATCTACCGTCCAATCAAATTAATTTGGCCGTGCCAAACCCAAAATTTTATTATGGTTAATTTACAAATGCACTATTAACAGCTTGGATTTACTGAAGATATCGCGAAAAAACCCCGATTTCGGCGCCCCCGGGGGTATTCGTGACAAAACTGCGGACTGAAACGCCGCCGACCGGCCGCGGCGACGGGTTGCAGGTTACCCTTGCGATCAGTGCTTACGAATCAAAAACACGAATTTTCCGCCTTCTTCGCCCGAAGACAGCAACGGGTTGTTGGTCTGCTTGGAAAACGCTTCGAAATCCTTGACCGAGCCCTGGTCGGTGGAAATGACTCTCAGGATCTGTCCGCGCTCCATGTCGCTGAGCGCTTTTCGCGCGCGCAGTATCGGCAGCGGGCAGTTCAGCCCGGAGGCGTCGAGTTCGCGGTCGAAATCGGCCATCAGAAATTTCTCCGTGGTAATTATAAAACGCTGGTCACGCGCCGCAGTTATATGTCACGCCACCGCAAAAGGCAAGCTAGGCAATGGCGCCGCTGGCCCGGGGATCGAGCGGATACCCGGAGGCAGTCCATCTTACCAGGCCGCCGCGTAAACTGATGGCGTTGTGGATTCCCTGCTGGCTCAGGAATCGGCAAACCTGCGCCGAGCGGCTGCCGGTGCGGCAATAGACCACGATCTGCTTGCGGGATTCGGCGAAATAGGCCAGCTTGAGCGGCACCATGTGCATCGGCAGCGTTCGGGCGCCCGGCAGCACGCCGCGCTCGACCTCGGCCCGGGTACGAATATCGATCAATTCGAAATTATCGTGTTCCCGCAGCATCCGGTGCAGATCCGGAACGTTTATTTCTTTTATTCGCGGCATTAAGCTTTGTTTCTGGAACGATTATAATCCGGCAAGGTCGATAGTATGCGAGTATAGCCCGATTTCCAATCAAACCATTTCCCATGCACCAGCCCCGCCCTAGCAGGCCCGCCTTTTTCGCCCGAGTGACGGGTCCGCTGGTCGG
This sequence comes from Gammaproteobacteria bacterium, assembly GCA_050118655.1. Lineage (GTDB taxonomy): Bacteria > Pseudomonadota > Gammaproteobacteria. The sequence continues at coordinate 2,413 of JASFKL010000376.1, read as the reverse complement.
ACTTTGCCTGGCTTTGTTCGGCGCGATGCCGGTCTTCGGCGCGTCCGAACTTCCATCCCTGGGCGAGAACTCGATGATTAACATCGAGCGCGAAACCCAGCTCGGCCGGTCCGTCTACGAGCGCTTGCTCGACGCCGGCCTGGTCGAGACCCATCCGCTGCTGGACCGCTATATCAACGACCTCGGATATCGCCTGCTGGCCGGTATCGAAAACCGCAAGCGGGACTACAAGTTTTTCATCGTGCGCGACGATTCGGTCAATGCGTTCGCGTTGCCGGGCGGGTATATCGGCATCAACCAGGGGTTGATCAGGCTGGCGCGCACCCAGCATCAGCTGGCGTCCGTCATGGCGCACGAAATCGCGCACGTGGAATTGAGGCACGGCCTCGATATGATGGACAAGAACAGCGAGGTCAACAACGCGACGCTGCTGGCGATGCTAGCCGGCCTGCTGCTCGGCAGCGTCGATTCGAACGTCGGCTCGGCGGTGATGTTCGGCGGCATGGCGGGCGGGCAGCAGGCGATGGTCAACTTCACCCGCGAAAACGAGTACGAGGCCGACCGCGTCGGCATCGAGCTGATGTCGCAGGCGCAATTCGATCCCGAAGGAATGGTCGAGTTTTTCAAGATCATGACCGATGTCTCGAACGACACCGGCGGCATCGAGTACCTGCGCACCCACCCGGTCAACAACAACCGGATCGCCGAGGCGATCGGCCGGGTCGACGAGCTGCCGCACGGCGCCAACCAGGTCGACGATTACCTGCTGTTCAAGGATTACCTGAATTACACCAGCCACGATCATCTGCCCGACCAGGGCAGCGACTATCTGCGCGCGCTGGCGCTGATCAAACAGGCCAGGTACGAGGAAGCCGACAAGCGACTCGAGAAGCTGTACAGGATCGACCCGGAAAATATCTGGTACAGCATCGCCTACGCGGAAGACCTCGAATATCTCGGCCACACGGAAGAGGCGGAACTCGTTTACCGGCGACTGCTCGATATATTCCCCGGCGATTACGTGTTGTCGATGCGCCTGGTGCGGCTGTTCAAGCAGGAGGGGCGATACCAGTCGGCGCTGTCGCTCGCCAGGGAACTGGAAATCGACTACCCGGACAGGCAACAGGTGTACTTCGAGCTGTCGGAGATTTACCAGTCGCTCGACCGCCCGGTAATGAAGCTGATGGCGGAGGCGGAATTTCATCGAATTACGGGCAATACCAAGCAGGCGATCCGGCTTTACGAACAGGTGCTGAAGTCCCCGGACGCGGATATCGCCACGATTTCGAAGGCGCGCGAAAAGCGGCTGGCGCTGCTGGACAAACAGTAAAGCGGCCCCGCGGACAGGGTCCCGGCGTCTATCTCGGCGCGGCGCGATCGCGGTCCGAAGCCGCTGGCCGGCCGAAAAATTTTCCAACCCCGCGGGTTATCTTGCTAGAATCCGCGATCTTTTCCGGAGTGATCGAGACGTGTTAGTCAATTTCCAGGCCCTCGGCTGCCGGCTCAACGAAGCAGAGGTGGAGACCTGGGCCAGCCAGTTCCTGCAGCTCGGACACCAGCTGACCGCTGAAGCCGCAGAGGCCGACGTGGTGGTCTTCAATTCCTGCGCGGTTACCGCCCAGGCCGACCGAAAATCGCGCCAGCAGATCGGCCGCCTGCAGCGCGCCAATCCCGATGCGCAACTGGTGGTAACCGGTTGTCATGCCAGTCTGAACCCTGAGGCGGTCAAAAACTGCCTCGGAGTAGACCTGGTAGTAGACAATCGACAAAAGGATCAACTGGTCGAACGTACCCTGGCGCTGCTCGGTCGTCCGTCCGCGGCCGAGCCGCTGTCGGTCGAGGCTCCGAACGCGCTGCTGGAGCGCGGCCGCCATCGCGGTTTCATCAAGATCCAGGACGGCTGCCGCTACCGTTGCACCTATTGCATCGTCACGCTTGCCAGGGGCGAGGAGCGCAGCCGGAGCGAGGCTGAAATCCTCGCGGAAATCAATCGCCTGCACCGCCAGGGAATCCAGGAAATCGCGCTGACCGGTGTCCACGTCGGGGGTTACGGCAGCGATACCGGCTCCAGCCTCTACCGGTTGCTGAACGAAATTCTCGAGCACAGCGAGATTCCCCGTATCCGCCTGGCCTCGGTAGAGCCCTGGGACCTGCCGGCGAATTTTTTCGACCTGTTCGACAATCCCCGGCTGATGCCGCACATGCACCTGCCGCTGCAGAGCGGCTGCGATTCGGTGCTGCGCCGCATGGCCAGGCGTTGCAAGACCGCCGACTTCGCAGCGCTCGTGGAACGCGCCCGCGGCGCGGTTACGCATTTCAACGTAACCACCGACCTGATCGTCGGGTTTCCCGGCGAAAGCGAACAGGAATGGCGGCAAACGATGCAATTCGTGGCCGACACCGGGTTCGGCCA
>JASFKL010000375.1:0-3779 GCA_050118655.1 Gammaproteobacteria bacterium | reverse complement strand
ACCGGTAAACGGTTACTGAAACGACACGTTAAGGAGCGCTGCACAATGGCTGATTACGACGAAGAACTGGATGCGTCCGGACTGAACTGCCCCCTGCCCATCCTGCGGGCAAAGAAAGCGCTGGGCACGCTCGATAGCGGTAAAGTACTGCGCATCATCGCTACTGACCCGGGTTCGGTGAAGGATTTCGAGGCATTTGCCAAGCAGACCGGCAACGAGCTGCTGGAATCCAAGGAAGCGGGCGGCAAGTACGAATTTCTGATCAGGAAAGCCTGAAGCCGTCCGATCAGAGAATTTGGAAAAAGCCGGAGGGAAACCTCCGGCTTTTTTATTGGCTGTATTTCTTTATATATTCCAGACCAGCTGGGCGCTGACTATGTCGACGCCGCCGTTGCGGTATTCGCCGTTGAGGTTGCCGGCGCCGGCGGAGGTTTCATTGATCTCCGGTTTGTCGCGCAGGAACAGGCGGGCGTAGGCCAGGTCGATCGCCAGCGATTCGCTGAACCGGTAACCGACACCGAACGACGACCAGATGCGGTCTTCGCCGGGGATACGTGCGGTACGATGTTGGGCATTGGGGATCGGAGTCTGGTCGTAGGCGGTACCGGCGCGGAATGTCCACTTGCTGTTATAGCGCCAGTTCACACCAACCGAATAGCGCCAGGTATTGTTCCAGCTTTCATCCACCACAGTGTCGGGCTGGTTGGAATCGTATTCGATTCGCAGCTCCTCGAAACTGTCCCATCCGGTCCAGGTCGCATCGGCCATCACCGACCAGTTGCCGAGGTCCTGCCAGATACTCAGGGATGCCGTTTCCGGCAGGTCGACGTCGGCCGTTACGTCGGTATTGACGAAAAGCCCGTAGTCGGAAAATTCCGGCAGGATGTTTCTGAAGCGGGCCTTGCCAGTCACTTCCTGCTTGATCTGCGAGCGGTAACTGAAGCCGACCCGGGTGCTGTCGAAAGGTTCGTAGAGGAAGCCGAAATTGTAGCCACCAGCCCAGTTGTCGCCGATGACTTTGGCAAAACCGTCGCTGCTTTGCGGTAGCAGGCCGGCACACCGCGCGGGGTCGGCGCCGGGGGCGCCGATGGCTGCTAACCCGGCCTGGGTCGGTGCGCACAGGTTGCCCTGATCGACCGCCTGGGTCAGTTTGGCCCGGATGTATTGCAGATTCAGGCCGGCACCGAAGGACAGGCGCGGGCTGAGCTTGAATGCGATTGCCGGGTTGATGTTGACGGTTTCGACTCTGGATTCGATCGCAAGGTAGCGGCCCTTCCAGTCGTTGTCGTACTCCGTCGACAGTCCGAAAGGTGCATTGATGCCGAGGCCCGCATACACGCCGTCGCCCATCGGCCTGCTTATATAAAAGTTCGGAATCACGCCGGCTTTACCGGAGTCGCCGCCGTTGCCACCCGACACTGGCCTGCCGAAGATATCGGTGGCTTCACCACGGAATTTGGCGTCGGGGTCGATATAATGAGCACCGACGACCAACTGGGTCGGCAGGCGGGTCATGCCTGCGGGATTGAAATAAATGGTCGAGGCATCGTTGGAGAATGCTGAGCCGCCGGCAAAGGAGTTGCCCATCTGACTGGCACTCTGGTCGATCAGGGCGAAGCCGGAAGCCAGCGAGGCCGACGAAGAACATGCCAGTAATCCGGCGACCGCCGAGCGGGTCGACAAGCTGCGGACAAAAGGTGTCTGCATCAGATTTTCCTCCAAGCTGTTGTTAATATGCGACGAAATCCGAAATAACCGACCGGAAGTATGGCATCTCAGGTTGCAACAATCCACTGCACCCTTTCGGGGTTGGGGTGCTAACATCCAAACCTGGCTGGATATATTGCATTTGTCACATAAGGGTTCGCAAAAACTTTTCGCTATCGTAAGGCTGCAACGTTTTCCAGTCGGTGTCGTTTTGCTGCAACGCTCGCGAGTGGCGCCGGCACGGCTTAGCCAGAGGGCGTGGGGGCGCAACGTACCCGATCGAACCCTCTACGCAGAATGCGGTCAGTGACGAACAGGGGGGCGAATCGAGATTGTCCGGTCTCGGTTTGAGGCCCAGGCTATCCGGTAACGACGATCTGAAAGGTTTGGACCACTGTTGTTTCGAGGCTCACCGATGGCCGGCAGGGCAGTCGCGGTGAAAGTGCGGGCAGGCGGCTGCGGCAATGTCTAAAAAGGTTGTCGTAATCCATTGGCGCTTTGTCTAGAATTTTAAGGCAAACGCTGGGTCAATGCGTACGCATAGCGAACAAATCAACGGAGTAAGATAATGAGTATCGCGAAGCGAATTCTGCCCTTTTATACCGTGGCCGGGATTCTGTTGTTGTCGCTGGTGGCAGGCGGTGCCGAGGCGGGGCATCGTTACAAGCCGTTTGTGCTGGGTTCGAGGGCGGATCGGGATTTCGACGCAACAGTGCAGCAGACACGGGCGGCGCTGAAGGGCGCCGGCTTCTAAATTCTCGGCGAATACAGCCCGTATTCGGATACCACTTTTGTCGACAACACCACTGTCATCGTCGTGACCAACGACGAGTTGAAAGCGATCGCGCGCAAGACCCAATATGGCGGTTTTGCGGCGCCCTGGCGTGTCGCGGTTACCCAGGTCGGCAAGGAGGTGCAGGTCGCCTACGCCAATCCCGCATACTTTGTCTATGCCTATCGGCTCGACGGCGATCTTGACGGGGTGGCCGAGGCGCTAAAGGACGCCCTGGGTGCCGAGGAGACCTTCGGTGCCAAAAAAGGTCTGTCGAAGGGGGATTTGCGCGACTACCACTACACCTTCGGCATGGAATATTTCGATAATGTGTATCAGCTCGCCGAGTACGATAGCCATCAGGAAGCGCTGGATGCGCTGGAAAAAAACCTGGCCGCCGGTGTTGCGGGGGTAACCAAGGTCTATCGACTCGATCTCGATGACAAGGTTTCGGTGTTTGGCGTGGCACGCAAGGCGCCCAAGGCGGCCGCGATCGACATGGACGAAGCCCATATCATGAGTATTGTCGACTCCGGGGCGCCGAAAGGCACGGCTTATCTGCCCTACGAAATCATGGTCGACGGCGACAAGATCGTGGCACTGCACATGCGGTTTCGCATGGCTGTCCACTACCCCGACCTGAAGATGATGGGGTCCCACAGTTTCATGGATATCATGCCCAGCCCCAATGCCATTCAGAAGGCATTTACGGAGGTTGCCGGCGGCCCCGCCAGATAAGGCGTTTGCAGGGCTGCCCGGTTGTTCTCCCCGGGTGGCGTGGTTGCGTGCTCCCGGCCGTCGGTGCCGGCCGGCGCGGGAAGGGCGTACGCTGGCCGGAGTTTTCGGCGCATTTCGCGATAAAAAGACATGCAAAACGCCTGTCACTGCGGTATCGTTGCTGGTCTGATCAATAAAATTAATGGACGTAAAAAATCCGGGCGCGGTAGTCTCCTTCGAGCCCGCGCCCGAGGCATCTGGGGTTAACAGGCATGGCAGATCGGAGATTGCAGGTTTTTCACACGGTCGCGCGGCTGCTGAGTTTTACCAAGGCCGCGGAGACCCTGCATATGACGCAGCCGGCGGTCACGTTCCAGGTGCGTCAGCTGGAAGAGCATTTCAATACCCGTCTTTTCGATCGTACGCACAACCGCATCAGTCTCACCGATGCCGGCAAACGGGTTTTCGAGTATTCGGACCAGATTTTCGAACTCTACACCGAAATGGAGAACGCCGTCCGCGAGATGACCGGCGATATCAGCGGTGTGTTGATGATCGGCGCCAGCACTACGATCGCGGAATA
>JASFKL010000374.1:0-3780 GCA_050118655.1 Gammaproteobacteria bacterium | reverse complement strand
AGCCACAACAAGTTTCACAAGCGCGCTAGAGTTCCATCGGGACCCTCTCCACCATCTCCGATTCGACCTGCTTCAGGTTTTGCTCCAGCCGGTCGAAAATGGTTTTCGAGCGCTCCGTAATCACTTCATTGATCATACTGCGGAGCGCGTTGAAGTGACTATCGCCGACCGCCCTGCGCGTATCGTCGTCCAGCAAGTCCCGAAACGAGTCGACCACCTTGCCGGCCAGTTGTTTCGAATCAGCATTCATGTTTACCCCTTTGCCTGTAGGTTTCGCCGGCCACTATCGGGCAGAAACAAGCCGGCAACATTGATCGGGGTCAACGTCCCAAATTCCCCGGCGTACAAAATGAAATCATCTTCGCCCTGATGGAGAAAACCGAATGGACGATGTATTCGAGCTTGCCGACGACCTGGGACCGATCAAGGTCATTCACGTGCACGAACCCGGCTCCGGGCTGAGAGGCGTACTGGTAGTCGACAACGTCGCCCGGGGGCCCTCGGTCGGCGGCGTGCGCATGGCCCCCGACGTTACCACCGAAGAATGCGCGCGGCTGGCCCGGGCGATGACTTTCAAAAATGCCGCCGCGGACCTGCCCCACGGCGGCGGCAAGGCGGTACTGGTCGGCGATCCGAAGATGCCGCGGGAGCAAAAGCAGCTCCTGATCCGCGGATTTTGCTGCGCCCTGCGCGAAATCGAGCAATACATATTCGCTCCCGACATGGGCACCGACGAGGAATGCATGTCCTGGGTCAAGGACGAAATCGACCGCGTAGTCGGCTTGCCGCGCGAGCTGGGCGGCATACCGCTCGACGAAATCGGCGCCACCGGGTTCGGCCTGCGCCACGCGGTCGAGGTCGCGCAGGAGTTCAGCGGTATCGATATCGACGGCGCCCGCTTCGCGGTACAGGGGTTCGGCGCGGTCGGCGGGCACGCCGCGAAGTTCCTGACCGCCGCCGGCGCGGTCGCGGTCGCGGTATCGGACAGCAAGGGTACGATCTGTAATCCCGACGGCCTCGATATCGACCGTCTGCTGGCATTGAAGTCCGGGGGCAAGAGCGTCACCGAATATAAGGAGGGAGAACGGCGCGACGGCGATGCCATCGTCGATATCGAATGCGATATCTGGATCCCCGCGGCCAGGCCCGACGTTATTCACGAGGGCAACGTGAACCGTCTCGACACGCGCATGGTCGTCCAGGGCGCGAATATCCCGGTCACCTACGCCGCGGAAAAGATCCTCCACGAAAAGGGTATCCTCAACGTCCCGGATTTCATCGCCAACGCCGGCGGCGTCATTTGCGCGGCGATGGAATACCAGGGGGCGAGCGAGGCGGCCGCTTTTGCCGCGATCGAGGAAAAACTGCGGCGCAACACGCGGGAAGTTCTCGAGGCCGCCCGCGAGCAAAAGATCCCGCCGCGCGACGCGGCGCTCGCGATGGCGCGCCAGAGGGTAGAGAAGGCGATGCGCCATCGACGCTGGCACATCTTCTAGACGGGCCGGCCGTGTTTGGAATTCGATTTCACGGTCGCGGCGGTCAGGGGATGAAAACCGCCAGTCGAATTCTGCGACCGGCGTTTTTCAAGGCGGGATACGAGGTACAGGATGCGCCGGTCGAAGCCTGCCTCGAGCGCCAGGGCCGCTTCAAACACCTGTTCGAACCGAAACGTGACGAGCAGGGGATTGCCGAAATACCGGCCCGCGTCGGCGCCTGCCGGGATAAAGCCGCGGCGAGATGACTTCGCCGGGAGACAGCTATTTTCATCGCGGCGGCGATACGCCGCTGCTCGGCGCGACCATCCCCGGGCATTTCAAATCCATCGTCGCGCGTTTTCCCGATCGCGAGGCCGTGGTCTCCCTGCCGCAGCACCGGCGCCTGAGCTTTCGGGAATTCTCGGCCGCCATCGATCGCCTGGCCGCGGGCCTCGCGGCGCTCGGCTTCGAACGCGGCGACCGCATCGGCGTCTGGTCGACCAATAACGTCGAATGGTTGCTGATCCAGATGGCGACCGCGCGGATCGGCGCGATCCTGGTCAATATCAACCCGGCTTACCGCGTAACCGAACTCGGCTATGCGTTGCGGCAGTCGGAAGTCCAGTGCCTGTTCGTAATTCCCCGTTTTCGCAGCAGCGATTACGTCGCCATGCTGCTGGAACTGATTCCCGAACTGAAAAACGAATCCGACGGGCTCGAATCGACTGACTTCGCGCACCTGTCTCGCGTCGTCCTGTTCGACCCGGGCGACGCCGACAGCACGACCGCGCCCGCTGCCGGCTTTACTGCATGGCAGGAAGTGATTGCCGCGGGCGAAAACACCCCGCTCGCCGGACTCGATGAACTCACCGCCGGACTCGATCGGGACGACGTCATCAACATTCAGTACACCTCGGGCACCACCGGCTTTCCCAAGGCAGTGATGCTGACGCATCACAATATTCTCAATAACGCCTGGTTCAGCGCGCAATCGATGCACTTCGACGAGCGCGACCGGCTCGTCGTAGCCGTGCCTTTTTATCACTGTTTCGGCATGGTGCTCGCCAACCTGCTGTGCTTTTCGGTGGGCGCCTGCGTGGTGATCGCCTGCGAGCATTTCGATGCGCGACAGGTGCTCGACGCGGTCGATGCGGAAAAGTGCACCGCCATTCACGGCGTACCGACGATGTTTATCGAGGAACTCGAGCTCGAGAATTTTTCCGCTTACGACCTGTCCAGCCTGCGTACCGGCATCATGGCCGGCGCACCCTGCCCTCCGGAACTGATGAAGCGCGTGATGCAGGACATGCACTGCGCCGAAATCCTGATCGGTTACGGCGAAACCGAGGCCTCGCCGTTGACGCACCTGACCACGCGCCACGACAGCCTGGAGCGTCGCGTGGCGACCGTCGGCCGGAACCTGCCGCACCAGGAAGTCAAGATCGTCGATGCCACGACCCGGGCCACGGTGCCGCGCGGCGAGATCGGCGAAATCTGCTTCAGGGGTTACCACGTCATGCGCGGCTACTACAAGGACAGCGAAAAATCCGCGCAAGCGGTCGATGCCGCCGGCTGGCTGTACTCGGGCGATCTCGGCAGCATGGACGAGGAAGGTTATGTGCGCATCACCGGCCGCCTCAAGGAAATGATCATCCGCGGCGGCGAAAACATCTACCCGCGCGAGATCGAGGACTTTCTGTTTACCCATCCCAAGATCGCCGAGGTCGCGGTTTTCGGCGTCCCCGACGAGCGGCTCGGCGAGCAGGTCGCGGCGTGGATCCAGTTACACGGCGGCGAGAAGGCAACCGAGGAAGAGATTCGCGAGTTCTGCAGGGACCGGATCGCGCATTTCAAGATTCCCAGGTATATTCGCTTCGTCGACGAAATGCCCATGACCGTCACCGGCAAGCTGCAGAAATTCAGGATGCGCGAAGCGATGCAGGAACAGTTGCAAGCCGGGTAAATCCTTCTGATACGGGGCCGCCCCGGGGCCGGCCCGGACTGCGCCGTGCATCTCTTTCTTTACCTGGCAGGTCAGGGAGAATAGAGTGTGAATTGTTCCGATACTCGGGCCCGGCAGCTTTCAACATCGACTTGAGGGAGTGAGAAGTTAGTTTCTGAATAATGTCGTCCACGTCATGGTGAGTTTCGAAGAAGGTCCCGGATAAATGAAGAAAACCAGGCTTGATGCAATCGATATTCGAATCCTCAGCGCGGTTCAAAAACACGGCCAGCTGAGCAAAACCAAACTGGCGGAAATCGTCAACCTGTCGCCGACACCGTGCTGGGCGCGGTTGAAAAAGCT
>JASFKL010000373.1:0-3786 GCA_050118655.1 Gammaproteobacteria bacterium | reverse complement strand
TGCACGTGAAACATCGGCGTGATCGGCATGTAGATGTCGCCGCGGTGGAAGCGGTTGTCGTTGTCGGCCGAGCCGAGACCCGCGACCAGTCCCAGGGTGTGCAGCACCAGCTGGCGGTGGCTGTAAAAAACGCCCTTGGGATCGCCCGTGGTGCCGGTAGTGTAAAAAGTCGTCGCCGGTGTATTCTCGTCGAAGTCCTCGAATTCGAAGCCGTCATCGGCCGCGGCCAGCAGCGACTCGTACTCACCGCCGTATCCCGCGGGCGGTTCGGCGCCGGGCTGGTCGCCGAGGTAGACCAGTTTTAACGGGCGCTCGATGCGATCGGCGATCTGCTCGATCAGCGGCACGAAATCGGCGTGCACGAGGATCGCGTCGTCCCCGGCATGGTTGATCGTGTAAAGGATTTGTTCGGGCGCCAGGCGCACGTTGACAGTGTGCAGCACGGCGCCGAGCATCGGGATCGCGAAAAAGCATTCCAGGTAACGGTGATCGTCCCAGTTCATCACCGCGACCGTATCGCCCTTGCCGATGCCGAGACTCGCGAGTCCGCCCGCGAGGCGTTCGACCCGGGCGTACAGTGCCCCGTAGTCGTATCGCGTGTCGCCGCTGACGATTTCCTGCCGCGGGTTGCAGGTCATCGGCGCATGCCACAGATGGCGGATCAGGAGGGGGTATGAGTAGGCCGAGGATGCATGGGTTTCGATCATGATTGCAGTACCTGTCTGGGCTCGGTGCCGATTATATCCCAGCCACCGCCGGGCCGGGTAAGACAGGCGACCGGCTTGCCAGCGGTTCAGACCTTGGGCACGCGCCGCGGGATATTCTGTACGTGCAGGGCGCGCGCGACATAGATGCCGCTCAACGTGATCAGCGCGATCCCGGCCCAGGAAAGCGCGGTCGGCAGGGTGCCGAAGAACAGGAAGCCGAAGACCACCGCGGACACGATTTCGGAATAGGTGAACGGCGCCAGCGTCGAGGCGTCGGTATGGGCGAAGGCGAATACCAGCATGGTCTGGTTGGCGCCGCCGCACAGCACCAGCAACAGGATCTGCCACCAGGCCCCGGCGGGGATCGGGGTCCAGGCGCCCGGTAACACGAAGGTCAGCGCGAGCGCTGCGCAGACCGCGCCCGCGAAGGCCGTCACCAGCGGCGGCGAAACGATGGAGAGTTTGCGATTCAGCGTGAGCTGGACCCCGACGATGAAGGCGCAGGCGAAGATATACAGATTGCCGCTGTTGAAATCATTGAATTCGGGCCGCATCACCAGCAACACGCCGACGAACCCGGCGCCGACGCCCGTCCATACCGGCCCGCCGGCGCGCTCGCCGAGAAACAGCACCGCGAGTATAACCAGCACGAACGGGTAGGCGTACAGGATCGCGATCGCATCGGCGTAGTCGACGGTCTTGACACCGAGGACGAAGGCCGTCGTGCCGCCCGCCATCGTCAGGCCGCGAATCAGCTGCACCAGCGGCCGCGCCGGCCGCAGTCCGGCGACGCCGTAACGGTAGACGAGGTAGGGCAGCAGCATCAGGCTCATGCCGGCGAAGCGGAACCAGGTGACCTGGAAAGCCGAGATCTGTTCGCCGAGCAGTTTCATGATCGCGCCGGAAAAGGCGGCCAGCGAGAGCGCGGCGATCACCAGCAGGATGCCACGGGTATTTTCGGCGATCGGTGCGCGATCGTTATTGTTTTTCATCTTGCGATCATGGCTTCGCACCGGGAGGGGAGAATCTCGCACCCGTCCCCGGCATGCGGGCCGGCCGCGCGCTGATTCGCGTTGCCGATTCGTTGACGGATCCCGGGGTATCCCCGGGGCCGGGATACGCCGGTGCGGCGGATGCGGCCCGCGGGCTCAGGTATGACCGAAGGACAGCATCGCGTCGGCGACCTTGATGAAGCCAGCGATGTTGGCGCCGGCCAGGTAGTCGACATGATCTCCCCTTTGCCCGTACTCGACGCAGCTGTTGTGGATCTTGAGCATGGTGTCCTTCAGCAGCTTGTCGAGTTCGATTTCGTCCCAGGATATCCGGGCGCTGTTCTGGCTCATTTCGAGCCCCGACACCGCGACACCCCCGGCGTTTGCGGCCTTGCTCGGCGCATAGAGAATTTTCGCCTGCCGGAATACCTCGATGCCGGCGAGGTCGGTCGGCATGTTGGCGCCCTCGGACACCCCGATGCAGCCGTTCTTGACCAGGATCTCAGCGTCCTCCTTGCTGATTTCGTTCTGCGTCGCGCAGGGCATTGCGATGTCGCACGGTACCGCCCAGGGCCGTCCCTCGCTGAAGGTCGCCGATTTGTAACTGTCCGCGTATTCGCTGATACGGCCGCGTCGAACGTTTTTAAGCTCCAGCACGTAATCCAGTTTTTCGGCGGTAATCCCGTCCGGGTCATGGATGAACCCGGAGGAATCGGACAGGGTCACGACCTTGCCGCCGAGGTGATTGACCTTTTCGACCGCGTAGCTCGCGACATTGCCGGCGCCCGAAATGGCGACCGTCTTGCCGTGGATGCCGTCGCCCTTGTGTTCGAGCATCGCCTGCATGAAGTATACGGCGCCGTAGCCGGTCGCCTCGGTTCTGATCTTGCTGCCGCCGAACGCCATGCCCTTGCCGGTGAGCACGCCGACGAAGCGATTCTCGATCCGCTTGTACTGGCCGAACAGGTAGCCGATCTCGCGCGCGCCGACGCCGATATCGCCGGCTGGAATGTCGGTGTCCTCGCCGATATGGCGGTGCAGTTCGACCATGAAGGACTGGCAGAAGCGCATCACCTCGTTGTCGGTCTTGCCCTTGGGATTGAAATCCGAGCCGCCCTTGGCGCCGCCCATCGGCAGGCCGGTCAGGCTGTTCTTGAAGGTTTGCTCGAAACCGAGGAACTTGAGCACGGAGAGGTTGACCGAGGGATGGAAGCGCAGTCCGCCCTTGTAGGGGCCGATCGAGTTATTGAACTGGACGCGGTAGCCGCGCTGGTTGCGGATATTGCCCTCGTCGTCGGTCCAGGGCACGCGAAACATGACCACGCGGTCAGGTTCGGCCATGCGCTCCATGATTTGCATCTTGTGGTAAATCGGTTTGTCCGCGATATACGGAAAAATCGTCGTCGCCACTTCCGAAACGGCCTGGTGGAATTCTTTCTCTCCCGGGTTGCGTTTCTTGACGCCGTTGATGAAACGCTTGAGGTAAACCCCGGTCTTTTCGGGCGCTTTCTTGCTCATATCCACTCCTCGGTATCGTTTTACCGGGACTTTACAGCGTAACGCGCGCGGAATCGATCAAATTTTGTCCTGCGGGAAAGGGGGTCGGGCGCGTGGCACGAGGCTCAATCGTCGAATTCGAGCCCGGCGATTATCAGGTTGAGCCGCTGTTGCTCGCCGCCTTCTCCCTGCAGGGCCGCATTCTCGGCCGCCAGCGCCAGGTCACGCTGGCGGAGCTTTTCGAGATATTGCTGGTTGCATTCGGCGACGGCTTCCTTGAGTTCGGCAAGTTGCAGCGGGATCCTGTCCATGTCATTGACATAGGTGTCGATGGTCAGGCAGGAGTTCTTGTCTATCTTGGCGCCCGGATTGATTCTGCGGCCGAAAACATTGAAGTCCTCGCACCAGTCCTCGGGTACTTGCCGCGAAAGCCTGAAGTGCAGATCGATATAGGATTCCTTGCGAATTTTCGGCGGGCGTGTTTCGTCGATGCCACTGATTCTGATTTCTTCGAAGGCGGTCATTGGGGATTACTCCGCGGTCCGGAAATCGATTCCGGCCGTGAACCAGGGTGGAAAGAATACTGCGCG
>JASFKL010000372.1:0-3787 GCA_050118655.1 Gammaproteobacteria bacterium | reverse complement strand
TCGCGCAGCCGGGCCAGGCAAGCGATCACCACGGCAACGAAACTGCGCGGCAGACTCTGCGTTTCCGGCGCGTGCCCCGGTTCGACGAAGCGCCAGACGAGCAAGGCCATGAGCGTCGCGCTGGCCAGTGAAAATACATAGGCGAGCCGCAGATCGACCATCGCCAGTGCTCCGCCCGAGAGCGTCGCCAGGGCCAGCATCGTCATACCCCATTGACCGGCCCTCGCCTCGCGCTCGGCATACTCGGCCTCGCGGCCGAGCGCGTTCAGGGAATCGTAGTGAAACGCGGTATCGGTGCCCGATTGCATGGCGATTCCGGCGGCGAGGAGAAACTGCCCGGCCGCGAACCAGCCGAAGCCCGCGCCGACGATGAAACAGCAGTACGAGCCGATCAGTGCGCCGGCCGCGATCAGCAGCGTGCGGCGGCGGCCGATACGATCGGAAAAATAGCCCGACGGCACTTCGAGCACGAACACCGACAGGTAATAGATCGCGGATAATTCGATGACCTGTTCGAGCGCGAGGTGCTGGCTCATGTAGAGGAAAAAGACGGTAATCCAGGCATGGCCGCTGGACGCGGCGCTAAACCAGGGATACAGGTTGACGTTGCGCTCTAGAGAACTCAAAGGCCGTTACCGTTTCGCGGCAGGGCGCGATCGCCGTGCTGCCGAATTATCAGGCAGGTTCCCGACGAATGACCGGAAGCCCGTGGGCGAAACCGACGTCACCCGCTGGTGCATGGATGACTTGTGCCTCGCAGGCGGCTATTATTATCCGCGGGATCGCAAGGTGCAATATCGTTGATTTTCGTGTGAAAAGGTTCGCGCGAGCGCCAAAAAAGCGTTGATTTAATGAATTTGGCATCTATATACCGGTTATGAACGAACTCATCGACATGGGCGTGACCAGCACGCAATTCGCGATCGGACAGGTAGTCAGGCACCGGCTCTACGCGTTTCGCGGGGTCATCGTCGACGTCGATCCCGAATTCAACAACACCGAGGAATGGTGGCTCGCGATTCCCGAGGACGTGCGGCCGCGCAAGGATCAGCCCTTCTACCACCTGCTGGCCGAAAACGATACCACCGCCTACGAGGCCTACGTGTCCGAGCAAAACCTGCTGGTCGACGAAACCGGCGAGCCGGTCAATCACCCGCAGGTATCCGAGGTCTTCGGAGAATTCCTCGGCGACAGTTACGCCCTGCCCGACAGCTACCGCAACTAGCCCGTATATCCGCCCGTTTACCCGGCAACTGCTCCTGCATTGCACTACCGCCGATACGCGGGAGCGCGACATCCCTGTCGGCGTACTGCGGACTCCGCAAAGCGCACTCTGGCGCCCTCGCGGCGTAAACCCGCAAGATATGCGGGCTTGCCCGAGTCCCGGATGTCGGCATTCGCGATCAATCCCGCGTTAAACCTTTTCGATTACGTAATCTGATCGCGCTCGGTGGCGGGAATCGGCTGGATCAAGCTTCGGCGGCGGCGAAGCCGAGTTGCTTGTCGATCAGGTTGGCGAGAGGTTCGCCAGCCACGAAGCGGTGCCAGTTTTCGATGAACTGGTCGGCCATCGCGGCCTGGTACTCGACGTAATCGCCCGATACGTGAGGGGAGACGATGCAGTTCGGCGCCCGCCAGAAAGGACTGTCTGCCGGCAGCGGCTCCTCGACGAACACATCGAGAGCGGCACCCGCGATCTGTCCCTGCTCGAGCGCTCGCAACAGGTCCGGCTCTACCACCAGCGCACCCCTGCCGACGTTGACGAAGCGCGCATGCGTCGCCATCGCGTCGAACTCGGCGGCGCCGAACAGATCGCGGGTCTGCTCGGTCAGCGGCGTTATCAGAATCACGTAATCGGCCAGCGGCAGCCGCGCGTGCAATTCGTCGATTGCATGGATCTCGGAAAAGTCCTCGTCGCCGGCGCGCGCTCGCCGGCCGACGCCCTCGGCCTCGAGTCCCGCGGCCTGCAGCAGCCGGCCGATGGCACGGCCGATCGAACCCACGCCGACCACCAGCGCGCGCTTGCCGGCCACGGTCTCGCTCATCCGGTAGTCCCAGCTCGCCCGCGCCTGCGAGGCGAGGGTCTCGGGAATCCGCTTGGCGAAACACAGGATGATGCCGAGCACCCACTCGGCGATCGGCCGGTCGAATACGCCGCGCGCATTGGTCAACTGCACCTCGCTTGCGACGAGTTCGGGGAACATGGCCGCATCGACTCCGGCGCCGCCCCAGTGGATCCAGCGCAGGCGGTCGGCGCTATCCCAGGCCTGTTGCAGGTTGTCGGCACGGAAGTTCCAGCCCAGCAGCGCTTCCGCGCCGGGCAGCGCGGCGCGCATATCTTCGACCGTGGTCGCAAAGCGGATCTCGGCCTGATCTTCGAGTTCCGCAAGCCGCGGTACCTCGTCGATCCGCTCGACTCCCTGGACCAGCAATACCGGTTTCATGATGATCTCCTCCTCGGTTCGAATGAGCAAAGCCCCTGTCGATCGCCGTAGCGATCCGCGGATCTCTGGCGACAAGCATAAACACCGCGGCAGCGACAGTCCATGCACCCGTCGACCGGGGCATTATCCGATGGACAATTACCGTCTTCGGGCGCAATATTCGCGCTGCCGGCGGGATACCGCCGGCAGCGGGCGGCCCCGCCTCCCGCAGGATCGCTAACTACGCGCTCAACATGGATTGCCGAATTTCCCGCCGTGGCATCCTGTCAGAACGGACGTTAGACACTTGTGCAATCTTGCTTACAGGGTCTTCAATGTCTATGAAAAAACCCGCTTCGAATCACGCCCGGCGCGGCAACAGCAACCAGCGCCTGATCGATGTCCTCGGACCCATCGAAAACCTCGAAAGCTACGTCAAGGCCGACTGGTGGCGTCATATCTTCAATGCGAATTACCTGCGTACCGACGGCGACGTGGTCAACGACGAGGCCATCACCCGCCACGAGGTCGAGACTTTTCTCGGCCTGCTCGACGTGAATCGCGATGCCGCGATCCTCGATCTGTGCTGCGGTCAGGGGCGGCATGCGCTGGAAATGGCCCGCCAGGGTTACGCCAACGTGCACGGCCTCGATCGCTCGCATTACCTGATCACGCGCGCGCGCGGCATCGCTCGCAAGGAAGGCCTCGCGGTCACGCTAAAGGAGGGCGACGCGCGCAAGCTGCCGTTTCCGTCCGATCATTTCGACGTGGTCACGATTCTCGGCAACAGCTTCGGTTACTTCGAGACCCAGCAGGACGATATCCAGGTGCTGGCCGAAATCCGCCGGGTCATGAAACCCGGCGGCAAGCTGCTGGTGGATATCACCGACGGCGACCACATGCGCGCGAGCTTCGAGCCGCGCAGCTGGGAATGGATCGACAAGAACTACTTCGTTTGCCGGGAACGTTCGCTGTCGGCCGATGCACAGCGGCTGATCTCCCGCGAAGTGATCACCCACGTCAAAAAGGGGGTAATCGCCGATCAATTCTATGCCGAGCGCCTCTACAACCACGCCGCGCTTTCCGAGCTGCTGCGGCAAAACGGTTTCATCGGCATCGAGAGCAAGGGCTCGCTGCAAACCGAATCCGAGCGCAACCAGGATCTCGGCATGATGGCGAAACGCAATATCGTGCTGGCCGAGGCCAGCAAGCCCGATGCGCGCGTGCAAAGGCTGCCGCGATCGGGTCCCCTGCAAATCGCGGTACTGCTCGGCGACCCGCGTAAGCAGGACCGGGTCAAACCGGGCGCCACCTTCGACGACGACGACCGCTACACGATCGACGAATTGAAGAAAGCCCTCGGC
>JASFKL010000371.1:0-3801 GCA_050118655.1 Gammaproteobacteria bacterium | reverse complement strand
CAGCGCGATGTTTTCGCGCGCGTTGATTTGTATCCTCGGCACCACGAGGCGAAATCCGACACCGTCGATCAGGCGTTCCTTGACGACGTTTTTCAACGAGTAGATGATCGTCACGTGTCGACTAGGGCAACAGTTCGAGGGCTACCGGAAACACCGAGCTGCCGTTGACGGGCCCGCCTCCGGGGGTCACCCAGAGATCGGTATGGTCGTGCAGGGCCTGGTAATAGTTGATCTTGCTCTCCAGGCGCTGCATGAATTCGATTTGCACCTTGGCCGACCACTCCTCCCAGCTTTCCAGCGTCAGGTTCATAACCTCGCCGGTATAGGGTAAATCCTCGATGTATTCGCGCATGTACCCCATCTCGGCCAGGTTGCTGCCGGCTCCCGACGTGCTGCCCGCCACCGAGGACGGATCGCGGCTGACCGTGGCGGCGAGGCTCTTCAGGTCGTCGAGGAAATTCTTCGGGCTGAGCACGCCCTCCTCGGCGAGATCCAGCACCTGCTGCATGACATTCTTGAGATCGCTCAACTGATC
This sequence comes from Gammaproteobacteria bacterium, assembly GCA_050118655.1. Lineage (GTDB taxonomy): Bacteria > Pseudomonadota > Gammaproteobacteria. The sequence goes on along the minus strand of JASFKL010000371.1, from coordinate 3,266 downwards.
GCGGGTCAGCAGCACGCGGACGTCGACGGCCGAGCGCTCGGGATGCATGAAATCGCGATCGACCATCCAGGCATCGAATACCGCGGGCAGCGGCTGGGCCGAGCCCTTTTGTATGTATCGCATTCTGAGCGCATTGCCGAGCCTGGCCACCCGGCCCTGCAATTGCGCCAGCTGGGTTTGCTGGCTTTGCTGCGGTTCCTGCTGCCGCAGCGGTATCGGCGGCACGCCGTTGGTGGTCGCCAGTACCTGCTGGGTGATCTGGTTGGCAAGAACCTCGAGCACGTTGCCGAATTCGTCCACCTCGCCCAGAGTGACGCCATAGTAGAAATCGCCGATTCCGGGGAAGTAGGACAGCTGCTTGTAGAGCTTCTCGGCCTGTTCGTGGTCGGCGGCCTCCGACGGCGTGCGCAGGTGCAGTACCCAGATCGCAACGCCCTTGTCGTAAGCGAGCTGTCGCAGGGCCTCGGCGCTCAAGCGCGTGGCGCCGAGCGAATCGTGGCTTTCGCGCGGTCCGGCGTCGGTGATCAACACCACGTAGCGGGCATCGAAGCGATCCCAGTCGGTATCCTCGATCGCCGACTTGATGCCGGCATAGGCATCCTCGCGGAAATCGCGGCTCGATACCGTCGACGGACTCAGGCTGTCGACGCCCTCGAAAAATTTTTCCACGTCGGTCCCTTCCTGCAGGCTGACGAAGCGGCGGGTCAGGTACTCGAGTTCGGGCACCTGCTGCAGGTTGTCGCGGTAAGCCGTCAGGCCGAAACTCACCTGGTCGGTGAGCCCCTGGGTTTCGATCGCCGAATATACCTTTCGTACCGCCTCGCGCGTGCGATCGATATAGGGTCCCATCGACTGCGTCGAGTCGATCACGAACTGGATGCCGCTGCGGTAGCTGCGACTCGCCGACGCGGGCGGATTATTCGAGCCCGCCTCGTCAGCCTCGTCGAGCGGCACGCTGGCGATTTCCAGCAGGCGCGCCTGTTCGTCGCCGAGATAAACGTCTTCGTGCTGCTTGATCGGCACCAGGTAAAAATTTTCGCGGATGTCGAGATGCGCCTTCGGCTGGATCGCGATGACCGGCGAATCCGGCGGCGCCCGGTCGTTGACCACGGCGTCGTAGAGCGCCTGGTAGCTGGTCGTGTCGTAGTCGTCCACCAGCTTTTCCAGCGACTGCTTGTTGTCGAACAGCATCACCCGCTGAATATCCTGCGGGTCCTTGAAGGATACGGTCAACGCCTGGTTCCAGGCGATCGCCTTGTCGCGCTTCACCCAGCCGGCGATCTGTCCGAAGCTGTCATAGCCGACCTCGAGCCAGTCGCTGTCCTTTTTATAGACGTAGAGCACGCTGAAGGGGACGATTTCGCTGCTCGCGGCCGAATCGAGCGGATTTTCGTAAAGGCGCGCATCCGGCACGCTGAGCACGCGCTGATAGAGGGTCTTCTTGCCTTCCATCAGCAGCGGCTTGTCGACATTGCCCTGCGCGCCCGCGGACAGCGCCAGCAGCCCCGACAACAACAGGCAGGTCAGGAAGTTCGGGGTATTCTGCTTCATCGGCCCACCTATTGAAAATTGAGGAGAAACTGGCTCGCTTGCGGATTACCGTTCGCGGCCTCGTCGTTTGCCCATTGCCGCAGGTCGCCGATCCGCTCCTCGGCGCCCGCCTGTCCGAGGCTTGCAGCCTTGCGGTACCACTTGTATGCCTGGACCGCGTCGGCATGGTCGAGCAGCGCGTTTTCGGCGCTGAACCGGATCGGGTCCGACATTTCGCCCATCACCATGATCGACGGCAGGTGGTCTTCGCGGGCGGCGAAAAAGTACAGTAAATGGGCGTCGGCAAGGCTGCCTTCGCGCAGGTATTCGCCGGCTTTCTCGAAGGTCTCGTCGAGCGGATAAGGCCGGCCTTTGGCGCGTATCTGCTCGATATACTCGCGTGCCCGCATCCCGGGCGGCACCAGCAGGCTGCGCTCGATTTCACCGCTTTCGACACTGTTGTCGTCAGACCCGGGGTCCCGTATCGACGCGCCGCGCTCGCCGCTCATCACGACGAAAACGATGAGCCCGATAACCAGCAGCACGATCCACAACAGGGGATTCGGGCGCACGGAAGATCCGGATTCATTACTATCTGACATTATCTATTCTGGATTGGCGACGTCGTCACGGTTTCCGGATTGCCCGTCACCGCTCGCGTCGGGCGAATTATAAACGCATGTCCGCGGCGGGTAAATTAAACGACGGTCCTAGATGCTCTGAAGTTGTCGAATCAACTGCTCGTAGAGCGATTTTTCGAGCTCCTCGACTACCGCGTCCCTTTCTTGCGACGAAGACAGCAGGTTATCGTCATCGAAACGCAGATCGGTTTGCTGGGTCAGCTTGCGCTCCGGGGCCAGCAATTGCCCGTTCGCGTCCCTCAGGCTGTAATCCAGTTGCCGTACGACACGTTTGACGGTTTGCCCGTTGCCGGCGCTGGTCACCACGCGCTGGTCGGGCACCGACCTCAGCCTGACGCTGAGCTTTACCCGGTCCGCGGCGGGCTGCAGGCTGACGTCGGCGCCCGCGCGTTGCAGGCGTCCGCGCAATTCAGCCTGCTGCTGCGGGTCGAATTCGCTCGTGACCAGGTATATCCGGTTCAAATCCTCGGGCAGTGAACTGGTGCCCGCGAGCCGGAATCCGCAGCCGCCGAGCACTGCGATCAACAGCCACGGTATACACCTGGATAGCGCTCTCGGCATCGGCCTAGACAACGATGTTGACCAGCTTGCCCGGCACCACGATTACTTTCCTGATTTCGCCATCGCCGATGAATTTCCGTACCTGCTCGTTGGCCAGCGCCGCCGCCTCGCAGCCCTCGCGGTCGGTATCGACGCCGACCTGCATCTTGCCACGCAGCTTGCCGTTCACCTGGATCACCATTTCGATACTCTCCTGATGCAGCGCATCGGCATCGATCTCGGGCCAGGGATGGTCGATTATCGGGTCCGAATGACCCAGATCGCTCCACAGCCGATGGCAGATATGCGGGATGATCGGCGCCAGCATCAGCACCATGTTGTCGAAGACTTCCTGGCGAATCGCCTTGCCCACGGCAGTGGGATCGTTGAATTTCATCACGCTGTTCAACAGTTCCATGTTGGCCGCGATCGCGGTATTGAAGGTCAGGCGGCGGGCGAAGTCGTCGCTGACCTTGCCGATGGTTTCGTGCAGTTTGAGGCGCATCGCCTTTTGCTCGTCGTCGAGACCGGCCGCGTTTATCTCCGCCGCCTCGG
>JASFKL010000370.1:0-3807 GCA_050118655.1 Gammaproteobacteria bacterium | reverse complement strand
TGCGCTGGAACGACCGGCAGACCAGGCTCAGCGAAATCCTGCGCGAAATCGAGGCTATCGGCTACCGGGCCGTGCCCAGCAACGGCGAACTGCAACAGGCGGCGCATCGCCGCGAGAGGCGTTCGCTACAGCGCCGACTGGCGGTCGCCGGGCTGTTCGGCATGCAGGTGATGATGCTGTCGTTCAGTCTTTATGCGGGCGCCTGGACCGGCATCGAACGCGAATTCGAACAGTTTTTCCGCTGGCTGGGATTGGGTCTCACGCTGCCCGTGGTGCTTTACTCGGCGGCGCCCTTCTTTACCGCCGCATGGCGAGATCTCTGGCAGCGCCGCATCGCCATGGACCTGCCGGTATCGATCGCCATCGGGGCCGCTTTCGCGGGCAGCCTGTCTGCCACCTGGCGCGGGGGAGGCGAGGTTTACTTCGATTCGGTGGTCATGTTCGTGTTCTTCCTGACCGCCAGCCGCTACTTCGAGTCCATGGCCCGGCACCGCAGCGCGGCCTCGATCGAAAGACTGGTGCAATCGCTGCCGCTGGTCGCCAACCGGCTGGCGGCGAACGGCGAGGTCGAGGAAGCCGTGCCCGCCGCCGCACTGGCCGTCGGCGACCGCGTGCTGGTGCGCCCCGGCGAAACAGTGCCCGCCGATGCAACCATACTCGAGGGCTCGTCGGCGCTCGACGAATCGCTATTGAGCGGCGAGAGCATGCCGGTCGAGAAGCATCCCGGCGAACGGCTTTTCGGCGGCAGTATCAACCGCACCAATCCGCTGCGGGTCAGCGTTACCGCGGTCGGTGTCGACACGGTGATCGCCGAGATACAACGCAGCGTCGAACGGGCCCTGGCGGATAAACCCCCGCTGGCGCAGCTCGCCGACCGGGTCGCCGCCCGCTTCGTCGCTGTGGTGCTGCTGACGGTAGCCGGTGTGGCGCTGTTCTGGTGGCTGTGGCAGCCCGGGCGCTGGTTCGAAATCGCGCTCGCGGTATTGATCGTCAGCTGCCCCTGCGCCTTGTCGCTGGCGACGCCGACCGCGATCAGCGCGACCCTCGGTCGGATGCAGGCACTCGGCATGCTCGTCAAGCGCGCGATGTCGCTGGAGGTGGCGCAGCGGGTAACCCACGTGGTGTTCGACAAGACCGGTACGCTGACCCGCGGCGAACCGCTGCTGGAGCGCATCGAATGCGCGCCCGGCTGCGAGCGCGAGTCCTGTCTGCAGTTGGCGGCGAGCCTGGAAAGGTATTCGCAACACCCGTTGGCACGTTCGCTGGTCAGGGAGGCCGGGACGCCTGGAAAATCGGCCCTGCGGCCCGAGAGCGTCGCCGGCGGCGGCTTGCGCGCGCATGTCGACGGAGAGGAGTATTTTATCGGCAGCAGCGATTTCATCGACGCCGGTACCGCGGCGAAAATTCCCCGGCGTTGGCTCGACGAGATTGCCGACGAGGCTATCAGCGCGGTCTTCCTGTCGACCGCCGAAAAGCCGATGGCGATGTTCGTGTTCAGCGACGAATTGCGCGCCGAGGCCCCGTCGGTAGTCGCCGCGCTGCGCGAACGCGGACTCGAGGTATTACTGATGACCGGTGACCGGGACGCGCCTGCCGCGAGGGTGGCGAGATCCTGCGGTATCGACGACTATCGCGCCGGCCTCTCTCCCGAGGACAAGATGGTCGCGGTACAGGCGATACAGGATAACGGCGCGCGGGTGATGATGGTCGGCGACGGCATCAACGATGCCCCGGTGCTCGCGCGCGCCGACGTCTCGGTGGCCATGGGCGGTGCCACTGCCCTGGCTCGCGGCAGTGCCGATATCGTGCTGATGTCGAGCCGGCTGGAAGCGGTTGCGCGAATTTTCGAAATCGCCGCCCGCACCCGGCGCATCGTTCGCCAGAACCTGGTCTGGGCGCTGGTCTATAATTTCGGCGCTATTCCCGCCGCTGCGCTGGGACTGGTCGCGCCCTGGCTCGCCGCGCTGGGGATGTCCGCCAGTTCGCTGGTGGTGGTATTGAATGCCTCGAGGCTTGCCCGCTGATGGAAATCATTTACCTGCTGATCCCGATTTCGCTGCTCCTGCTCGGCCTCATCCTGTGGGTGCTGCTGTGGGCGGTGCGCGATGGACAGTACGACGATCTCGAGGGCCCCGCGCATCGTATCCTGATGGACGAGGACAAGATCGTAGATCGCGAAAAAGACCAGTCGGACCGCTAGTCCAACCGGTTTCATCGTCGTCGGCGATGCCTGCCCGATCAGTCGATTTTCCCGGGCTCGGGTTTCGAGATCGATGAATCCTTAGTCAGGCGATCACGGCCGGGCGGCGCCCTGCTTTTGCCGGGGTGACGTTTTTGAGGAGTCCATTTGCGTTTCCGGAAAACGAAAATGGACGGCATACATAAAAAAATAGCCGACGGGGAGATGTCGGCTAAAAAACTCTGTAGGAACCAGAGTAGGAGTCGAAGGGGAGTTTAAGCGAAGCCCGTCGGCCAGGCTTGACACAGATCAACTACAGGGTTCGAGAGAAATTACCGCTGGATTCCCGCAATCGTTGAAAGCGATCGAAAACCATGCAGATGTTGCGCACCAGCAGGCGCCCGGCTTCGAGAACGCGGATTTCCGCGTCGTCGATCTCGACCAGCCCGTCTTTCTGCATCGCTTCGAGGCGCTCGAGTTCTTCCGCGAAATGCCTGCTGAAATCGATCCCCCAGTCACGCGATACCTTGCGCCTGTCGACGCGGAAATGGCACACCAGATCCTGGATGATCGCGCGCCGCAGCATGTCTTCTTCGTTACTGTGGTAGCCGCGTACGACCGGCAGGCGATTCTGTGCCAGGCACTCGTGGTATTGCTCGAGTCTGGTCGTATTCTGGCTGTAGTGGTCGGCGACGTGACTGATTGCCGAAACACCGAAGCCGATCGAATCGCAACTGGCGATCGCCGAGTATCCCTGGAAGTTGCGCAATAGCCTGCCCTGGCGCTGCGCCTGGGCGAGATCGTCGCGCGGCCTGGCGAAATGGTCCATGCCGATGTACAGGTAGCCCGCCCCGCACAGGCGCTCTATCGCCGCGCGCAGGATGCCGAGCTTTTCGGTCGGCACGGGCAAGTCCTCGGTGTTGATGCGCCGCTGCGGCGGAAAACGCTGCGGCAGGTGGGCGTAGTTGTACATCGCGATACGATCGGGATCGAGTTCGATGACCCTGTCCAGGGTATCGACGAAACTCGCCACGCTTTGATGCGGCAGGCCGTAAATCAGGTCGATATTGATCGAGCGCACGCCGCACTGCCTGGCTTCGTCGATTACCGCGGCGGTTTCCACCTCGCTCTGTACGCGGTTGACGGCTTTCTGCACGCAGGGATCGAAATCCTGGACCCCGATACTGATGCGGTTGAAGCCGAGGCCGCGCAGGTGCCTGACATCGCCGCTTTGCATCTCGCGGGGGTCGATTTCGATCGCGTATTCGCCGGAATCCGCATGGTCGAGACGGAAATGGCGGTTGATTCCCGCCATCAGCTCGCTCGATTGGCGGCGCGTCAGGAATCCCGGGGTGCCGCCACCCCAATGCAACTGCCGCACTTCGCGGTCTCGATCGAAAAGCTGCGCCTGGATCTCGATTTCCCGATACAGGTCCTGCAGGTACGGTTCGGCCTTTTCGCGGCGCCTGGTAATGATCTTGTTGCATCCGCAGTAGTAGCAGATCGAGCTGCAAAACGGGATATGGAAATACAGCGACAGCGGCCTGGGGATCAATTCCTCGTTGCTGAGCCGGGCCCATTCGCGGTAATTCGATTCGTCGATCCTCTCGTCGAACTCCGTTGCCGGC
>JASFKL010000369.1:0-3816 GCA_050118655.1 Gammaproteobacteria bacterium | reverse complement strand
TAGGCATACAACTCTGCCAGCGAATCGCGGTAGGCTTCGCTGGCGGGCGCCGGCTCGGACAGCCCATGGCGCTGTTCGTCGCTCAACGATTGCCAGCCTTCGCTACCCACCTGGGAAACCACGCCGCGATCGACGTTCATCGCGAACGCGGGCAACCGGTTCATGCGCGCGAAGTGCAGCAGCGGCAGATAATACCGGGGGTCGTAACCCCAGACGTTTCGCCAGTCGGCCTGCTCGAGAAACTGGTCTTCGCTCAATTGCCCGGATACCCAGGCGTCGAGCGCCGGCTGTACGCGGCGCGGCAGCATTTCGAATCCGACGCTCAGGTTGCTATGGCGGGATTGCAGCGCGGCGAGCATGTAAGCCTGCCAGCGATGATCCGCCGCTGAAGTGTGGGTCTCGCCGAGCAGTACGACCTTCGCGTCCGCGAGCCGCTCGAACAGGCGCTCGCCCGGCAGCGTCTTGCCGGTAGCCGGATCGAGCCATTGGCCGATGGCGCGATTACAGCTGTCGCTATCGGCCCGGGCCTGTATCGGCAAACAGAAAAGCAGGGCAAGCAGGCAAATCCTTGCGCTGGCGGTCATTGGCGGGAACCTCCCGGGACGCTTTCGAAGATGATTGACATACGGATGTCGGCCGTGCACGGATTCATGATCCGTACGACCAGCGGCGCGGATCAGGGTTCGACCAGCGCCAGGCTGATACGCTTGTTCTGCTTGCCCTTGTTTTTCAGGCGAGTGACTTCAAGCCGGCCGATTTCGGCGGTATTGGCCACGTGGGTGCCGCCGCAGGGCTGGTAATCGGTATTCTCGACAGTAATCGTGCGCACCGTCCCCTGCCCGCGCGGCGGCTGTACCGACATGGTCCGCACCAGGCCGGGATTGCGGTCGAGCTCCTCTTCGGTGATCGAACCGATGCTGACCGGAAGGGCCCTGTCGATCAGCGCATTGAGATCGGCGGTGAGCTGTTCCTTGTCGACCACCTGGCCCTGCAGGTCGAAATCGATGCGGCTTTCGGTTTCGCCGACCGAGCCGCCGGTCGCCGGCGCATCGATCAGCGAACAAATCAGGTGCATGCTGGTATGCATGCGCATCAGCCGATGCCGGCGCTGCCAGTCGATTTCCATGTCGACATGGGCGCCGACCCGGATCGCATCGAGATCGTCGTCCTGGATGTAGTGGACGATCCGATCGCGGTCGCCGGCGTAACGGGTATCGCTGACGCGATATTCGCGCATATCGATCGTCAGGCGACCGGTATCGCCGGGCTGCCCGCCACCTTGCGGATAGAAGATGGTCGACGCGAGAATAACCCCGCCATCGACGACCTCGGCGACCGCGCTATGGTGTGTTTTCTGGTATGCGTCTTGGTAGAATACTTTTTCCGTCATTGTCTGGTCCCGCCTTCGATGCGGGAATTCTCACTCAGCCGCAGCCGCGAAGCAAGCCACTGCCTTGAATCCCGATCCTCCAGCACCCCGCAAGATCATCCATATCGACGCCGATTGCTTTTACGCCGCGGTCGAGGTACGCGATAATCCGAAGCTCAGGGGTAAACCGATCGCGGTCGGCGGCAGCGCCTCGCGGCGCGGCGTGATCGCCACCGCAAGCTACGAGGCGCGCAAGTTCGGCGTGCGTTCGGCGATGGCCAGCGCCACCGCAATCAAACGCTGTCCGCAGCTGATTCTGATCCCGGGCCGCATGTCCGAATACCGCGAGGCCTCGCGCCGAATGCATGAAATCTTCGCCGATTACACCGACCTGATCGAACCCCTGTCGCTGGACGAGGCTTTCCTCGACGTCACCGGGTCGACGCGCTGCCGCGGCAGTGCGACGCTGATCGCCGAGGAAATCCGCCAGCGCATCGCCGATAGCATCGGCATTACCGTATCGGCGGGCATCGCGCCGAACAAGTTCATCGCCAAGGTGGCGAGCGACTGGAACAAGCCGGATGGTCAATACGTGGTAACTCCCGAGCGGATTGACGCGTTTCTCGAGGATCTGCCCGTCAACCGCATCTGGGGAGTGGGCAAGGTTACCGCAGAGCGGCTCGAGAAGGAGGGCATACGTACCTGCGGCGACGTACGTCGATTCGACGTTTACCGTTTCGTGCAAAAGTTCGGCCAGTTCGGGGAGCATATCCATAAGCTCGCCCGGGGCATCGACGACCGGGCGGTGAGATCCGAGTGGCGGCGCAAGTCGGTCAGCGTCGAGCATACCTACGAACGGGACCTGCCCGACCTCGAGAGCTGCCGGCAAAGGATTCCGGCGCTGATCGAGGCGCTGCAGCCGCGCCTGCAAAAGCTCGATGCGGACTACCGCGTGCAGCACTGTTTCCTGAAAATGAAATTTTACGACTTCAATCAGACCACCATCGAACGCCAGCATACCGGGCCCAATTACGCCGATTACGCAATGCTCTGCGAGGAAGCCTGGCAACGCGGCCAGGTACCGGTTCGCCTGCTCGGCATCGGCGCCCGCCTGGTCGACCTGACCGACGGCAGCGGGCAGATGGACCTGTTCGAACACTGAGCCCGATTGATCCGCGACAGGTAAATCGAAAATACCTCACAAATAAAGCGTTTTACTCTTGTTTTTATGAAACAGTAAGTTATATTCAGCTTTGGATGTAAATTCATAGAAACCTTGGCTAACTTGACAGGCAAATGGCTAGGCATCGCATGAGCAAGAAAATTACCTCTCCGGAATTCGAATCACTGATTTCTTCACCCTACGGCAAGTCGCCCGATAATTCCTACTACGGCGATCCCGGAAAGCTCACGAAGGAACAGCGCGGTCTGGAGCACATCGAACGCGACAAGCTCGACGAAGAAGGTGTCGAACAAGTCGTGATTCTCGGCTACAACTGAGCGCACCCGGGTCGCCGGGCCGCTACCGAAGGGAGCCGCCGTCTGCGGCTCTCCGCGTCTCTATAAACTGTCTTCCCGTCCCGGAGCGCATGCGCGTAACCCCGGTATCCACCCTTGAATGACTGGCTGTTACCGCTACTCGCGCTGGTAACTTCGACACTGACCGCGATTACCGGTATCGGCGGCGGCATGATCCTGATCGCGCTGATGCCCGGCCTGCTGCCGGGCGCGGCCATCGTGCCGGTGCACGCGATCGTCCAACTGTTTTCCAATTCGAGCCGCGCGCTTTTCGGCTGGCGATTCCTGCGCGGGGAATTCGTGCTCGCCTTCGTCGCCGGCGGCATCGTCGGCGGACTGGCCGCGGCGGGCGTCAGGAGCCGGATCGATCTCGAGTACACACCTATGCTGATCGCGGCCTACATTCTCTACACAGTCTGGGGACCGCCGCTCCGACTCGAGCGCCCGCCGCGCGGCGAGTTCGTCATCATCGGTTTCCTGCAGACGGGATTGAGCCTGCTCGTCGGCGCGACCGGCCCGATGGGACAGGCGTCGCTGTTGCGCCGCGGCCTCAAGCGCGATGCCCTGGTGGTCACCGGCGCGCTGATGACCACCTTTTCACACCTGATCAAGGTCGCGCTGTTCGCGTTGCTCGGCTTCGCGTTTCTCGATTACTGGCAGTTGATTCTCGGTATGACCGCGGGCGTGATCGCGGGTGCCTTCATCGGCACCCACATCCGCTATCGCATCAACGAGAAACTCTTTCTGCAGATCCTGAAGTGGGCGCTGACGCTGCTGGCACTGCGCATGATTTACCTGACCTTCGCCTGATTCGGTCCGCCGCGGAGGATGGCGTTCAACGCCGGTCGCGATTCAGAATTTCGATCAGGCGGGTTTCGATCCAGCTGCGCGCAGCCAGGTTTTCGATGAATCCGCAGTGACCGCCGAAA
>JASFKL010000368.1:0-3822 GCA_050118655.1 Gammaproteobacteria bacterium | reverse complement strand
AGCGCGCGTGCCCGCGCCTTGATTTCCGTGAGCACCCGGCCGCCGATCCCACGGCCGCGAAATTCCGGCAGCAGGTAAAACTCGTCGACGAAGGCATCGAAACCGTCGAACTCGATGCTGAACCCGCGGCACAGGGCGATGTAACCACAGAGCGCGCCGCCGCTTCGGATCAGCCAGATGGCACCGAGACTCCGGTCGCCGAGCAGCCGGCCGATAGCGGATTTGCGTTCCTTTGCGGTGCTGTCGATCTGCTCGAATTCGTGGTAGGCGCGCACCAGCGGCAGAATCCGTTCGAGGTCGCGGGGTTTCGCGAGGGTCAGCTCGATAGTCATTGCGGTGTCACGAAATGGCCCAGGTGCTCGCGGACCTGGTCGACGATTCGATCGAGCCTGCGGTCGTGCAGGCCCGAATAGCCGCGCGACAGCGGGATCACGGTCGCGTCGTCGAGTTCGACCACCAGGCGGTATATGCGTTGCGCGCCGGACGAATCGCTGGCCTCCATGGATTCGCGCCCGACCCGCGCGATACGCTCGAGCGGTACTTCGCCCGAACGGCTGCGCAGCAGGTTTCGCCACTGCCAGCGAAAGCGGCAATCCTCGAGGGAAAAGCTGAAGCAACCGAATTCGATCAGGAAATAGGCGCCGGCGAGCGGCAGCAGCAAACCCATTGCGAGGGCGATTTTTTCACTGCTGTCGAGACTGCCCTCGAGCAGCCCGCCGCCGAGTTCGTAGACCAGGGCGGGCGGAATGGTCAGCAACAGGATTCCCGTCAGATAACTGCGATAGCGAATCCTCAGGGTGTTGCCGTCGCGCTCGGTTGCCAGCATGGATCGGTTCCGGATCGATTGCGCCTAGCATAAATCGCCCTTGTCGCGATCGCCAGTCTCGCGTGGGCGTCAAAAACCGGTTTCGCTAACCTGCGCGGAGTGGAAACTCGTCGTCCGCGCGCTCGGCCGCGATTGCATGCGCGACATCCACGCGGCCAGCCGCGGGAAGGATTTCAGCATGGCGGCGCCCTCGGCGGTTTCGATGAAATACCGCAACATCGGGTAGGCGTGGAGGTCGGCGAGGGTAAGCGACTCGCCGGCCAGGAATTCCCCCGGGCCGAGCCAGCCGTCGAGTTGCCGCAGCAGGATCCCGATCCGCGGCAGTGCCGCCGAGATCAACGCCTCGTCAGTCTGTCCGCCGCCGGCCGGGATCACCGCGCGCTGCACGTAGACATCCCAGACCATCGGCCGGTAACCGTAGTGATCGAGCGCGCTTGTGATTTGCGTCATGCGCGCACGCGGCGCGGGTTCGGCGGGTTGCAGTTCGGGGCCGGGGAAATTTTCGTCGACGTAGCGGCAGATCGCGACGGTCTCGTAGAGGCAAAAATCGCCATGCAACAGGCACGGGATACGGCCGAAAGGTTGGCGCGCGAGATAATCCGCGGGCGGCCCCTCGTCGGCGAAGATATCCACTTCCTCGAGTTCGTAGTCGACCTTTTTTTCCACCAGCGCAAGCCGCGCGATGCGCGTGTATACGCTGATCCCGAGTCCCAGTAACCTGACATCACGCATGGCGTATTCCCCTGGCCTCGACCGGCCCTTTGGTTCAGGCGCCCCGGCTTTGCCGTTGCCAGATAATTTCGAGTTCGCCCTCGTCGTCGGGTTCCTGCTCGAAACAACGAAAGCGATCGCGATCGACGCCGACCCAGGGCTGCGCGCTTTGCAGCCAGATCTGCGCCACCGGTTGCAGCCAGCCGGTATCGTCCAGCGAACCGGCCTTGATGCTGATCGGTTCGGCCTCGTCTTCCGGCGCGTGGTAGATGCGCGTGCCGCAGTCGCTGCAAAAGGCGCAGCGCTTCAGGGTCGCGTCTTCGCCGCGGGTATCCCAGGTCCGCAGACGATCCAGGCCGGCGGTGAACTCGACCTTCGCGCGGTCGACGATCAGCGACATGCCGAAGGCGCTCGAGGATTGTTTCTGGCAATCGCGGCAATGGCAGGCATACAGCATCCGCGCGCTGCCGGTCAGCCGATAGCGGACCGCGCCGCACTGGCATCCGCCGGTAAGTTCGTGTTTGCTATTCATCGTCCGCCTCCGAGTCGCCCGGTTTCCGGTTCGACGAGTTGTGACTTATCGCCCTAAAGCGTGATCACCTGGTCGGGCATGTTGCCGGCCAGGCCCTCGTAAAGGTTTGGAAAACAGCCGATAGTCGCGCCTTCGACCAGCTTGCCGTCGATCTCCCGCTCCCAGCAGCACTGGTCGCAACCCATCAGCATGATGTTCTGTTCCTTCGCGACCTTGGACAGCCGTTCGCCGATCGGATCGCCCTTGACCAGCACGTAGTTGTTGTCTTCGAAGAAGAACATGCCGACCACTTCGGGCCCGTGAGCATGTTCCTCGAGTTGCGGCAGGATCATCTTGCCGAGCTTGTAGGATACCGTGTGACCCTGGCTGGAAAAAATATAGGCGACTTTCATGTAATAACTCCCTGGTAAGCTTGTGGTTTGGACCGGCTTGATTTACCCGCATCCGGTTTTGTTTTCGGCTCAGCCGAAATCGTGCGGCGGGTCGTCGATCAGCCGCTTGCTCAGCACGCTCACGGGATCGTCGCCGTAGCCGATAGCCTTGTAGAACTCGATTACCGCCTGGTTGGTTTTGCGAACCATCAGGTCGATTTTCGGACAGCCCAGTTTAACCAGTTCGGCCTCGGAAATTTCCACGAGTTTCGTGGCGATACCGCGGCGCCGCAGCCCGGGCGCGACGGCCAGGTAGTAGATCCAGCCGCGATGGCCGTCGTAGCCCGCCATGCAGGTCGCCGCCGGCCGGCTCTCGATCTCGCAGACGAAAAACAATTCCGGCGAGTCGGCGCACTTGCGCCGGATATCTTCCCGGGGATGGTTCCAGGGCCTGATCAGGTCGCACTGCCGCCAGACCTCGATGACACCGGCCTCGTCGCCGGGCCGATAAGTCCTGTAAACCGGCTGCTTCGCCACTGTTTCAGGGTCCGAAAAAGGTTTTCAGCACTTTGTAGGTACGCGCATCGACGGTAAATACCAGCCGGCCCTCGGTGGGGCCCATGTCCGGGCTTTGCAGGCGCACGATAATCGTCTTCGGATCGGCCTGGATACAGACGAATTCCCCGTTGTCCTCGCCGCTGCGCTCGAGCGCTTGCCGGGTGACCGGGTTGTTGGTCTGCTTGTCGAGTTCCGCGATGACCGCGTCGAGCGCCAGCGCGCAGCGAAACGAAACTACCTGTCCGTCGGACTGCTGCGCGCTCGCGCCGCAACAGGCGAATCCCAGCAACAGTGCCGGGGCCAGTCTGCGTGCTATGGTCGATGCCATGATTTTCCCGCCAGGTCGGATTGCGAGGCCCCTATTATGGCATTTCCTCGGGGCCTGCGCAGTTGGTCGGGCGGTTTGCGATGTTTAATAGAACTCTAACAGGTCAGTCAACGCGTGACCGGCGATCAGCGGCCAGAGATTGCGCAATCCCAGGAAAACCGCGGCCGTGAACAGGCCGAAGACCCAGGTAGCCAGCAGGTTGGCGATGCCGGACTCCCAGTGAATCAGGCTGAAGGCCAGCGGCGAAACCACGAGGAAAAACAGGCGGGGCCGGCGGAATTCCTGCGCGGCGCGGTAGAGCAGGCCGCGGAACAGAAACTCCTCGACCAGGCCAGCGCTTGCCGCGAAGTAGATGATTACCGTCAGGCGGGGGAAGCCGGACTCCGGGATGACTGTTTCGTAGTGGAAAAAACCGCCGTCGGGATACCATCGATCGAAAGCCTCGAATACGCCGTCGTAGACCCAGTAGCACAAGGGCGCTATGACCAGGCAGGCG
>JASFKL010000367.1:0-3837 GCA_050118655.1 Gammaproteobacteria bacterium | reverse complement strand
CCGCTTCGACGCTTTCGACTGGCGCGATGATGCGCGGGCGCTCGAGGCCTGGCAGCGGGGCCTGACCGGCTTTCCAATCGTCGACGCGGGCATGCGCGAACTCTGGCAAACCGGTTACATGCACAACCGGGTGCGGATGATCGTGGCTTCGCTGCTGGTCAAAAACCTCGGGATTCACTGGCGGGCCGGCGAAGACTGGTTCTGGGATTGCCTGGTGGATGCGGATCTCGCCAACAACAGCGCGAGCTGGCAATGGGTGGCGGGTTCCGGCGCCGACGCGGCGCCCTATTTCAGGATCTTCAACCCGTTGCTGCAAAGTGAAAAGTTCGATCCCGGCGGGGAATACCTGGCCCGCTATTGTCCGGAACTCGCGGGCTTGCCCCCGAAATTCCGTCACAAGCCCTGGGAGGCGCCCGTCGACTCGCTGCGGCGAGCCGGCATAGAGCTGGGTGTCGATTACCCGCTGCCGATTCTGGATCTGAAAACCACGCGCGAGCGCGCCCTGAAAAAATACAAGTCCCTGCCCTGAGGGTTTTGCTCAGGCGGCGTTTATTTCGCGGATGTGCTCCTGGCAAATGGTCATCGCCTCGGCCATTTGCTGACCGCTCTTGAAGCGGGCCTGTGCTTCTTTCTGCAATGCCTTGTCGAGGATGTTGTTGACGCAGTTCGGCAGATCGGAGCGAAAGGCGCGAATGTCCGGATGCTTTTCGTTGGAAATGTTGTACATCAGGTTGGCGATCGACTCGCCCTTGAAGGGCAGTTCGCCGGCCAGCATCTGGTACATGGTTACGCCGAGGGAAAACAGGTCCGCGCGGCCGTCGACCCGCTTGCCGGCCAACTGTTCGGGCGCCATGTAATAAGGGCTGCCTATCACGGTGCCGGTTTTCGTCTTGCTGGCGTCGGTGAGGCAGGCGACGCCGAAATCGGTGATCTTGGCGATACGCTTGTCGTTGTCGTAAATAATGTTCGCCGGCTTAACATCGCGGTGTACCACGTGCTGCTGGTGGGCGTAATCGAGCGCTCTTGCGATGCTCATGATGATTTCGAACACCTGGTTCGGCGGCAGTAGCGAATTCGGCGTGCAGTAAGAGGTCAGGTCCTTGCCCTTCAGGTAGTCCATCGCGATATAGGCCAGATCCTGCTCTTCGCCGACGTCGTAAACGGTGACGATATTGGCATGGTCGAGCCTGCCCGCGGCCTCGGCCTCGCGGAAAAACCGGTTGCGGACTTCTTCGCGCATGTCCTCTTCGAACTCGTCCGACAAAACCATGGTCTTGATCGCCACCGTGCGGCCGATCTTGTCGTCGTGCCCGAGATATACCATGCCCATCGCGCCGCGGCCGATTTCGCTGTCGATCTGGTAGCGTCCCAGCTTGGGTTTTTCGATACCGGACCTGCTGGAGATCAGGTTGGGTCCCGGTCCGTTGGTGTTGTTTCCCCCGAGCACCAGCGTATCGGCAGCCTGTTCGTTCCGCTCGAGGCGGCGCTCGACATCGTTGAAACTCGCATCGTGCTGGTGGATGAATTTAAACACCGATGCTGCCTTGTTGAACTGCCGCTTGCGCTCGTAATCCAGGCCCAGGTTGTAAACCTGCCCGAGCAGCGAGTCGTCGACCAGGCAGGCGCGAAACTTTTCGAATGCGAGGTCGAGGTTGCCCTGTGCGTGCAGCGACAGCCCGAGCTGCCGGTTGGCGACGGACAGGTCGCTCTGTACCTTGCTGAGGCGCGCGTTCACCGACTGGCGGGTTCCGAGTATCAGGTGGCCGACGACCAGCATCACCACCGCGGTCATCATTGGCACCCACAGGGCCTGCGAACTCATGAGAATGAAGTGCGCATTGAAGATTACCAGCAAAATAAACAGGCTGAGAAAGGTTTCGGTGTTGGTGCGAAACCGGCCTAGCACGAACATCAGGTAAATGCCCAGGGCAACGATGAGTCCGCGCTGCACCCAGCCGGCCCATTCGGGCAGCTTGAAAAGTTCGTTGTTGAGCAGGCTCGAGACCGTGTGCGCGGTGGCGAGCGTCGGCGAGATCGCCCGCCCGGACGGAGTCAGCTGCGGCCGGGCCAGGCGCGGCGAAGTAAGACCGACGATAATGATCTTGTTTTTGAACCGGTCTGCCTCGATGCTGCCGTTGAGCACATCGATCAGCGAATAGGACTTGAATGCCGGCCTGCCGTCCTTGTCGTCGTAGAAGCGCGGGTATATTCGAAAGCCGGCGTCTGCGCCGATCACCTTGCCGTTGAGCATCGGACTCGCACCGCCGCTGGACTCGATATGCTTGCTCGACAGCCCCTTGCTGCGCGTCGCCACCATCAATGCAAAGGACGGCAGAAAATCGTCGCCGTACCGCACGATCAGCGGCTCGTTGTTGAAGTGCTCGGAAAATCCGATGACACCCACGCCGCCGACCCGGCGCACCAGTTTCTCGATCGGCGGAAACAATTCCCCGATCCGCGTGATTTCGGGTCTGGGCCGGCCGAAGCCGCGGCTGTCTCCCTCGTTGAGACTGACACGGGGCAGAGTATACCCCGACAGGTATTTGGGTAAGGATGCCGACACCTGGGGCGCGGGCTGATCGGTGGCGATATACGGCATCGACAGCACGATGCGTCCGCCGGATCTGAATGCCCCGGCGAGCTTGTCGTCGCCGCGCAGTGTCGACTCCGTGTTGTCGAGAGCGCGTTTGACGTTGCGAGTGAGCTTGCGCTCGGCTACGAGGACGTCCCGCAAATGGCTGATCGACGACAACCCGCCCGCGTATTGCGCTGTGTCGAAGGGTATGGTGAATCCGATAACCTTCGGCCTTGCCTGTGTCAACACCAGCGTGGCTTGCGCAAGAACGTCGCGCGACCAGGGCCAGGCGCCGAGCTTTTGCAACGACTTGTCGTCTACCGCGACGATGACGATATCCTCGTGCGGCTCTCTGGCGGAGGAGATGCGAGTACCAAGATTGTAAGCCTGCCTGTCCAAACCGGAAAACACGCCCGTTTCCGCGAAGATCAGAAACAGGAGCGTGATGACCAGTCCGATAAACCAGTCCCGCTTGATCAGGGATTTAAGTACCGACATTCGAGCTGTGCTATTTCAAATCCTGGCAATCAATTGCAACCTTATAGCTTAAGAAAATGGGGTTGTCTGCCCGCGCCGGGCATCAGTATATGCATGTCCGGGAATGCGAGGGACTTTGGGGCAAAACTGTGATGCATGTCGCCATTTGGGCTATCTTCCCGTTTAACTGGGCTTGTTGTTGTCATCGAGATCAGTTTCAGGATTAATAATAGCAACAGCCAGGGATTTTGCTCGCCGTAAGCGGCCTTTCGCGCACTAGCCGCAATACTGGAGTTCGACTGGCCGTAAATGTCACCCGAGGTGATCATGCCCGATTCGATCAAGCTGTTGACGAGCCAGAGATTCCGTCCCTTCTTCCTGACTCAACTGGCCGGCGCATTCAACGATAATCTGTACAAGAACGGGCTGACGATTTTGATCGCCTTTGAGGCGGCTGGCGTTTCGCAACAGCAAAGCAACACCCTGGTCAATGTTGCCGCGGGTTTGTTCATCATGCCTTTTTTCCTGTTTTCACCGCTCGCCGGTCAACTCGCCGACAAATATGAAAAGTCCATGTTGATACGACGCATCAAATTGCTCGAGATCGCGATCATGATTTTCGGCGCCGCCGCTTTTATCTTGCAGAGTCCGGTCATGCTGGTGGCGATCCTGTTTCTGATGGGAACCCAGTCCGCGCTATTCGGCCCGGTCAAGTACAGCCTGTTGCCGCAGGCATTGAATCCCGCCGAACTGGTCGGCGGCAACGCGATGGTCGAGTTCGGAAC
>JASFKL010000366.1:0-3840 GCA_050118655.1 Gammaproteobacteria bacterium | reverse complement strand
CTGCTGTTCGCATTCGGTTATTTCACCGCGCTGGGTGCGAAGCAGGGCGAGGTCATCCTCGCCGCCAACGCCATCCTGATGCACTTGCAAAGCATCATGGCGGCGGGCCTCGACGGCTTTGCGCACGCGGTCGAGGCGATGGCGGGCAGCATCTACGGGGCGGGGCGGCGGCGCCTGTTTCGCCGCGCGGTCGAGTTCACCTCGTTCTGGGGACTGGCGGTTGCGCT
Organism: Gammaproteobacteria bacterium; assembly: GCA_050118655.1. Classification (GTDB taxonomy): domain Bacteria; phylum Pseudomonadota; class Gammaproteobacteria. The sequence goes on along the minus strand of JASFKL010000366.1, from coordinate 3,613 downwards.
GCTGGCGGGCTGCGCCTACTACCTTTTCGGTCCGGCGATCGTGAACCTGTTTACGGGTATCGACGAGGTCTACGATACCGTGCTGGTCTATCTGCCCTGGATGATAGTATCGCCGTTGATATCCGTGTGGAGCTTTCTGCTCGACGGCATCTTCATCGGCACCGGGCACACGCGCGAAATGCGCAATGCGATGATCGCCTCGCTGCTCGTCTACCTGGCCTTCCTCGAATGGTCGGTGCCGGTCTTCGGCAACCACGGATTGTTCGCCGGGTTGATGGTGTTCATGTTCTCGCGCGCCGCGACCCTGGCATTCTATTTTCCCGGCATCCAGTCAGCGATGACCGCCAGGCGGGAGGTCTCGGCGTGAATGCATACTTTACCGACCCCGCGCAAATAGCCGGATTGTCGGGGAGGGCGGACAATGCAGGCGCTTGAACCGCGCCACCGCTTCCTGCTCGGCGCGCTCGCGCTCGGGCATTTGAGCAACGACTGGGTCGCGGGCACGCTGTGGCTGCTGGCGCCGGCGATTGCCGCGGCCATGGGACTGGGCCCGGCCGAGGTCGGCCTGATCCTGACCATCAACGGCATCGGCGCCGGTATCGCCTATATCCCGGCCGGCATCCTGTCGGACCGCTCGACGCGCCCCGGTCTGCTGATGCTGCTGTCTTTCTGGTGGGTCGCGATCGGTTATCTCGGTGCGACGCTGGCACCCGGATTCTGGGCGGTCACCCTGTTGCTCGCCTTCGGCGTGATGGGGGATGCCTTCTGGCACCCGGTGGCGACCGGGGTGCTGGTCAAGGTGCTGCCCGGGCGCCGCGCCCAGGCGATCGGCATCCATGCCATCGGCGGCAGTATCGGCGCCGAGGTGCTGGCGCCGCTCAGCACCGGCTTTCTCCTCGGTTATTTCGAATGGCAGACGACGCTGCAAATCCTGGTGTTGCCGGTGATACTGATGGGCGTCCTGTTCGTGCCGATGGCCGCGCGCATCGGTCGCGAACATCCGTCCGCGACACCGGCGGCCATCGACATCCGCGGCATGCTGCACCAGTGGTCGCGGCCCACGGGGCTGATGCTGATCGCGATGCTGATCCTCTATAACATGGCGCTGGTCGCGCAGCTGGCGATGGCGCCGCTTTATTTTCAGCAACAGCATGGTATGTCGCCATTCGAATCCGGCGCGATCTTCGCCTTCATCCTGGTCATCGGCTCGTTGTTCCAGCCGCTGCTGGGCAAGTTTTCCGACGCCCGGGAGCGCAAGCCGCTGGTGCTGGTGATGCTGTTCGCGGCGAGCTTTTTCGCGCTCTTCGCGAGTCTCTCCTCGAGTCTCGTGTGGGCGATTCTCGGCCTGTTGCCGTCGATCGCGATCCTCACCGCGGTGCGCCCGGTGGTGCTCGCCGCCGCGGTCGAGTACTCGGCGAAGTCGGAGTCGACCACCCTGGGTATCGTGTTCACGGTACTCGACGGGGTCGGCATGGCGGGGGCGCTGCTGGCCGGAATCGCGGGCGAGTTCGAGCTCGCCTATGCCTTCCTGCTCGGCGCCGGCCTGGCATTCGTATCGGCCATTATCTGTGTCTTCCTGAGGTTTCCGGGCGGCGAGCTGCCGGCCGAGTCCACCGCGGTTTCGCCGGTGGCTAGTCCAGGCGATCCTTGATGATTTGCCAGAGTTCGGGGCGGTTGGCGGCGACTTCCTCGTGCGTCAGGCCTTCCAGCGAGTGCGGATACTTGAGCCATTGCCCGGTCTCGAACAGAAAATAATCCGGCACCCGTTCGGTGCGGTTTCGCGAGGGTTTGTAGTAAGGCACGGCGACGCGGATGTCGTGCGGCGTATTACGGCGCGCCTGTTGCTCGAGTCGGCGAATCACGGCGTCGATCGTCAGCCCGGTATCGAACACGTCGTCGACGATCAGCAGCGAATCCTCGCTGGTGCAATGCCGGACCAGGTAATCCATGCCCTCGACGCGAATTCCGGGCGCGTGCCCGTCGATGCCGCCGTAGGACGACGTGCGGATCGCGATGTGGTCGGTATCGATCCCGTACCAGGTGAGCAGTTCCTGGATCGCGATACCCATAGGTACGCCGCCGCGCCAGATCGCGACCATCATGCTGGGGCGAAAGCCGTCGCGGATGATATTGCCGCCGAGTCGGAACGAATCCTCCAGTAACTGCTGCGCCGAGAGGTAGAGTTTTTCGTTCATGGGGGATGCATTCGCCGGGGTCTGTGGTAGGCTGCGCCAGAATATCATACCGGCTTTCGAAAGGGCTCGCCGCGCATGCAAAAACGCTTTGTCGAGGAACAGGAACTGCTCGAGGACGCTTACCGCCTGGCGGTGAAAATCTTCGACAGCGGCTTTCGCCCCGACTTCATCGTCGGCATCTGGCGCGGCGGCTCGACGGTCGGCATCTACGTGCAGGAGTGCCTGCAGTATCTCGGTGTCGAAACCGATCATCTCGCGATCCGGACCTCGTATCGCGGCCGCGACGATTACTTCCAGCGCCTCGAGCAGGGCGGCGAAATCCGCGCCCACGGCCTGCAATACCTGTTCGAAAACCTGGGCGCCGAAAATCGCCTGTTGCTGGTCGACGACGTCTACAGCACCGGGCGCAACATCGACGCGGTGATCTCGCGCCTGCGGCAGACGCTGAAACGCAACATGCCGGACGAGTGGCGGATCGCCGCGCCCTGGTATCGTCCCGGCGGCGGCCGCGAACCCGACTTTTACCTCCACGAGACCGGCGACTGGCTGGTGCTGCCCTACGAACTGACCGGCCTCGGCCGCGACGAGATCGCGACCCACAAACCCTGGATCATGCCGTTGCTCGACGAACTCAAACCCGGCTGGCCTTGAACCATGAAATTTTCTTCTTTGACAGACCGCGTCAAGGGCGGCGCGGCAGACGCCTGGGACCTGCATTACGCGGCCAAGCGCGCGCGCGAACGCGGCGAGGACGTGATCGTACTGTCGGTCGGCGATCCGGATTTCCCGACCCCGGACGGCGTCGTCGAGCGCGCCCACGAGGCGATCCTCGGCGGCGACACGCATTACACCTCGATCGCCGGGCACGAGGGCCTGCGCGAGGCGATCGCCGCGCGCCACCGCGCACTCTCCGGCCAGCAAGTCAGTGCCGACCAGGTGATCACCACCTCGGGCGCGCAAAACGCGCTGTTTTCCTGCGCGCTCTGCCTGCTCGACCACGGCGACGAGGCGATCGTGCTGCAGCCCATGTACGTGACCTACGAGGCCACGGTACAGGCACCGGGCGCGACCCTGGTACCGGTGGTACTCGATGCCGACAACGGTTTCCGGCTCAGGCGCTTGGCGCTCGAGGCCGCAGTCAGCGAGCGCACGCGCGCGATTTTTTACGCCTCGCCGAGTAACCCGACCGGCATCGCACTCAACGCCGAGGAACTGGGCTTCATCGCCGAGGTCGCGCAAAAACACGACCTGTGGGTGGTCGCCGACGAGGTTTACGGCGATTTCGTGTTCGACGGCGGCTTCCGCCCGGCGGCATCGATTCCCGGGCTCCACGACCGCCTGATCACCATCGGCAGCCTGTCGAAATCCTATGCGATGTCGGGCTGGCGCGTCGGCTGGGCGATCTCGCCGCCGGCGAT
>JASFKL010000365.1:0-3845 GCA_050118655.1 Gammaproteobacteria bacterium | reverse complement strand
AACTCGGTCATGACAACGTGCTCTACATGCACTTGACGCTGATTCCCTACCTGCCCGCGGCCGGTGAGATCAAGACCAAGCCGACCCAGCACTCGGTCAAGGAACTGCGTTCTATCGGTATCCAGCCCGATATCCTGCTTTGCCGCGCGGATCGGCCGATTCCGGTCGATGAGCGCCGCAAGATCGCGCTGTTCACGAACGTCGCCGAGGAAGCGGTCATCGCCGCGGTGGATGTCGACCATATTTACAAGATTCCGCGCGAACTGCACGAGCAGGGACTCGACGAAATCGTCGCCAAGCACTTCAAGCTGGAATTGCCGCCCGCGGACCTGTCCGGCTGGGACGGGGTCGTCGAGGCGATGGAAAATCCCAACAACGAGGTTTCGATCGGTTTCGTCGGCAAGTACGTCGACCATACCGACGCCTACAAGTCGCTCAACGAGGCACTCGATCATGCCGGTATCCATACCCGTACCCGGGTCAATATCGTCAAGATCGACTCCGACAACATCGAGAACGAGGGCACCGGGATGCTCGAAGACCTCGATGCAATCCTGGTACCGGGCGGGTTCGGCAGCCGCGGCATCGAGGGCAAGATCGCCGCGGCCAATTACGCGCGCACCCACAACGTGCCTTACCTCGGTATCTGTCTGGGCATGCAGGTCGCGGTGATCGAATATGCGCGCAACGTGCTGGGCCTCGCAAAGGCTCACAGTTCGGAATTCAATCCCAAGACCCCCGATCCGGTCATCGCGCTGGTAACCGAATGGGTCGACCGCGACGGCTCGGTCGAGACCCGTGACGAGGATGCCGACCTCGGCGGTACCATGCGTCTCGGCGCGCAAACCTGCAAGCTGGTGCCGGGCACCCGTACGCGGCGCGCCTACGGCAGCGAAGAGATCAGCGAGCGCCATCGTCACCGCTACGAATTCAATAATAACTACCTGCAGCGTCTGCAGGACGCCGGTCTGGTCATCTCCGGGTTATCGGTCGACAACGAGCTGGTCGAAATGGTCGAACTCTCCGACCATCCCTGGTTTATCGGTTGTCAGTTTCATCCCGAATTCACTTCCCGGCCGCGCGAAGGGCATCCCCTGTTCAACAGTTTCATCAACGCGGCAGTCGAGTACCACAAGGCCAAAAGGTAATGAAGCTCTGTAATTTCGAGGCCGGCATCGGGCATCCGCTGTTCCTGATCGCCGGTCCCTGCGTCATCGAGTCGGAGCAGCTGGCACTCGATACCGCCGGCGAATTGCAGCAGATCTGCGCCGATCTCGGCATGGCCTTCATCTACAAGTCGTCCTTCGACAAGGCCAACCGGTCCAGCAGCAAGAGTTTTCGCGGCCCCGGCATCGACAAGGGGCTGGCGATTCTCGAAAAGGTGCGCCGCGAACTGTCGGTGGCGGTGTTGACCGACGTTCACGAGGATACTCCGCTGGAGGAGGTCGCCGGCGTCGTCGACGTGCTGCAAACGCCCGCATTCCTCTGCCGGCAGACCAATTTCATTCAGAACGTCGCCCGGCAAAATCTGCCGGTCAACATCAAGAAAGGCCAGTTTTTGTCGCCCTGGGACATGCAGCAGGTCGTCGACAAGGCCTTCGAGACCGGTAACCGTCAAATCATGGTTTGCGAGCGCGGCGTGAGTTTCGGTTACCAGAATCTGGTTTCGGACATGCGTTCGCTGGCGGTCATGCGGCAGACCCGATGCCCGGTGGTATTCGATGCGACCCACTCGGTGCAATTGCCGGGAGGGCAGGGAAGCTCATCGGGCGGCCAGCGGGAATTCGTTCCCGTGCTGGCGCGCGCCGCCGTGGCCGCGGGCGTCTCCGGCCTGTTCATGGAAACCCACCCGCGCCCCGAAGAAGCTCTCAGCGACGGGCCTAACGCCTGGCCCCTGTCGAAAATGCGCGAGTTGCTCGCGGTATTGCTGGAGCTGGATCGCGTGGTCAAGTCATCGCCGCTTCCCGAGGAAGAATTGCTCGGCGGCGTTTAACCCAGGTTGGAGTAAAAATGAGCAAAATCAGCAAACTGGTCGGTCGTGAAATTCTCGATTCGCGCGGCAACCCGACCGTCGAAGCCGAAGTGCATCTCGAGCACGGGATCGTCGGCCGGGCGGCGGTGCCGTCGGGAGCTTCCACCGGCGAGCGCGAGGCGATCGAGCTGCGCGACGGCGACCCGAATCGTTACCTCGGCAAGGGCGTCACCCGGGCCGTAGGCCATATCGAGAACGATCTCGCCGGGGTGGTCATCGGCCGCGATTGTAACGACCAGGCAGGCCTCGACCGCGCGATGATCGATCTCGACGGCACCGACAACAAGAGCCGGCTCGGCGCCAATGCCCTGCTTGCCGTGTCGCTGGCCAACGCTCATGCCGCGGCAAACGCTTCCAATCTGCCCTTGTACCGCTACCTGGGCGGCGAAACGGCGCTCATGCTGCCGGTACCGATGATGAATATCATCAATGGCGGCGCGCACGCGAACAATAGCGTCGACATGCAGGAATTCATGATCCTGCCGGTGGGCGCGCCGAGCTTCAGCGAGGCCTTACGCCAGGGAACAGAGGTATTTCACGCTTTGAAATCCGTACTCTCGGCCAGGGGCATGAATACCGCGGTCGGCGACGAGGGCGGTTTCGCTCCCGACCTGTCGTCCAACGAGGAAGCCATCGAGGTGATCCTGACTGCTATCGACAAGGCCGGATTCCGGGCCGGCGACGATATCTGTCTCGGGCTCGATGTCGCGAGTTCCGAGTTTTACGAGGACGGTAAATACCTGCTGGCCTCGGAAAATCGCTCCTTCGATGCGGCCGGGTTCGCGGATTACCTCTGCAACTGGGTCGATCAATACCCGATTATCAGCATCGAGGACGGCATGGACGAGGGCGACTGGGACGGCTGGGCGATACTTTCCGAAAAGCTCGGCGACAGGATACAACTCGTCGGCGACGACCTGTTCGTCACCAACACCGAGATCCTGAAGCGAGGCATAGAGCAGTGCATTGCCAACTCGATCCTGATCAAGTTCAACCAGATCGGCACGCTGAGCGAAACGCTCGACGCGATCGGCATGGCGCACGAAGCCGGTTATACCACGGTGATTTCTCACCGCTCCGGCGAAACCGAGGACGTCACCATTGCCGACCTCGCGGTAGCGACCGGAGCCGGGCAGATCAAGACGGGATCCCTGTCGCGCAGCGACCGGATCGCGAAGTACAACCAGTTGCTGCGCATCGAGGGATGGCTGGGTGACGCGGCAAATTACCCGGGCAGATCCGCATTCAAAAACCTCTGACAGGGCGGTCATGCGACGATGAAAATCCTGATTGCCGTCCTGATAGTGCTTCTCGTCGGGCTGCAATACAGGCTGTGGTTCGGCGACGGCAGCCTGTCGGAAGTCGTGCAATTATCGCAAGAACTCGAAAATCAGAAGGAAAGGCTGCGAGAGCTCGAGGAGCGCAACAAGAAGCTCGAGGCGCAGGTTCTCGACCTGCAAAACGGTCTCGATGCCTTCGAGGAAAAGGCGCGCAACGACCTGGGCATGATCAAACAGGGCGAGACCTTCATCCAGTTGATACCCGAGGACGATAAAGCACCCCGTGAATAGAGAGATTCCAGTCTGGGCGGTGATTCCGGCCGCCGGCAGCGGCACGCGCATGGGCAGCGCAATACCAAAACAATACCTCGGTTTCCACGGCAAAACGGTTATCGAGCATACCCTGGACCGATTGCTGGCGCAGGACGAAATCGATGGCGCAATCCTCGTACTCGACGAAGACGACAAGCGCTGGGAAGGGCTGGGATACGAGGCCAGCAAGCCGCTGTTCATAGCCGCCGGCGGCAGCGAAA
>JASFKL010000364.1:0-3904 GCA_050118655.1 Gammaproteobacteria bacterium | reverse complement strand
CTTGATCGCCCGGCTGTAAGCGTCGATCGATTGCTGCATCAGTTTCTTCTTTTTCTGCAGGCTGGCTTTCAGCGGCACCGTCAGCTTCGCCTGCTGGTAGGCGCGTTGTAACGGCGCGATCAACTCGAGGCTCGCGGTGGCCGCGAGGTACCTGCTGCGCGGGGTACTGCGTGCGCCGGCCGCGGCGTCGGCGCGCACGATTTCATTCTGCCAGCGACGCAGGTTCGCGGTATCGTTTTTGGCCCGGTAGGATTCGGCGATCCTGTTACGCAATTCCATCGAGCGCTCCAGCGGGTAGGGATAAGCCTTGACGTAGTCCTTGTAAATTGCGATAGCTTGCTCGGATTGCCCCGATTGCTGGTAAATCTCCGCGGCCCGCCACATCAGGTCCTGCTTGCGTTCGGCGTTGCCGGGATATTTCGACAGCGCCAGCATTTCGCCCGCCGCGAGCGTCTGGTTGCCGCTGCTGCTGTAGGCGAGCGCCAGTTTCTCGGTGACGCCCTCGTTGAAACGCCGGTCGTCGGGATAGCGCTTGCGGAAAGCCTCGAGGCGTTGAATCGCCTGCGGCCAGTCTTCGAGCTGTACGAAAACCGTGGCCGCGTCGTAGTCGGCGACGATGCGCTTCGGCGATTCGGGAACGACCTGCCCGAGGCGCGAAAATATATCCGCCGCCAGCAGCAGGTCGCCGCTATCGCGCGCGATTTCACCCTGCTTGTAGATGCTGGCCGCGATCTGTTCACGCACCGCTCGCCGCTCGGGATCCTGCTTCGGCATCAGGCCGAGCAGCGTCACGTAGGACTTTTCGGCGGTTGAATAATCCGCCAGCGAGAATTGCGAGTCGGCGAGAATCGCCCAGGCCGTTTTCTTGGTGGCGGGATTCACGCCGTCGTTGACGATCAGGCGCTTTGCCGAGGCGATCGCGTCGGGGTATTCCTTCCATTCGAAGAATTGCTGCGCGGTCTGCAACTCGACTTCGGACAGCCGGGGATCGTTCGGATAACGCGTGGTGAAGCTGACCGCGGACTGTATGCGTTTGCGGCGCAGCGCCGGGATGTCGCTCGCATTGGTGGTCTTGAACAGCGCGTCGAAGGCGATCAGCGCGGCGTAGCCGGCCTCGGCGCCGTCCTTGTGCGGCGGATACTTGTAGGCCGTCTTCTGGTACTCGTCGATGGCTTGCGGGTACTGGTGCGCGTCGTAGAGGCTTTCGGCGAGCAGAAAGTTCATCCGCGGCGCGCCGGGATCGTCCGGGAACGAGTTCAGAAAGCGCCGATACCAGCCCGCCGCGACCTGGTAGTCGCGCGCCTTGCCGCTGTTGCGCGCCAGCGCGTGGAAGTGGGTCGCGAGCTCCGAAATATGCATTGCCAGCGTGGCAGCCAGTTTCTGCTGCGTCTCCGGCGTCTGCGCCGACCAGTAGTCGCTGTTGACGTCGTAGCGATTGACGAAGGCGATCTTTTCCTTCAGCACCAGGTCGGTATAGCCGGCCAGCTGGTAGGTTTCGATCGCGCGTTGATGAAAATAGGGCGTGTGCGGCGAGAATGGATTTTCCTCGGTAAAGGCCAGGAACAGGTCGGTGCCGTCGACGATTCGTTCCTGGTCGAGATAGAGTTCGCCGAGCCTCAGGTAGAGCAGCGGTTCGTATTCGCGCCGTCCGTGTTCGCCGAAGTAGCGCGAAATGAAATGCTTGTCGTCCTGGTATGAAAAATCCAGCGACACCACGCGCACCACGTCCTCGAGCAGTTCGCGGTCGGCGCGGTTCAGTTTCGGACTCAGGCTGATCTGCTCGATCTTGCCCTGTTCCAGGTTGAGATCGAGCAGGCGGATATAACTGGCCAGCGCATCCAGGTAGCGACTCTGCTTGAACTGTGCCCAGCCGTACTTGTAGAGCGCCTTGTCGTAGAACAGCGAATCGGGGTGGTTGTCGACGACGCTGCCGTAAGCGGCTTCGGCCGCCGCGTAGTCGCGCTCGACGAACAGGTTCTCGCCGCGCCGGAATTGCACCTCGGCGATGTATGCCGACTGAGGATACTCCCGCGCGATGCGGTCGAGCATCCCGGTAGACTTGTCGGTGTCGGCCTCGATCGCGTAGGCGCGCGACAGCTGGTAGAGAATCCTGTCGTTATCCTTGCGCAGCGGATACTTTTGCAGGTAAGCCTCGTAAATCGAGATCGCCTGGCGCGCGCCGATCAGTCCCTTTTTCTGGACCTCGGGATCTTCCGAAACCCGGTCGTCGAGACTGGCTTCGAGCTGCAGATCCGCGAGCCGGCGCAGCTCGTCGCCGGTGCCGCCGCCATCGGCGGTGATCGCGACCAGCTCGCGAAAACTGTCGATAACCTGTTGCCGGTCGACCTTGAAACTGGCCTTCGGTTCGAGCTCCACCGAGTCGATGATCGGCGGCATGTTTGCGAGATCGCCGATCGTCGGGCCGATATCGACGCCGTCCGAGCCGCAGGAAGCCAGCAGGGCGGCGCAGCAGGCGAAGCAGGTTTTTTCGTAGAGGCGGCGCATCATTGCTCGGCCGCCATCTTGTCGTAAAGCCGCGCCAGTTCGAAGCGCGCGTTGAGGCGCAGCTCGACGATATGTTTTTGCTGCCGCTCGATTTCTTCGATCGCGAGGTCGTTGATGTGCTGTTCCTGGCGTTTGAGCAGCCCTGCGACGCTCGAGCGCAGCTTGCGGATGCGGTCGACCTGGCCGGCGATGCGCTGCTCGAACAGGTCGAACTCCAGTTCGCTGCGTTCGACGATCTGACGCAGCGACCGGGCGCGCTCCTCGCTCTCGCCGATGGCGCGGTCGAGCAGGATCAATTGCTTCTTCGCTTTCCAGAAGCGTGCCGGAAACTCGGTCTCGATCTGATAATTCAGCAGTCCCGAGAATACGCGCAGCATGTCTTGCTGGTAGTCGATGTTTTCGGCGTCGCCGATCCTTCCGATAGAAGCTTCGACCCGCTCGAGACGCTCGAGTTGATCCTGTTCGTCGGGCCGGGCGAGCGCGAGATAATCGCCGGTGGATTCGATTTCGTAAACCTGGCGGGCGAACTCGTTGCGCCGCGCCTTCAATTTCTCGAGGCGTTCGAAATCTGTCGATTCCTGCAGCTTCGGCAGACGTTTTCGGAAACCGAGACGGCGTTCGTCGAGCATCAACTCGAGCGCCGGAAAGCTGTTGCCCCAGTAGCGCAGGGAGCTGCGAATGTCGAGCAATTGCTGGTAGCGCCGGATTTCGCGCTGAAACCCGGACGAGGCCAGCAGCAGGTGCAATTGCGGCGTCACGTCCGAACTCGGCGGCAGGCGCTGCAGGCTGCTGCGATCGAAGAGGATGGCGTTTTCCCGCAGCGCCGCGATCAGGCCGTCGTTGCGGATCGACTCGATGGCGTCGTCGAGTACCTCGAGCTGCAGGTTGAACTGCCGGGCGGCGATTTCGAAGTGCCTGAGTGCGAGCGCGTCCTGCCCCAGCTCGGCATAACTCGACGGGATCGCCAGGATGGCTTCCTGGGTAGCCGCGTCGACCGCATTGCGCCTGAGCAGCAGGCTCCAGGGTACCAGCGCCTTGTCGGGCTGCTTCAGCCGTTGCCAGGCCCAGCCCGAGGCCAGCAGCGCCTCGTGGCTGAGCGGCCCTTCGAGGCGGATCCGCGACAGGCTTTCCAGCGCCGGCTGATTGTAATCCAGCCGCAATTGCTTGAGTCCCAGCGACAGGTTTGCGCGGTCGCGCAGCGACAGTACTTCGGAATTGTCGGTCGGCGTCATCTGGCCGATCTTTTCGAGCAGGATACGGCCCTGGTCGTAGCTCTTGTCCTCGATCAGCGCAACCGCGAGGTTGTAACGCGCATAAATCTTCCAGATCGATTGCGGGTTAATCCGGTTACTCAGATCCGCGGCCTCGTCGTAGCTGTGATTTTCGAGCAACAGGTTGG
>JASFKL010000363.1:0-3912 GCA_050118655.1 Gammaproteobacteria bacterium | reverse complement strand
GCCCGATGCCTTCGCCGAAGCTCGAGCAACCGCTCAGCAGCAGGAAGATTGGCAGCAGTAGCGAAAATTTCAGTTTCATTTTTTCAACCCCGGGCGCTCGTCGGTCCCGTCGGCGGACAGGCGTCGATTTAAAAATTACGCTGCGCGCCGACAATCGCGATCGTCGAGGTCTGGTCGTAGAAGTCGATATTCGAATCCTGCTCGACCCAGACGAACGAGGCGTAACCCCACCAGTCCTTGCTGTCGAACAACTGCTTGTCGATCACGAAAAAGGCCAGGCCGAGGGTATCCTCGTCCCGGGTCTTGTTGAATACCGGGTTGCGGGCATCGTATTCCTTGCTGATGACAAATAAGTTGGTCGCGATAGTGTAGCGATCGCCGAGACGGGCATGAGTGAAATGAACCTCGGTCGCGTCGCCCGACATGGCCTCGCCATCGATATCGTCCGAGCTGCTGGCCAGCTGCACCTCGAACAGGTTTCTGCCCACTGGTTTGAAACGATAATACCCGGCGACACGCTCGGTGGTTCCCTCCCGGTCCAACAGCGCCGCATCCGCGCTCGAAAGCCCCAGCTGCGTGGTGCCGCTCAATTCCTTGTCGATTTCGGTTTCGCGCCGGGTAAATTGCACCCCGAAACCCGATCCGAGGATCTTGTCGTACTCGAGGCGAAGCCCCTTACTGGTGCGATCGGTCGATTTGCGATTTGCGCCGGTGACGTAGGGGTCTTCCCACACCTGGACCGGCGAAAACGTCGGCGATGCCACCGCGGCAACTTCGAGAATGCTGCGGTCGCTGAACTGCTGACGCACGCCGAAGACCGAGACCGTATCCAGCTGGACGATATCCTCGAGGTCGTTACCGACGAATAACTGAGTCTGCGTCGAAAAGGTGTACTTGAGATTCAGATTCGCCTGCGGCAAGACCAGCGACTCGGAATCCGGCGAATCGTCGAGCGAATCGATTTTGGAATTGCCGATTTCGATCCCGTAGCGATCGATCCCCTCGACCAGGTTGGTTTCGGCGCTCAATGCGCCGAGGCCCAGCCTGACGAATCCGGACCAGCCCTCCTGCTCGGGTATCGGATCGATCGCCTGGGCGGATCCCGCCACCGCGACCAGCGCGCCTAACAATGCGATTTTCAATTTAGCCTTCATGAGTCTCATCTCCCGTAAATCGGCAACGCCTGCCAGTACCCTGATTCGGCAGGCCGTGACGTCGTTTAACATACCTTGGTTTCCGTTTCCCCGCCAGTGCCGGCGTGAAATTTCCGGCCAGCACCTTGTACCGTCCCGTCACCGAACTCAGCGCGACTTCGGCAACACCAGGGTCGCCGCCAGGCGAAAGCGCAGGTCCTCGGGACCCCCGTCCGGCGATTCCGCCCAGTAGCCGACACCGCCCTGCAGGCTGACCGGCAATTTGCCGAACCTCACCAGTTTGCTGAGGCCCAGGTTGACCGGCACCGACCACTTCTCGGTCTCCCAGTTGTAATTGGATTCGCTCTGTATCGATGCCGTCCAGGCGCTCGGCCAGGTGTAGGACGCGAACGGCTGCACGAAGGTATTGCTGATATCGTCGCGGTCGTCGTCGCCGGCTACCGACCAGACATGGTTGACCAGCCCGCCCACCGTCCAGGGTCCGCGCACGGTCAATGCGACCGCGGCCGGACCGACGCTCCATTTCTCGCTGCCGATCAAATCGTCGGTCGCGGTCGGCAACACGAACACGGGCCCGACGCCCCAGATGATGCCGCTCTCGCTGGGTTTTTTCGGCGAGAAAAACAGGCTCATATTGATATCGCCCAGCCCGGACTGCGACCCCTCGCCGGGAATGATATCGTCCTGGTAGATCAGCGGCGCGATGGTTCGCGTGATCAGGTTCCAGTCGTCGTTGAATTCGAACGGGATGACCGGTTGAATGTTGACGGTGGTTCGCGTGCCCTCGTCGTCGGCGCCGTAGTTGTCGTCGTAGTTGACCTGGATCGGCACGCTGATCAGGCTCGCGATCGGGTTCGTCAGTTTCTGGGCCAGGTCCGAATTATCGTCTGCCCTTGCGAACGTCTGCAACCCGAGCCCGGCGGCAACAAGTAGCACTGCGTATATTCTTGTTATGCGATGATTCATTCCATTACCCCCTATGCCGCGGCTATACGCGACGATCGTTAAAATGTGTAGCGCATCGTCCCGCCGACGAACATCGTGTAGTAACTATCGAAATCGCCCTTCACCTGCACACCCTGCTCGGTCTGGTCGACCGGTGCGTCGCCGATCATCGACAGCGAGGCGACGAGCGCGTAATCGAACTTGTTGACGTCCGTCCACGAGTAAGACCCGCCGAGCTTCCAGATCTCGTCGACCGGAAAATCGAAGGTTCGATACTTGTCTTTTACCGGCGAGCTTTCGTAAGCCAGCCCGAGCGTATAGACGTTGCCGTTGTCCAGCCGCTCGGCGTAGGCCGCGCCGGCATGCCAAGTGTCATCCCATTTTCGATCGTCTTCATCGACGAGGCCGCTGTCGGTGAGAATGAACCTGCTTTTGCTGAACTTCGACCATTCCTGCCAGCCGAGGTTGAAAGCCAGCGTTTGTCGGTCGTTCAGCTGGTGGCGAATCCCGGCCTCGAGCGTCTGCGGATTGGTCCACTCGATTTTAACGTCCCGTTTGCGGTCGGACAGCGCCGTATCCTTGATCCTCAGGTCACCGTCGAGTTCGAGGTCCATTTCGCTGCGGTAAACCAGGCCGAACAGCGTGTCGCCGGACAGCTTGTAATTCAATCCGAATATGCCCTGGATGCCGGAATCCTCCAGGTTACTCAGTTCCGCCTGGCCGTCGCCGGGCAACAGCAGCGTGCGCACTGCAATGTCCTGTTCCAGGGTCGAATTGACGAACGACACACCGAAACCCACCGACAGTTCGTCGTTGACCTGGTGGGCGACGGACGGCGTCAGCGCGAATCCGGCGAGTTCGACCTTCTGCACCGCGTAGCGGCCGACAAAATCGTCGCCGTAGTCCAGCCCGCCGCCGAAAGGCGCCACCGCCGAAAAGCCGAAACGGGTCTTGTCGTTCAGCACCTTGGTATAGAAAAAACTGGGGATAGCCCCGGTCTCGAGCGAATTGCCGCCGTCGCTGCCGCCCGCGTCGGCCACGCTCGAGTCGAATTCGACCTTGCCGGTCGAAACGACCAGGCCGGTCAGAATACTGTCCTCGGTCATGCCGGTCATACCGGCCGGGTTGGTCCAGGCCGCGTCGGCGGTGGCGGTGTTGGTCACGTTGGCTACCCCGGCGGTACCGACGCTGGCGGGGGTACCCTGCTCGCTGAGGTAGAAACCGGCCGCGTTCACCGCCTGCATGGACAGCAGTAAACTCGTCGAAAAGACAAAACCGGATATCGTTTTTGTAAGCGTTTTCATGTCAATTCCTTAGTTTGCATGCGGTAATACTATCGGATATCGATGCGCCTGACTCGCCATCCCTCAGGGGGTGTACCAGATCGGCGAGGTGTAGGCGCGTTCCTGGTGGGTGGTCTCCGCCTCCTCGGGGATAGGCACGCCGAAACGGAAGGCGTCGTACACCACCCAGCGCGGCGTCGGGATCTCCAGGACACGGGCATAGTAAAAAGCGGATTGCGCAGGATCGAAGTCCGGGTCGGCCCACACGGTGCCGAGCTCCGAGGCGCCAATGGTATTGGTCCAGTTGGCATTCTCGATATCCACCGTGTTGCCGACCGGCGGCAGATTGCCCCCGGCGTCGGGCTTGCGGCCGTCGGACCAGGACACGTCGTAGACTTTCTCGCGGGTCTTGCCGTCCTTGTCCAGCCAGCCCTTGACGACCTGGATGCGGTCGAGGTTGGCGCCGATGGGGTCGCGCAGCGCGTAGACCATGAAGGTCGGCGCCTTTTTGCCTTTCACGGGTTTCAGCT
>JASFKL010000362.1:0-3915 GCA_050118655.1 Gammaproteobacteria bacterium | reverse complement strand
CCGGCCGGTCCACCGTTCAGGGCATGGTTTTCAGGAAGGCGCGCCGGGCATTTTCGTCCGCCAGATTCAGGGCGAGCGTATCGTATAACTCTCGAATATCGGTGGTATTGGCTGCAGCCTTCTTTACCAAAACCCCGGCCAGCGGTCCCAGGTGTTCGGCCAGATGCTTTTCTATGCGCTTCAGTTCCCGGCTATCCCATTCGACCGATCCCTCCGGTCGCGACTCAGAGGTGATGGTTTTGAGATCGGCGGAATCGATCATGGCTAACCTGGCCCGCAGGGTCTCGACGAATGCAACGCGCTGCCGGGGATCTTCGAGCGTGTCTCCGAGCTGTTCGTAAAGCTGCTCGATATCGTTGGTCGTACGCGCAATTTTTCTAACCAGTATCTTCGCCAATGGGCCGATGTACTGGGTCAACCCCTCTTGCGCGACCCGTAAAACCGCGGGGTCCCATTCGTGGTACTTTTCGACCGGGGTTGCGGTGGCGGTCGGGTTGGCTGCAATCCGGCTTCTTTCGGTCGCGGCCGGGACATCGCCGAATTCCAGGTCAAGGCTCGTATGCTCTCCCGAGGCAACGGCCGCGGCATTCTCCGGTATATCGAACTCATATATGGAATGTTCGCGCCCATGCTTGTCGAAGTTTTTGCCCTGGTAGTGAAACAGGTTGTCGTATTCCTGGGAAAGGCAGCTGATTACCTCGTAGAATGAGCGCGATACGAGAATCTGGCCGCGGTTGGCAAAGCTCATGATGCGTTGCGCGACATTGATTCCGTCACCCAATACGTTGGGCCGGTTATTGACGTCCCTGACCACCTTGACCGGCCCGAGATTGATACCGATTCTGACTTCATACATGATATCGCTTCGTCCCGAGAGAGAGTCGAAACCGTCGCGCAGCTTGACGGCGCAAAACAGGGAGTCTTCGGGGTCCCCGAGAAAGCATACCGCGGCGCCATCGCCGCTATCGACAATGACCCGGTCGGATTCTTCGACCCCTTCGACAGATTTTCCCACCACACTGATCATGTGGTCCTTGATCAGGATCTGTCGCTCGACCGAACCCTTGGTATACTCGACTACATCGAGAAACACGACCGCCGACAGCCAGGTGCGCTTGTCTTGCCGGGATGCTTCGTCTTGGCTATCGGGCATGGCGGGGTATTTACTCCTCAAGCATCTTCATTGCCCGATCGAGACTTCTCCGCATGCGGTTGAACGAGCCGCCCAGGACGGAAATCTCGTCCTTGCCGGACTCCGCGAATTCGGGCGTGTCGGTGGCGCCCTTGCTGATATCGTCGGCGACGCTGGCCATGCGCTTGACAGGTCCTGTCACGATCAATCGCAACATCAGGTTAACGATAACCAGAATGGCGACGAAAACCGCACCGAGGACGATAACGAATCGCTCCAGCGCCTGCCGGGCGTGCGCGATCGGAACCGTCATGGGAACCGAAATAATCTGCGCTCCGACAACTTCATCGAGTTTCCAGCCGAATCCGTTGGCCTCCCCGTAGAGCTTGAGCATCGATGGCGGTGCACGATCGACCGTGCTATGACAGGCCAGACAGCCTTCTTTTTTGATGGCGATGGGCTTGGCATAGTACAAGGACCTTCCGTTGGGTGTATCGCGCTGTCCGAAAACTTCCATTTTCTCAGGATTCTTGATGAATTCATTGACCACGTCGGTTTCCCAGTCAACCGCACGATCCCGCGGGTTGGTCGGATTCAGCGTGGCCTCCTTGTAAGTGTACTCCGGGTGGGTTGCGCGCAGGGTTTCGAAGATCTGGGTGGCGCCGTAGGCCGGTACCGACTGCGGCCGAAATTCGCGTTTCATTTGCAAAGCCAGGAGCGGACGGATCTCGCTGACGGTATAACTGCGCATCGCCAGCGCGGATTCCATCATGATTTCAGCCCGATCGATGATTTCCTTCTCGGCATTCTTTTCCAGAATGTCATACGAAAAATAGGTAGCCAGGGCTCCGCTTACCAGTAGTACCGGTATCAGTACCAGATTGAACTTCATCGTCAGATTCATTTTTTTTCTCCCCCATGATCGATTTTTTACGATTCCATCATGAGCACTCGGACAGGGATTGCAGTGTCCTGGTAAATCCGATCAGGCTGAACTCGGCTTCCTTGATCCCCGTCTCCGGCCAGGTCGGCCAGAAACGGAGATAGAAAATGACACGCCTGCCCGGCACGAATTGATCGATGATGGTATCGATTTTTTCCTTGCCGAACACCACATACATCTTGCCGGAGAGCCCGGAAATACCGATGAACGGCTTATTGTCGACCTGCAGTCCAAGGTCTTGCTTGCTGTTGTCGATGTTCGAGTCGGTGACTACCACCAGTTGCTCGCGATTAAGTTTTAACTGAACCCTGGTTTCACCGTGTCCGTCGTTGACGACGATGACCGGAGTCACCATTGCGCAGGCACCGTCCAGACCGGCGGCATCAATTTCCCAGTTCGCCTGCGCCGTGGCTACGTCGGACCACAAACAGGCCATCGTAATCAGCAACACCAGACTTCCAGTTCGAATCATTGTCGATTTATACCTGCCCGGGTTCACGCTCAAAACCTTTCCATAAATTCCTTCTGCTTGTCAGCCGGCACTTCTTGCGCCAGTTCGCCGATAAATTCGTCATTGCTGGAACAGCGGCCGGCCGTCTTGCGAACGACAATTCTGGCCATGGGTCCCAGATAGTTACTGAGATAGCGCTCGGCATTCTCGATCAAATCAGCATCCAGTGACCCCGCAGCGGGCGTCGAGTCAGGATTCGGTGAATCGCCGCCGGCCGGTGTCGCCGGAACCCCAACATCATTCCTCAGAATTCTCGTTTGCCCGAGGAATTCGGTTTTGGCGTCTTCCGACGGGATGAAACGCGATAGTAATTCGGTCAAAACCTCCACATCCGATACCTGTTTTCCGGCCTTGCGCACCAGCGCATTCGCCATGGGGCCGATATGCCGGGCCAGGTGCACGGTAACGGCATCGATGCACTCGTCGCTGAGCGTTTGTGCTGTGGAATCCGCGGACTCCTCGGCCAGTTCCAGCGACGATTTTTCGTCCGTGACTCCGAGATATTCGAGTACCTCGGCCGTGGTTTGCGGCCGATCATTCGGATTGGGCTTGATCATCCATTTGATCAACTCGTTGAGCCGCCGGGAATAGTTTCGCTCCACGACCTCGAATATCTCATCCGCCGGATCGACCTGATTGTCGTATATGGCAGCAATCCGTTCCGTCGCCGAAGGCGGCGGCGCGCCGGCCACACAGTGCAAAATCGTCGCACCGAGGCCGTAGATATCGGACCAGGGACCCTGCTTCTCCACGCTGTGATATTGCTCCAGCGGGGCATAGCCCGGGGTCACCATTTTCGTCAGCGCCTGGGTCTGATTATTCAGGGCCTGGCGCGCCGCGCCGAAGTCCAGTAACAGCGGCGGGCCCTGCTTGCGGATGAATATATTGGCCGGCTTGACATCCCGGTGAAGAAAATTTTGCGCGTGTACGTTTTTCAAACCCTTCAGGATTGCGATCAGCAACTGAAGCACGCCCTCTTCCTCCAGCAGGACCGGAGCTTTTTTGAGGTAGGTCGACAGCGGTTCGCCCTGTTCGTAATCCATGACCAGGTAACCGGTGCCATTGGACGTCAGGTAGCTCGTGACCCGTACGATGTTGGGATCGCTGAAACGGGCCAGAGTGCGCGCCTCGTCCAGGAACCGTCTCAGTCCGTAGTTGAAATCCCTGGCGGAATTCTCGGTAATCGGGGCCAGCGTATTACCGTCCGAGGAACGCATCGCCAGTCCTTCCGGAAGATATTCCTTGATCGCGACGTCCCTTTGAAGATTATGATCGTAGGCGATGTAGGTAATGCCAAACCCGCCTACTCCAAGCACGCCCTTCAATTCG
>JASFKL010000361.1:0-3932 GCA_050118655.1 Gammaproteobacteria bacterium | reverse complement strand
TAATATTTAGAAACTATTCGAAAAATTCGAATCAATATATTTTCGAGCGGAATGGCATGCAAAACGACGATTGCGTGTGAAGACGGGATAATGGCGGGATCGAGGCATATCCGAAAAATGTTTCGATATTGCCGGCGGGCTGACGGCGGCCGCCTGCCGGTCAGGCGTGTGTGCATTGCACAGCGGCTACCGGGTGAAAATGTCGAGAATATTCCGCGCCCGCCGGGCCCGGCGAATTTTATTGCAGCCACTGCCTCGCGGCTTTGGTTATCGCCGATACGACTGGATTTGAAATCCGCCTTTCCACCGAGATTGCGAAAAACTGCTCGCGCACCTCTTCCGTCTGGCCGATTTTTTCGACCCTGTAGCGGTTTGCGACCTCGTCGGCAATCGCGGTCGGTGCAATGAAAACACCGTCGCCGCCCTGGCCGAAAACCGTCATCAAAGCGGCATCGTCGAATTCGCCGATGATGTGCGGATAGATGCGCAACCCCTCGAGCCATTGCAGCAGGCGGTCGTGCACCCGGTTGATTTCGCTTGGAATCAGCAACGGCGCACCGTTGAGACTGTGGGGAAAATCGGCGACCAGATCTTGCGCCAGCTCCGATTTTGCAAAGAAACTCGTACCGCACTCGCCCAGTGGATGATTGAAACCGCGCACCTCGATGCCGGGCGGGATCGGCCCGTCGGCGAGAACCATGTCCACCCGGTGCAGGGCGAGACCCGCGAGCAGAGCTTCGAGACTGTTTTCACGGCACTGTATGCGCGTCGAAACCGACATTTCGCGCACCGGTGACAGTATCTGGTAGGCGATGATCTTCGGCAATACGTCGGCGATGCCCACTTTGAACAGCAGCGGCCGGTCGGCGGTCTGGTTGCGGAGGTTTTCCTCGAGTTCGGAACCGAGGGTGAAAATTTCGTCGGCATAACCGAGCGCGAAGCGGCCGATTTCGGATAACGCGAGGTTTCTCCCGCTGCGCACGAACAGTGCCTGTCCCAGGTTTTCCTCGAGCAGGTTGATCTGGCCGCTGATGGTTTGCGGCGTCAGGTGCAGGATTTCGCTGGCCCTGGCGATTCCGCCCTGCTTGGCGACAACCCAGAAATAATGCAGGTGTTTGAAATTGATCATTTTGAATAACTCGAAAAAATCGAACTAATATTTTATTTAATTCGAATTTTATTTCAAATATTCGGCCTTATCATTGGTTTCCTCGAAGAGATTCGTTTTCTGGTGAAAGGATGAACAAGCATCGTCAATTCGAACCGATCGAGGTGCGGGTGGCGCAACCGGCAACGTCCGGTCCGGCCGCCTGAATTAACCGTCTGACTAGGAGACAAAGATGAAAACCCAAACACTTGACCCGATTGCGCGCAGCCAATCCACCGCTATCCCGGTCAACAAGGTTTTACGCAATACCTATGTGCTGTTGTCGATGACGCTGTTGTTCAGCGCGCTGAACGCGGGCATATCCATGGCGCTGAACCTGCCGCACCCGGGGTTGATATTGACACTGGTCGGATATTTCGGCCTGCTGTTCGCGACCACCCGCTTCCGCAACAGTGGATGGGGCCTGGTTTTCGTATTCGCCCTGACCGGTTTCATGGGTTACACCCTGGGACCGATTTTGAGTGCCTACCTGGCTTTGGCCAATGGCGGTCAGTTGGTGATGACCGCGATGGGCGCTACCGGCGCCATCTTCCTCGGCTTGTCCGGGTACGCGATGGTTAGCCGCCGCGACTTCAGCTTCATGGGCTCGTTCCTGATGGTCGGCATCCTGGTCGGATTTCTCGCCGGGCTGGGCGCGGTTCTGTTCGAAATTCCGGCCTTGTCACTGGCGGTTTCGGCGATATTCGTGCTGCTGATGTCGGGCCTTATTCTCTACGAGACCAGTAACATCGTTCACGGCGGCGAGACCAATTACATCATGGCGACGGTGACGCTGTTCGTCTCGATTTTCAACCTGTTCACGAGCCTGTTGCATTTGCTCGGTTTTATGAGCGGCGAAGAATAGAAACTCCCCCTGCGGCTGATCAGTTCGCTCAGCTGCCCCCGGCGATCCGGGCCTGTCGAGTGCCGGGTTACCGAATCGCCCTCAGGTTGCGCCGGTTGCGCGAAAGCAATGCCGGCGTTTTTTTTTGCATCCACGGAACTGGAATTAACGGGATTCCGGGATTTGCGATTCGAGCCGCGGGCACTCGAGCCGGATGAAACCCCGATTCCGGGTGCGACAGGGTTGGCCCGAATGTACGGGAAGCCTAGCTGTTCGACTCGATCAGACCGGAGAGCCGCTCCGGCGTACAGTTGTCGTCGACATGCTCGATGGCACGCCTGAAGTCCCGAAGATCGAAGTTATAGCTCCACTGCTGCACGGGACGCTCGACCTGGAAAATCGGAAAGCGAAGCAGGATATCGATATTGTCGGCATTGTCGAGAAATTCGTTTTCGAGCAGTGTGTTGACGTTGATCTGCATCAGGTCGACGGGCGATCCGTCGCCGACATCTTCCCAGACTTCCCGCTGGGGATGGTCGCCGCCGAGAGAAGGCGCGAACAGGCTGTCGCTGTCGACTTCCGTTAGCGAGCGTACCCGAATACCGAGGCGTTCGCCTTTGCCCAGTCTCAGGTCCACGCCGGTATACAGGCTGAAATTGCGCGAAATCAGCATCGGCGCATTCGCGTTCGAGTCGCCGCCGCCGTTCTGCGGGCGGTAGAGCAGCAATTTACACTGGTAGATCAGTTGCCCGAGCTTGCCGAGCCGGCGCTGGTCGGCGTTTTTCAAACCGCGTAGCGAATCGTTGGTTTCGGAGACCAGCGCGTTGAGCGACAGCGTCGCCACGCCCTCGCGCGCCGGCTGGTAGTCGTAGATCACTTTTGCGGCGCCGAATTCGACCGTCTTGATCTCTTCCGCGCCGGCCGGGAAGGATACGGCAAGGACCAGGCAACAGCATATCGAGTTGACGAGTAATTTCATCGCATCGTACCTCCATCACTTCGACTTCCCGGCTTCCGGGTACGAACCGCGGCCGGAACCGTGCGTCTATTCAGCGGCGAACTCCGAACCCGCAGTATACTCGATCGTGGAACCGCGAGCCGCGAATTTCCGGCGAGTGGCCTGAAGCAATTCCGTCCATCCGTTTTTCGACTGCTCGATGACGCAATCTTATTGACAATCGGCAAGAAGTTGCCAATTACTTCTCAACGGCCCGCCATGCCCTTTATACTGTAGGTATCCCAAAAGAGACTGCGAATCATGATCGATTCCGGAGAAGTCCATATCTCGAGTATGGTCGTGCACGCCAGGCCCGAGGGATTGCAGGCCCTGAAGGCCAGGATCGAGCGCCTGCGCGGCGCCGAGATCCACGCGGAATCGGAGTGCGGCAAGCTCGTGGTGGTGCTGGAGTCCGACAGCCAGTCGCAGATCACCGACGTGATCGAGCAAATCAACGGCTTCGCGCAGGTGCTCGGTACCGCTCTCGTCTACCACCAGATCGAACCACTGGAACCCCAAGGAAACGAAACCCCATGAAACTGTCCAGACGCGATTTCATCAAGGCCAATGCCGCGGCCTCGGCAGCCGCGGTCGCGGGCATCAGCCTGCCGGCCATGGCCACCAATCTGATCACCGAAGGCGACAAGACCCGGATCAACTGGGAAAAAGCTCCCTGCCGGTTTTGCGGTACCGGTTGCTCGGTGCTGGTCGGCACCCAGTCCGGACGCGTGGTCGCGACCCAGGGCGATCCCGAGGCGCCGGTCAATCGAGGCCTGAACTGCATCAAGGGATATTTCCTGTCGAAGATCATGTATGGCCGCGACCGGTTGCAGACGCCGATGCTGCGCATGAGGGACGGCAAGTACGACAAGAACGGCGATTTCACGCCGGTCTCCTGGGATACCGCCTTCGATATCATGGCCGAGAAATGGAAGGAGGCCCTG
>JASFKL010000360.1:0-3938 GCA_050118655.1 Gammaproteobacteria bacterium | reverse complement strand
ATCGAGAAAGTATTCGAAGCCGAAGGCATCAACGAAGAGCTCGCCGCCTACAACCCGCTGATACCCGACGGGCGCAATTTCAAGGCGACTTTCATGATCGAGTATCCGGATCCCGAGGTGCGCGCCGCGCAACTCGAGAAAATGGTCGGCATCGAAGATCTCGTATGGATGCAGATCGGCGAACACGACAAGATCTGGTCGATCGCCGACGAAGACCTGGAACGCTCGACCGAAGACAAAACCTCTGCCGTTCACTTCCTGCGCTTCGAACTCGACGACGACATGGCGGCTGACCTGAAGGCCGGCGCGAGCTGGCGGATCGGCGTCCAGCATCCGATTTACAGCTACGAACTGGCCGTCGACGGCGAAACCCGCGCCTCGTTGCTCGAGGATCTGGACTAGCCCCGAAACTTTCGGCTTTTGCCGGCAGCAAGGCCGGCGCGACAAATCCGTACCGGCCGGAAGACAGGTCAAGGCGCTGGAATTTCAGCAAAAGGCCGGCGAACCCGACCCGAATTTTGCCTCGGCCCAGGGTGCGATCGCGTTTTGCATGTGCTTCCATCGGTTGATGGACATTTCACAGGATCGCGAGGCGGATCTGGAGCGGGGCTGCAGGCTGGCCTCGTCGCGGTCGGTCTCGACGAAGCGATTCGCCTCGGCCCCGGCGCCCCAGATGCGGACCTTCATGGCCAGCAAGGCAAGGTTCGTCGAGGGTCCGACAAAGGCTGGTGTACGGGAATAGCGTTTGCCGATAACGCCACCGCGAGCGAGTCGCCCGCTCCCGGAAATCAGTCGAAGCGCCCCCTGATCAGGCGCGGGGAATCGAAGGTCGTCAGGTTGCCGATCCGGTCGGCGGTAACCGGTTTGCAATAATAGTGCCCCTGTACCATATCGCAACGCAGATCTGACAGTATGGCGTGCTGCTCCGAGGTTTCTACGCCCTCGGCGACGGTAACCAGATCGAGGCCGTGGGCCATGGTTACTATCGCCTCGACCAGGCGCCGGTTGTTGCGGTTGACGGCGATATCCCGGATGAACGAACGGTCGATCTTCAGCGTGCTGACCGGGAATTCCCTGAGATAGGAAAGCGCCGAGTAACCGGTGCCGAAATCGTCCACGCCCAGTCGAATGCCCATCTTGCGGAAATCGGCGAGCACCTGGCGCGTATGGCGGTCATCGTCCATCAGCAACGACTCGGTAATTTCGAGTAGCAGGTTTTCCGCCGGAAAATCGACTTCCCCGAGCAATTCTTCGAGTTCGTCCCGATCGAAGCCCCCTCTGAACTGACGCATCGAAATATTGACCGACAAGTAGAAGCCTGCCGGAAAATCCGGGCTGGCCCAGTTCAATGCGTCGCCGCAGGCCCGGCGCATGACCCAGCGGCCGATTTCCTCGATCAACCCGGTTTCCTCGGCGACCTCGATAAACTTCGCCGGCATGATCATGCCTTTTTCCGGATGCTCCCAGCGCAACAGGGCCTCGACACCGATCAGGCGCCGGTTGGGTAATTCGAATATCGGCTGGTAGTGAAGTTGCAGTTCGTCTTCTTCGAGTGCGCGGTGAAGATCCTTGTCGACCTCGAGAAAGACGCGCGCCTGTTCGGTCAATTTGGAAGTGAAAAAGCGAAACGTATTGCGCCCCTGCTCCTTGGCCTCGTACATCGCCATATCCGCGTTCTTGAGCAGGGTATTGGCATCGTCGCCGTCCCCGGGACTGACGGTAATACCGATGCTGGCGCTCGAATAGACTTCGTGACCGAAGATCCTGAACGGTTCCGACAGCCGAGCGAGGATGCCCTTGGCGATGATCGAGGCATGGATTTCGTCGGTCATCTGGGTCAGCATGACGGTGAACTCGTCGCCGCCGAGCCTCGATACGACATCGGTTTCGCGAATGGTTTCGCGAATACGGGTGGCGACCTGCTTGATCAGTTCGTCGCCGAAATCGTGCCCCAGGGTATCGTTTATCGTTTTGAATCGGTCGAGGTCGATGAACAACAAGGCCGTCCGGTGGGGATCCCGCCGGCCGCGCATGATCGCCTCGCTCAGATGTTCGATAAAATTCGGCCGGTTCGGTAATTTCGTCAGCGAATCGTAATTAGCGCGGTAGCGGTTTTGCGCCTCGCTTTCCTTCAATGCCAGCACGATTCGCTGCAGGCGCAATCCGAGCATCACCAGGCCGATAGTCATCACCGCGAGGACGACCAGCGTCAGGATCATGATATTGCGGAAGTTCTGAATTCTGCGCGCCTGCGTGGTGAGTTCATTGATCGCGGTTTCGCTGGCTTCGAGCAACTTGTATTCCGATTCCTCGTAGGCTCTCCTGGCCCGTTTTTCGACCTGTTCCAGGGTTTTTTCCGAGGTGGGCCCGAAATTGTAGATCCCGTTCTTCATCCAGGTCCTGATGTCGAAGATCGCCGGATTCAGAATAGCGTGGATTGCCGCCACGCCGAGCACATCGTTGAAGCGATAACTATCGCGAATCCGTTCCAGTTTCTGATCGACTTCGCGAGCCTGGCGGGCGGCATCGTTGAAGGCAAGCTGCGTACTCGGACCGACCCGCGCCAGCTTGATGCTTTGCACCAGATTGCCCATGTCGGTTACCAGCATGGTCAATTCTCGCTCCTGCCTGGCCAGGGTGATCGGCAAGGCTTCCTCGATCTCGGAGAGGGTTCGCTGCACGTAGAAAATTATAATGGTGGTGCCGATCAACAGCGTCAGCACCAGGCCGAACGAGATCAACGGCCCGACCATAACCTTGTGGTTGAGGATTTTCAGCAGGCGATCGACGAAAGGATTCTCCCTGAATTCCGGCATTTGCTAATCCTCGAGCATGCCGGTTTCACGATAATATCTTTTCGCGCCCGGATGCAGGGGCACCGCGATGCCGTTGAGTGCGTTTTCGAGCCTGATTTCCCTGCCCTTGTCATGCCCGGAATCCAGCAACTTGCGTGAATTCTCGTGCCAGAGCGTGCGGGTAATACCGTATACCAGATCGTCGGGAATCGATTCGGCGACCAGCCACTGCGCGCCGACACTCAGCGTAGCGGACCGCGAGACGTGCGGATACACGCCTTCGGGAATATGATCGTGGGTAAAGAATCCGTAGCGTTCGACCAGGTGATCGGCTTCCGGACCGTCGATCGGTAGCAGGAACAGGTCGGTATCCTCGGCAAGATCCGAAATCGCGCGCGCCGGGTAGCCCGCGACGATGAAAAAAGCGTCGAGCTTGTTTTCCCGAACTCGCCTGATCGCGAGGTCGGGTTTCATGTACTCGACCTCGATATCATTGGTGCTGATACCGTATTCGCGCAGTACCAGCAGGGCGTCGACCAGGGTACCCGAGCCGTTTTCGTCGAGCGAAACGCGCTTTCCGATCAGGTCGCGGATGTGACGGATACCGGAATCCGCGCGGGCTACGACGTGAATGCTTTCCTGATAGAGATTGGCGATAACCCGCAGCTCCCGGATCGGCTCGTCGTGCTCGAAAGTGCCGGTACCCGTGTAAGCCCAGTAGGCCACGTCGGATTGCACGAATCCCGATTCCAGGCTGCCGTTGTGAATGTCCTTGACGTTGGCGACCGACCCGTTCGCCGACTGCGCGATCACGACCAGCCCGGGCGGGCCGCAACTACCGCCCTGATCGCAGCTCCGTGCACCTGGCGGGTTGCTGACGGCATTGCCGATCAAACCGCCTATCGGATAGTAAGTCCCGGATATACCGCCTGTACCGATACGGAATATCTCCAGCTTCGGCTCCTCGGAGAATGCCGCCGAATTGCCCAGCACCAGGGCTACACATGCTGCAAACAAAAATACTCGCATGACTCGCTGTCGGTCCATGCCGTTATTAATTCTCCGGATTACTGAACAGTGCCCCCGGGACAGGCGGGTAAGCCTCCTCGGCCTGATTGGTGTCCGTGGCCAATTAATTTCAGT
>JASFKL010000359.1:0-3939 GCA_050118655.1 Gammaproteobacteria bacterium | reverse complement strand
GCCTGCTGCGCGGGCACGTTGTCGCGCAGCTCGCTGTCGCGCGCGGAGAGAATACCGAGGATCGGCCGCTCGCGGCACATCCGCGCGACGTAATGAATCGCGGCCGCGCTCGAATCGTCGCACCAGTGCAGATCGTCGAACACCAGCAGCAGCGGATCGTCCGCCGCAGCGGCGGCGACGTAATCGCTGAGCCGGTCGAACAGCCGGTCGCGGTTGCCCGCGTCCCGGTCGCCGAAAATCTCCGTGGCCGCCGCCGCATCCCGGCGATGCAGCGCATCCACCCACAGCGCGAACGGCCGGATCGACTCCGACTCGTAGGCGCTGCCGCCGAGGATCGTCTCCCCGGCGCCGCGCGCCAGCGCGGTCACGGTCTCGATCAGGCGGGTCTTGCCGATGCCCGGTTCGCCGCGCACCAGCGCGAACCGCGCCTGGCGCTGCTCGCGCACCTGCTGCAACAGGCGCAGCAGTTCGGCGGCTTCGGGTTCGCGCCCGATCAACCCGGAGCCGAGCCCGATACCCTTTTCCGGCATGCCCGCGGGGCGCTCCGCGGCGCCGGGGCCGGCTTTCGGCCCGGCGGACGTCGGGCGCCGCGCCGCCGCCATCAGGCCTTCCGGGGCCAGGCCGATTTCCTGCAACATGCGCCGGCCGAGTTCGAAGTGCTGTTCCGCTTCCTCGGCGTGGCCCAGCGAGACGAGCAGGCGGATCAGGTCGGCGCGCACCGCCTCGTCGTAGGGCGACAGCGCGACCAGCGCGCGCGCGTACGGCAGGGCGCGCCCGGGCTCGCCGCCGAGCCGCGTCACCAGTTCGCGCAGCAGCGCGGCCTGCGCGTGCGCGACCCGCTCGCGCTCGGCGATGCACCAGGAATGGAAATCGTGGAAGTTGGGCAGGTCGAGCCCTTCCAGGAAGTTGGCGCGGTAGCGCCCGGCGGCCTGTTCGAGCGCTTCGGTCGGCGCCTCGGCGAGGCCGCTGCCGGCGAGCTCGAACAGGGTCGCGACGTCGATTTCGGCATCCGAGACGTCGATCTCGACATGGCTGCGGTCGGCGACGATGCGCTGCCGGTCGTCGTCGTCGATCAGCCGGCGCAGCTTCGACAGGCTCCAGCGCAGCGAGCCGCGCGGGTCGTCGGGAACCTCCCACAGCAATTCGCACAAAAACTCGCGGCGGAATTTGCGCGGGTTCAGGCTCAGGTAGGCGAGCAGGGCGCGGGTCTTCCTCGACGGCGGCAGGTTTAGCTCCTGCCCGTCGCGCAAGACCTGGAAGTCGCCCAGGTATCTGAGTGCCAGCTTCGACATCACTGCTCGTATCGGCCCCCGGGCAACCGTTGAAGCCCGGGAAACCGACATTCTAAGCGTGCGCCGGCCGATTTTCCACGACCTTGACAAATACCACGCTGAATTCAACGCTGGCTTCATCGGCGCTCCGCCATCCTGCACGCCGGCTAAATTTCCCAACACACAGGAGCATCGAATGGCCCGCTACGACAACATACTGGATACCATCGGCAATACGCCGCTGGTCCGTCTCGACAAGCTTGCCCCGAAAGGCGTCAACGTCTACGGCAAGGTCGAGTTCTTCAACCCGATGGGTTCGGTCAAGGACCGTATCGCCCTGTCGATCATCGAGCGCGCCGAGGCAAGCGGCGAACTCAGGCCCGGGCAAACGGTCATCGAGGCCACCAGCGGCAACACCGGCATCGGCCTGGCCATGGTCTGCGCCCGCAAGGGTTACCCGCTGATCGTGGTGATGGCGGAAAACTTCAGCATCGAGCGGCGCAAGATGCTGCGTTTTCTCGGCGCGAAGGTCGTGCTGACGCCGGCCTCGGAAATGGGCACGGGCATGCTCAACAAGGCGGTCGAACTGGCACGGCAGCACGGTTACTTCCTGTGCCGGCAGTTCGACAACGAGGCCAACGCCGAGGCGCACGCGCAAACCACCGGCAAGGAAATACTGGCCGACTTCGCCGGCGAATCGCTCGACTATTTCGTCACCGGCTTCGGCACCGGCGGCACCCTGCTCGGGGTCGCGAAAACGCTGAAAGCGGCCGCCCGCTCGATCCGCGTCGTGGCCGCCGAGCCCGACAATTCGCCGGTCCTCGGCAGCGGCATCCCGCAACCGCGCGACGCCGACGGCGCGGTCGCCGCCAGCCATCCGAGTTTTCGCCCGCACCTGATGCAGGGCTGGTCGCCGAATTTCGTTTCCAGCCTGACCCAGCAGGCGGTCGACGCCGGCCTCATCGACGAGATCGTGCCGGTATCCGGCGACGAGGCGATGGCCCTGGCGGGCCGCCTGGCGCGCGAGGAGGGCATCTTCGTCGGCACCTCGAGCGGCGCGACGCTCGCCGCCGCGCTCGACATCGCGCGCCGCTCGCCCGCGGGCACCAACATCGTCTGCATGCTGCCCGATACCGGCGAGCGCTACCTGTCGACGCCGCTGTTCGACGGCATCGACGAGGATATGAACGCCGAGGAACTCGAGATTTCCGGTTCGACGGCCACCTGCCGGTTCGACGCGGCAACCGCGGACGAGGACGCGGCCGAGCCGGCGCCGGAACGACCCGCCGAATTCGACCCCGCGGCGCAGGCCTTCGTGGACGAGGTCATCGCCAACGAGCCGGTGCTGATGTTTTCGCTCGAGTGGTGCGAGTTCAGCTGGTCGGTGCGCAAGCTGTTCAGCCGCCTCGGCGTCGCCTACCGCAGCGTCGACCTCGATTCGGTCGAGCTGCAGCAGGACGACCGCGGCGGCAAGATCCGCGAGGTGCTCGACGCGCGTACCGGGATACCGACGATCCCGCAGATTTTCATCGGCGGCGAGCATATCGGCGGCGCGACGGAGCTGTTCGACGCGATGCGCGCCGGCCGCATGCAGGCGCTGTTTCGCGCCAACGGGGTCGAGTTCGACGCGCAGCAGGATTTCGATCCCTACGAGCTGATGCCGAACTGGCTGCAGCCGCGTAAAACGGCCTGAGCGCCGATCGAGACGGCCGGGATTTCGACCACGCCCGGCGCAGGCGCCGCCGCGGGCTCCGGGGGGCGAATTCCGTACCCTGTCCGCGGACGGCGACCGGGCCGGCCGCGGCGCGGAACCCCGGCTTGAACATTCCACGACTTCACTGCAGGAGGTAAAACCATGTCTTTCATCGACACCGTCCCGGTCGCGGACGCCAACGGCGAGGTCCGCGCCATGTACCAGCGCCAGCAGGGCGTCTGGGGCTACGTCCCCGATTACGCCAGGGTGTTCAGCCATCGCCCCGAGGTGATGGCGCGCTGGGGCCGGATGCTGGCCGAAATCAAGCGCCCGGCGGGCCCCCGGCGCACCGAAATGATGACCCTTTCCGCGGCGCTCGAACTGCGGCATTCGGGCTGCTCGCTGGCGCACGGCGCCGCGCTCGCCAGGCTGATCGGCAAGGACGCGGTGATCGCCATCGCGCGCGGCGAGGAACACCCCGAAATCACCGCGGCCGAGCAGGCGATGATGCGCTTCGCCCGCCACGTGGCCCGCGACGCCGTCGGCATCACCGCCGACGAGGTCGACGCGTTGCGCCGGGTGCACGGCCTGACCGACGCGGAAATCTTCGACGTCGCGGCGATCGCCGCCAGCCGCAGTTTTTTCACCAAGCTGCTCGACGCGCTCGGCTCGCTGCCCGACCGGGGCTTACTCGAGCTCGACCCCGACCTGCGCCTCGCGCTCACGGTCGGCCGGCCGATCGACACGGCGCCGCCGGAGCGCCTGGAAGACGAATGCGCGGCCTGAGCGCTGTTCGCAACACCCCGGATCGCACGGCTGGCCGGGGTCGCCGGTCTCGCGCAGCGGGTTCGAGGGAAAATACATCGCCGGACGGCGTCGATGTGTCGTGTTTTCAGCCGGCCGGGGCGGTCGCGGGATAAAGGCGCGGGTGGCGGGAATGGCCGCAGGCGGGGTTGTTCGACGGCGCGGGCCGCT
>JASFKL010000358.1:0-3945 GCA_050118655.1 Gammaproteobacteria bacterium | reverse complement strand
TTGCTACCATAGGCCGATTTAACGACGAACTTGCGGGAATAAGCGACTAAATGACGCAACAACACTTAACCGAGAAGAAATTCGGCTCGCTGGAGCTCGATCAGCGTCTTCTCGACGCACTGGACAGGCTGGAATTCCACTATTGCACGCCGATCCAGGCAGATTCCCTGCCGCTGCTGCTGGCCGGCCAGGACATTGCCGGCCAGGCACAGACCGGCACCGGTAAAACACTGGCTTTCCTGCTCGCCTGCGCGCAACGCCTGCTGACCTCGGATCGCCCGCCGACCGAGCCCGGCAAGCCACGTGTACTGATCCTGGCGCCGACCCGCGAACTCGCGATCCAGATCCACAAGGATGCCGAAAAACTGTTCCGGGATCTGCCGCTCAAGCTCGCGATCTGCTACGGCGGCAAGGCCTACGAACAGCAGAAACGGCAATTCGACGAACCGGTGGACGTGCTCATCGGCACCCCGGGGCGGTTGATCGATTTTCTCAAGCAACACCTCTACAATTTCAAGTCGATCGAAGTCATGGTGCTCGACGAAGCCGACCGCATGTTCGACATGGGTTTCATCGCCGACGTGCGCTTCATGCTGCGGCGCCTGCCGCCTCCGGACAAGCGCCTCAATATGCTCTGGTCGGCGACCATGGCGCAAAAGGTCATGGAACTGGCCTACGAGCACATGAACGAGGCGCAGCTGATCAAGATCGACGCCGACACTCCCGCCGTCGAGCGTATCGTGCAAACCGTTTACCATCCGGCCAACCAGGAAAAAATTCCGCTGCTGCTCGGCCTGCTGAAAAAGATCCAGCCGCAGCGCGCGATCATCTTCGCCAACACCAAGTACGCGACCATAAAGATCTGGGAATACCTGCAGGGAAACGGCTTGTCGGCGGCGATCATTTCCGGCGACATCCACCAGAACAAGCGCGAAAGCCTGTTGAAAAGATTCCACGACGGGGAGTACTCTATCCTCGTCGCCACCGATGTCGCCTCGCGCGGGCTGCATATTCCGGACGTGACGCACGTATTCAACTACGATTTGCCGGAACTCGGCGAGGATTACGTGCACCGGATCGGGAGGACCGCGCGCGCAGGCAAGTCCGGGGCGGCGATCAGCTTCGCCTGCGAGGATCACGCGATGAACCTGATTGATATAGAAGCCTATACCCGCAAGTCGATACCGACCGAGCCGATCAGCAACGATTTGCTGATCAAGCCCCAGCCCCCGGTGAAAATGAAAAGCGGCCGGCTCAAGCCCGGCGCCAGGGGCGGTAAACCCGGCCGCGGCGGCAAGCCCGGCGGCGGTAAGGGCCGGGGCGGCAACCAGCAACGCCCGCGGCGCCACAAGGGCGGTCCACGGCCGCAAAAACAACACGATAAGCAAGCCGGATGAACGCTCAGCGCGAAGTTCTGATTCTCGGCGGCAGCGGATTTATCGGCACGCATCTCTCTTTCGCGCTCGCCAACCGCGGCTTCCGCGTCACCGTGCCCTGCCGCAGGCCCCACCGCCACCGGTCGCTGCTGGTACATCCCCTGATTCGCGTGCAACAGGCCACGATCACCGACCCCGCCGAACTGAAATCATTGTGCGCGGACCGGCAAATCGTGATCAACCTGGTCGGCATCCTGCACGAAAAACGCAAGGGCGATTTCCGCCGCTATCACGTCGATTTCATCAAGTCCGTGGTCGATGCCTGCAGTCAGGCCGGAATCCGGCGCCTGCTGCACGTCAGCGCGCTCGGCGCCAACGAGGCTTCCGGCAGCAGCCTCTACCTGCGCAGCAAGGGCGAAGGCGAAAATCTGCTGCATACCCTCGGACAGCGCGGCCTGCAGGTAACCAGCTTCCAGCCATCGGTGGTTTTCGGCAAGGGAGACAATTTCATCAATCAGTTCGCCGGCATCCTGCGCTGGTGCGTCGGCTACTTCCCGCTGGCTTGCGCCGACAGCAAACTGCAGCCGGTCTACGTCGGCGACCTCGTTGAAAGGATCGCCGACGCCGTCGACGATCGCGCGAGCTATTCGAAGCGCTACCCGATCTGCGGCCCGGAGGTGTTTACGCTGCGGCAAATCCTCGAACTGATAATCGCCGAATTGCACCTGCCGGTACGCATTCTGCCGCTCGGCAAGGGCTTGTCGCGGATGCAGGCGATAGTCATGCAAAACCTGCCCGGCAAGCTGTTCACGATGGATAATTACCGCTCGCTGCAGACTCCCAACATTTGCGAAAACGGCAGCCCCTGCACCACCAGCCTGCGCCAGTACCTCAAGGGACTGCCGGCGATGTTCGGCAACAAGCGCAACTACGACCGATTTCGCCGCGATTACAGCTCGATACAGTCTCCCGAGGATCGCCCGTGAAGAGATACCGTGTCGGCGGTGCCGTTCGCGACCGCCTGCTCGGACTGCCACTGAAAGATACCGACTGGGTCGTCACCGGCGCCACCGTCGAGCAGATGCTGGAACTCGGCTACAAGTCCATCGGCAAAGATTTCCCGGTCTTCCTGCACCCCGAGAGCAAACAGGAATATGCGCTCGCGCGCAGCGAACGCAAGACTGGCCCGGGTTACCGGGGTTTCGAAATCGACGCCGATCCGAATACCACCATCGAGCAGGACCTGATGCGCCGCGACCTGACGATCAATGCCATCGCCGAGGACGAGGACGGCAATCTCGTCGATCCCTTCGGCGGGCAGCAGGACATCGCCGAGCGGCGCCTGCGCCACGTTTCCGAGGCATTCGTCGAAGACCCGGTGCGGGTGCTGCGGGTGGCCCGCTTCGCGGCCCGCTTTCACGACCTGGGATTTACCCTGGCGCCCGAAACCCGCGACCTGATCGAGCAAATGGGCGCCTCGGGCGAACTCGAATCGCTGGTCGCCGAGCGCGTCTGGTCGGAATTGTCGCGCGCCCTCGACGAGACCGCGCCGGAGCAATTCTTTCTGACCCTGCGCGAATGCCGCGTACTCGATCTGTTGTTTCCGGAAATCGACGCCCTGTTCGGGGTGCCGCAAACCGCCAAATACCATCCCGAAATCGATACCGGCGTACATCTGATGATGGCCCTCGCGAAAAGCGCCGAACTCGGCTTCGACAACGAAACCCGTTTCGCGGTACTGATGCACGATCTCGGCAAGGCGACCACCGCCGCCGACATCTTGCCCAGCCACCACGGCCATGAAAAACGCGGCGCGGCACTGGTCAGGAATTTCTGCAAGCGCTGGCGGGTGCCGAAGGCGCATACCGAACTGGCCCTGATTACCACCGAATATCACACCCTGGTACACCGCGCCTTCGATCTCCGGCCGGCGACGCTGCTCGACTTGCTGACCCGGGCCGATTGCCTGCGCAAACCCGAGCGCTTCAGGAAAATGCTCGATGCCTGTCTCGCCGATCTGCGCGGCCGCAAGGATTTCGAAAACGCGCCCTACCCGCAGGCCGGATTTCTCGAGCGGCTCGGCGAAAAGCTGCGCGGTATGGATATCGAAGCCATACGGGATCAGGGAAAAGAAGGCGAGGCGCTCGGCGAAGCGATTCGCCAGGCGCGTTTGAAGTTGATCGAACGGGAAAAAGCGTCAGCGCAGGAAGATCGCCGCAAGGCCTCGATCGACGAACAGTAGAAATCGCCGTAACGGCGTGAAATACAGCCAGATGCCGACAGCGGCGCCGAGTGCATCGGCCAGCAGGTCGGCCCACTCGGCGTCCCGGTAAGAAGTCGTTCCCTGCAATATCTCGATCAGCCCGCCGTAAGCGACCAGGCCGGCGAAGGTCCAGAAAAGCGCGGCACGATTGCGGGCCAGCAGGCCGAACCAGCCGGCGAGAAAGAAATAAGTGACCAGGTGAGACAGCTTGTCGTTGACGCCGGTGCCGGGCATCGGCAGCAGCGACAGTAGGGCGACCAGCGCCAGTAACAGTCCGCCGAGGCCGTACCAGACGACGTTCAGCCT
>JASFKL010000357.1:0-3956 GCA_050118655.1 Gammaproteobacteria bacterium | reverse complement strand
GCTCGACGGTGCCCTCTCGGCGTCGATGTCGGCTCCCAAAAGCGCGAATCGGTAGGAATGCCAGAGACCGTACTCGGGATGAATCATGATGCCGAGCGGCGATTGCTCGAGCCCCTCGGCGCGGTGCGCCCATTGCTGAAACGGATAGTATGGCGGGCCTTCGAACGGATAAACCGGCCGCAGTTCGTACTCCGCCGCGACAGACTCCGCGATCCGCCGGCTCCAGCGGTCGAGCGGATCGGCGCGCCCGTCGCGGTACTCGGCCGAGCTGCTGAAATCGGCCCAGTAGCTCGAACCGATGTTGCCGACCAGCGCGCAGCAGGGTTTGTCCGCGGGCAATCCGCAAGTTTCGAGCTCTCGCGCCTCGAGCCGGGCCACGCCGCGCAGGAAAAGCCCGTGCTCGCGCAAGCGTTCGGCGAGTTTCATGCCCGGGTATCGGCGCGCCAGTCGCAAGCCCTGCCGATAGCGGTCGCGATCACGGTCGATTCGAGAAACAGTTCGCCGTCGATTTTATCCTTGACGTGCAGGTCTTCGTAATCGATCGTCACGGTCGGCTCGATGGCGCCGGCTTCCAGCGCCTTTTGTTGCGCGAGACGGGATACGATTTCGCGGGCCGCCTGCTTGGCCGCGTCCAGATTGTCGAAATTCTTCGGCTGGTCTTCGTGAAACAGGCAGAATATGCCGTGCTGCGGCTGGGTGACGGTCACCTGGGCGCGCTGGATCACGCTGCCCATGACCGCACCGAAGGCATTGGCGACGCCGGCATGCTCGGGCAAATACAGGCCGATCTTCATGCTGTCGGCGACGTCCTGGTAATAACTCGCAGCCGGCGCGCCGACCGCGACGATCGGGTAGTCGCTGGCGAAATCGAGATTGAACAGCGGTTTGCGCCCCTTGTTGTGGTGACTGCCGAGCGCCATGCGGGTGATGGTCTCGACGATTGCGGCGCTCTTGGCGAATTTCCCGGCGAGATCGAACTCGTTCAATCCGACCTCGATCAGCAGCCGGCGAATACTCGCGTTGACCAGCTCGTAAACCTCGCGGCAGGCGGTTTCGATATCGTCTCCGTCCCACTTGCCGTAGCCGTAGAGAAAGCGCATTTGCCGCATCCAGATGCGTGCCGACAATTCCGCCGCGGGCTTGCTCCAGTGCGAATTGATACCGAGCACATGCACCGCGTCGGTGGGCGTGAAGCCGCTGTAGATGGCCAGGCCGAGGCGCTTCAGCTTGGCCAGTGCGCGCGCGTAGGCACGGTTTTCATCGACGATGGCATCGAGCTCGACGGGTTTTTCGGACAGCAGCTCCCAGGCCTCGAGTTCGACCCTGTTGAGCTGCCTGAGCAGCGCCGGGTTGTTTTCCAGCCGCATCACGAAACGGTTGCTGCGTGCGTTCGTCATACCCGCCAGCTGCGACTCGAGCCGGGGGATGATTTCCGGGTAAAGATATCCGAGCAGGCTGGTCGGAACCACCCGGCGCGGGCCCACGGACAAACCGGTGTGGCCGCCGAAGCGGATTTCGCTGTCGCCGCCGAGGCCGATCGAATTGACGCGCACCGCCTCGACCATCGGTTGCCAGTCGCCGATCAGGGCGCCGTCGTCGCTGAGTTGCGGCTGTCCGTTGCTGACGATCGCGATGTCGGTGGTGGTGCCCCCCATATCGGCGACGATCGCGTTTTCGAGACCCGACAGCCGACAGGCGCCGATCACGCTGGCGGCCGGCCCTGAAAGCACCGTGCCGATCGGCTTTTCGATCGCGTTTTCGAGGCTGGCGAGCGAGCCGTCGCCCTTGACCAGCATCAGCGGCGCGTCGATACCGTGGCGATCGAGGATCTTTTGTACCGAGGCAATCAATTCCTTGATCGGCGGCACCATGCGCGCATTCAAGGCCGCGGTCAGCGCGCGGCGCGGCGCGCCCAGGCTCGAGGCCAGTTCGTGACCGCAGATCACGGGCATGCCGGTAAGCTCGGTGACCATCCGCTTGAGGCGGTTTTCGTGGCTGGAATTTCGCGTCCCGAACATGCTCGAAATCGCGAATGCCGAGACTTCTTCCCTGAGTTTTTCGATCGACTCGCGCGCACCGGCCTCGTCGAGCGGCGCGTGCTCGCGTCCGACCGCGTCGAAGCCGCCCTCCAGCCGGATCACGAACTGCGCCGGCAGGATATTCAGCAAACCGCTCTGCTTGACCTGCTCGGAACTGTATCCCGGCAATAGCACGCAGACGGGCGCGCCGAGATCTTCGACCACGGAGTTGGTGGTCAGGGTCGTCGACAGGGATACCATGCTCACCTCGGTGAGCGAGGCGGCCGGCAGCTTGTCGACCACATCGCCGATGCCGAGGCTCAGATCGAAGCGCGTGGTCAGACTTTTCTCGGCATTGACGATTTTCCTGTCGTCGTCGACCAGCACCGCGTCGGTAAAGGTTCCGCCGGTATCGATTCCAAGCCGTAGCGCCATGCGTTACTCCAGTTTTTGGCCGACTATATATCCAGCCCCGCAATCCGTCTACGTCAGCAGATTAACCGGATGCGACATTAGCTCCGAGGCCCTGCCGAATTCGGCTCGGAGCGAATTATCGGGATTAAATTTCCGGGATAAGGAATTCGGGTCGGGGTAGAATCGACAACTTTATTCGGAAGCTTTTTTTTCGATGACGGATAATTGCATCTTGCCGGAGTTCGATATCGACGAGGCGGCCGCACTCGCGAGGCAGCTGTACGGCCTCGACGGGCCGATCCGCCAGCTCGACGGCGAACGCGACCTGAACTTCCTCGTCGGCGAGAAGGGGGCCCGGGTCGTATTCAAGATCGCCAATGCCGCGGAGTCGCCGGCGATGCTCGAATGCCAGCACCGGGTATTCGAGAAACTCGCTGCGGCACGGGTGTTTCCGGCCACGGTGAAGGCCCTGGAATCGGTCAACGGTAAATCCATGGAGCCCGTGCGCGACGCCGGCGGCCGCAGTCATGTCTGCCGGGCCTTGCCGTATGTCGAGGGGCGGTTGTTGCGCGAGATCGAGAATCCGTCGCTGGCACTGCTCGGGGATATCGGCAGCAGGCTGGCATCGCTCGACCGCGCGCTGGAAGACTTTTCCCACCCGGCGCTGGAACGGCCCCTGTTGTGGAAAATGGATTCGGCGCCGGAGATCGTCGACACTTACAGCCCGCTGCTCGGCGATACGGCAGGCGCGCTCGTCGAGCATTTTGCCGCCGGCTACCGGCATCGCGTCTTGCCGCGCCTTGCGGAATTGCGCCGCAGGGTGATTCACAACGATGCCAACCGCGCCAACCTGGTGATCGACGAATCCGGCTCGCGGCTGCTGAGCATCATCGATTTCGGCGACATGGTAAACGGCTGGCTGGTGGTCGACCCGTCGATCGCGGCCACCTACGTGATGCTCGACCGGAGGGCCCCGCTGGAAGCCGCCGCCGCGCTGTTCGCGGGCTATCGCGAGATGTTGCCGTTGCGGCCGGCGGAGATCGAAACAGCATTCGATTTCATTTGCATGCGGTTGTGCATGAGCCTGTGCATCGGCGTTCATCAGTGCGCGCAACAGCCCGACAACGAGTACCTCGGCACCGATCTGGACGCGGTGCAGCGCCTGCTGGGCGAACTTCGCGAAATCGATCCCGTCGACGCCCGGGCCATTATCTTCGCGGGATAGCCGACCGCCGCCGGGTCAGAGCCCGGTTGATCCCAGACCGACCGGGAGCGTCACTCGAGCACGCGTTTGCGGTAACTCGCGCGGTGCATGTCGACAATTTCGACGCCGACGCTCGCTACGCGCGGCAACAGCGGTTCGATGCGGCCGAGCACCGCCTCGCTCAGCATGGCTTTTTGTTCGTCGCTGCGCCCGTCGAGCAGATGCACCGCGACATGCACGAAGGAATCGCGGGTCCGGCCGGTGCGGTGATCGCGATAACCGACCGCGCGGGTCTTGATGTCGTATTCGGGAAACAGATC